>JBJFGA010000369.1:0-6499 GCA_051892275.1 Oscillospiraceae bacterium | reverse complement strand
TGCCCCGGGAAACCCGTGGCAAAAAACTGATTTCAAAAGCCTGCTTCGCAGGCAGCATTGTCTTTTTCGACAAGCTGAGAGCTGTTATGGGAAAGTACAGCTCTGTTTTGTTGTGATTTTCACTAAATTATCTTTTGGAAAATAGTCTATTATAATTAAAACAACAGTTTTTTTCAAGATACCTTGTAGATTACAAAAAAAAGTAGTATAATAAAAAACGTCGAAAAATCGAAATTAATAATTAAAGGAATGTGAAAACATTGGTAAGAGAAGATTTAAGAAACATTGCGATAATCGCCCACGTTGACCACGGCAAGACTACTCTGGTCGATGAAATGCTGAAGCAGGGCGGCGCTTTCCGCGAGAACCAGGTTGTAAGCGACCGCGTTATGGACAGCAATGCCCTTGAACGTGAGCGCGGCATCACTATTCTTGCGAAGAACACCAGCTGCATGTACAACGGCGTCAAGATAAACATTGTTGACACCCCCGGTCATGCTGATTTTTCCGGCGAGGTGGAGCGTATACTGAAAATGGTAAACGGCGTTCTTCTGCTGGTTGACTCTTTCGAGGGAACAATGCCCCAGACCCGTTTCGTGCTTCAGAAGGCTCTGGAGCTGGGTCATAAGATAATCGTTGTCGTAAACAAGACCGACCGTCCTGACGCGCGCAACAAGGAAGTCGTTGACGAGGTGCTTGAGCTGCTTCTCGACCTCGACGCTTCCGAGGAGCAGATAGACAGCCCGGTAATTTTCTGCTCCGGCAGACTTGGTCTATCTTCCTACGACCCCGACCAGATGGGTACAGACTTCAAGCCGTTGTTTGACAAGATAATCGAGCATATCCCCGCTCCCGAGGGCGACCCGGACGGCGACCTTCAGGTGCTCGTATCCTCTATCGACTACAATGAGTACGTCGGCAGAATTGCTATCGGACGTATTGAGCGCGGTGTAATGAAGCAGAACCAGGAAGTTATAGTCTGCGACCACCACAACAGAACCGCGCCGTTCAAGTCCAAGATAGTATCGCTGTATCAGTACGAGGGACTGAACAAGGTCGCTGTTGATGAAGCCAGGGTCGGCGATATCGTGGCATTCTCCGGTATCGAGGGCGTAACTATCGGTCAGACTATCTGCTCCGTAAACAATCCCGAGCCGCTTCCTTTCGTTAAGATATCCGACCCGACGGTCGAGATGACATTCTCCGTAAATACCAGCCCGTTCGCCGGCAGAGAGGGCAAGTTCGTCACCTCCCGCCAGATTCGCGAAAGACTTATGCGCGAAACCCTGAAGGACGTTTCCCTCCGCGTCACCGACAGTGATACGCTGGACGCTTTCAATGTTGCAGGCCGTGGCGAGATGCACCTGTCTATCCTTATTGAAACAATGCGCCGCGAGGGCTATGAGCTTTCCGTAAGCACACCGCGTGTACTCACCAAGGAGATAGACGGCGTGCTCTGCGAGCCGGTAGAGCGCCTTGTTGTGGACGTTCCCGCTGAATCCGTCGGTTCTGTAATGCAGAGCATGGGTGTTCGCAAGGGCGAGATGACCTCAATGCACCCCATCGGTAACCGCACCCGACTTGAGTTCCTTGTTCCGTCAAGAGGTCTGTTCGGCTATCGCGGCGAGTTCATGACCGACACTAAAGGCGAGGGTATCATGAACTCCACCTTCGACAGCTATAAGCCTTATTTCGGCGATATCCCGAGAAGGACCGTCGGTTCTCTTGTTGCATGGGAAACAGGTCCCTCTATCACCTACGGTCTGTTCAATGCGCAGGAGCGCGGTACGCTGTTCATTGGCGCAGGCGTTCCGGTTTACGAGGGCATGATCGTTGGTGTTTCCCCGAAGGCAGGCGATATAGTGATCAACGTCTGCAAGAAAAAGCACCTCACCAACACCCGTGCTTCCGGCTCTGATGACGCGCTGCACCTTATCCCGCCGAAGCAGATGAGCCTTGAGGAGTGTCTGGACTTCATTCAAGACGATGAGCTTGTTGAAGTTACACCCAAGAGCATACGCATGAGAAAGGTTATTCTTGAACGCGACCTGCGCTTAAAGGCAGAAGCAAAGCAGAAGAGATAAAAACAACGCCGCACAGTGCTTCTGTGCGGTTTTCTATACGAGGTGATTTATGTACAAGGCAATATTATGGGACGTTGACGGTACGCTGCTGGATTTCAACAAATCCCTGTCAGCCGGCATGAAGTCCTGTTTCAGACAGTGCGGGCTGGGGGAATGCACCGACAGCATGGTGGAGCGCTACCACCGCATAAACGAGGGCTGGTGGCAGCGGCTGGAGCGCGGCGAGACTACCCGGGAGGAGCTGTTCTTGAAGCGCTTTGAGGACTTCTTCGGCGAGTACGGGCTGTCTTACGACACCCAGGAGTTCGACCGGCTGTACAAGCTGTCGCTGCGGGAGTATGTGTTCTTCAATGACAATTCCGGGGAGCTGGTGAAGTCGCTGCGGGGCAGGGTGGAGCAGTACGCGGTCAGCAACACCCCGTCAGCGGAGCTTGTCGCAAAGCTGCGGCGCTCCGGGCTGGACAAGCTTCTGGACGGCGTGTTCATTGCAGAAATGCTGGGTGAAATGAAGCCCTCGCCGCTGTTCTACGACAAGGTATTCTCCGCCATTCCGTGGGTAAAGCGCGGGGAAGCGCTCATGGTCGGAGATTCCCTCACCAGCGACATCAGGGGCGCGAACAACGCCGGGATAGCCTGCTGTTGGTACAACACCGAGCGTAAATCAGCGCCGCCGGAGCTTCGGATAGACTACACCATAACAAATCTGAACGAGATAAAAAACATCATATAAACGAACTCCCGGAGCATTTCATAATCCCCGGGAGCATTTTTACTACATCATCGGTGCGAACAATCGCAGTATCGCGCGACCTATCCGCCGGAAGATATTGATGTGCAGACAGTCGGAATAGGTTATCTCCTGGCACACCTTCAGCGTTTCCAGGTAGTCCTTCTTGATGTCAGGGATACACTCGCACTTGTACATCCACGCGGCGCACTCAAAGTGCAGATACAGGCTGCGGAAGTCGAGGTTTATCGTGCCGACAACCGCAGCGCGGTCGTCCGAAACGAAGTTCTTGGCGTGTATGAAGCCGGGTGTGTATTCGTATATCTTGACGCCGTACTTTACCAGCTTACGGTAATGCGCCCGGGTCACTGCATGGACGAACCATTTGTCCGGGATATGCGGGGTGATAATGCGCACGTCCACGCCGCTTTTCGCCGCAAGTACCAGCGCTGTCTGCATTTCGTTGTCGATAACGAGGTAAGGAGTCGTGATATAAACGTAGTCCTCCGCGCTGTTGATGATGTTGAGATAGACGTTCTCGCCGACAGGCTCATCGTCCAGCGGGCTGTCGGTGAACGGAATGACAACTCCCGTGCCCATGCAGTCCTCTATATCCTCTTTCTGGGGCATGTATCGGCTGTATTCGTCCGGCTTGTGCTGGTTGAGGAAGTTCCACATGGACAGGAACATCATTGTGAAGCTCCACACACCCTCGCCCTTGAGCATTACTGCGCTGTCTTTCCAGTGACCATACTTCTCGTACTCGTTGATGTATTCGTCCGCGAGGTTTATTCCTCCGGTGAACGCGGTGTGTCCATCAATGACCAGTATCTTCCGGTGGTCGCGGTTGTTCATTTTCGCCGACCATATCGGGCGGAACTGGTTGAACACCTTGCACTTTATTCCGCGCTTTTCCATCTCCTCATAATACTTGTAGGGGAGCGTCAGCAGGCAGCCGATATCGTCATAGATAAGCCGCACGTCAACACCCTGCTTCACCTTGCGTTCGAGGATATCGAGGATAGTTCCCCACATCTTGCCCTCGGCAATGATGAAGTATTCAAGGAAGATGAATTTCTCGGCTTTTTCAAGCTCTTCCACCATTGCGGCAAACTTAGCTTCACCGATGGGGAAGTAGGTGGTTTTTGTGTTCGCGTAAACCGGGTAGCCGCCGTAGGTGTACAGGTATTTCGCCTGCTTTTCCGCGGGGGGGTTATCACGGTTCAGCGCTTCGATGATATCTTCGTTCTGCGGCAGCAGCAGCCGTGCCTCGTCGTCATACTGCATCATGCGCTTTCTAAGGCGGTCGCCGGAGTGGCTGTTGCCAAAGAAGATATAGAAGATTATACCGAATATCGGGAATGCAAGTATCGCAAATATCCACGCAAGCTTGTAGCTTGGGTTGATGTCAGTATTGTAGATATACATCGACAATATGATACCGATGGCAACGAAAACTATATAAGAATAAGTGTACTGTGTGCCGAAGGACATGAATATCATGACCAGATAGGTTATCTGCAACAGTATGCCGAGTATGCACACAACGGTACGGTTAAAAATCTTTTTCAGTATTTTGGTAAGTAAATGCATAAGAATCTCCATGAAATACAATGTTTCAAATCTATTGTATAAAAAAATGCAGAATTTGTCAACCCCTAATTTGTTCTGTTTGTTTCATAAATGAAAAACGGCAGTGAAAAACCTGCCGTCATTTTTTGTTATGGGAGATATTATCACCAAATAGTTCAGCTTCTGCCGGAATCGGGAACTACATAGTACACTCTTTCGTCAGGCCGGGCGTAATCCAGCTTATCCCGCGCCATATCCTCGATATATTCGTCCATATCCGCGCCCTCTTCAAGGTAGCGGCTTATCTCAGCGTTGGAGTCCTCCACAGCCGCGGTCTGGATAACAAGTTCGTTGTACTGCTGCTGATACTCGTTGATCTTGATATTTGAGGAAACGATAGAGAAAACCGCATATCCCGCCATAAGGATACTTGCCGCAAACGCCACAATGGTTATTATACCGCTGCGCTTTTTAGGCATTGTTGCTTCTTTTGACCTTGGCTTGAATGACATTCCCCGTTTCACTTCCTCTGCTGATTTTATTGGTGCTTTTATTATTATACACCATCTGTGGCTTTATTTTCAAGGGTTTGCGTAGTTTTTTACCGGCATTCAGCCAAATTTTGTGGATTGTACCAAATACAATATGCACCTTATGTGCAATAAGACCAAACCCGGATCGGAAAGCGCTGCCCAATGCACGGAAAAATGCCCCCAGAACCGTCCGGACCGCGTCCGCGACAGCGTTCTCCAGCCGATTTATGATACGCCCGACGGTAGTGATATAGGTGAACACCCCTGCTCCGAAACCAAGCACCGTATATCCGCGGATGTAGTTCCCAAGCACTAGCGACAGCTTTGTCACAGCCACCGCCGCAAGCAGGAAGAACAGAACATCGCAGAGAAAAGTCACCGCCCTGAACGGCAGCAGAATGCGAACAATACGAAGCGCCTCATAAACCAGGGCAAATACCAGCCCCACCGCGAACGCAGTCATGAAGCAGTCGGGAATAGAATAGACCATACCGCCCACCCGCTACCTGAACATTCTGCCGAACAGGCTGTCAGAGCTGCTGAAGCTGTTGTAGCACAGCGACTTTATCTGCCCGGACATGGAGAACTCCCCGGTTTCGGCTTCAAGCGCGCTGATGTGAAGCTCCTGCCCCTTGATGACCAGCTCGCCCATTACCGTGCTTAACACCACCCGGGTCTCGCTGAAGCTGTCGATGTCCTTTACGCCGGAAATGCGAAGCTCCCTGCGGTTTTCCATGATGATGTTGTGCGTGATATCACGCGGCAGTTCCGCTTTTTTCTGCATAGAGATACCTCCCTTGTCGTTTGTACATTTTATTCGGACAGGGGAGAGAATATGCCTGTTACTGTACCACTTCGTAGAGAGCGGCGGCATCTTCTTTTTTGGTGTACTCCTTGACGTCGAGAACACGCACCTTCAGCGGCTTAGCGCCGATGTTTATCTCGATGATGTCGCCAGCTTTCACGTCGTAGGAGGCACGTGCCGTCTTACCGTTCACCGTGACCTTTTCAGCGTCGCAGGCTTCGTTTGCGACAGTCCTGCGCTTGATAAGTCGGGAAACCTTCAGATACTTGTCTAATCTCATAATATCCTCTTTCTGATAAAGCAATAGCGGCAGGCAAGAAAGCCCGCCGCTGTTTTGTTGATCAAATTCAGCCGATAGCAGAAATTACTTGCTTACAGCGTCCTTGAGTGCTCTGCCAGCCTTGAATGCCGGAACCTTTGTAGCAGCGATCTTGATGCTCTCCTTGGTTCTGGGGTTGATACCAGTTCTTTCAGCGCGCTCACGTACCTCAAATGTACCGAAGCCAACCAGCTGAATGGAATCGCCGTTTGCGAGAGTATCAGTTACGGTGTCGATAAATGCTGCGAGAGCCTTCTCGGAATCCTTCTTGGTAAGACCGGACTTTTCAGCAATAGCTGTTACTAATTCTGCCTTTGTCATGTTGAATAAACCTCCAAAATATTATATAATCTAACGGTCACTGACCGTTGAATACCTGATCCATAAGCTCCCGGAGTTCCTCTTCAGATAACTCGTCGAGCTTTAATGACCGCTCCTGTGCCAGTTTTTCAAGGCGGC
>JBJFGA010000368.1:0-6505 GCA_051892275.1 Oscillospiraceae bacterium | reverse complement strand
AAGTTGCTTATATCAGAGTATCGTGATACGGACAGGAAGACCGGAAAATATCTTGGTATCGACTATGCCTCTTTTGACGAGGAGGATGAGTAATGGCTCTCAAGGTTGATATCGGTTACTTCCGCACGATTCAAAACGGAATCGGGGCGAAGCACAGAAAAGATATAAAGCTCTCTGAGGCACAGCAACGGTTTGCCGATAGGTTTGAAGATTCGTTTAATTATGAATACGACATAACTAGGAACGAGGCTGAACAACAGTTTATTGTTGCTCCATCGCACAACGACAAAAACAAATGTTCGATATTCCCCCGCCCCGGTGAGGAACTCAACATGGGGGATATCATCTATTGGCACAAGATACACTGGCTGGTTACAGATATTGATTTTTCTGACAGCATTACTCGAAGCGGAATCATGGAACGATGTAACCGAACGATACAGTGGCAGAATCCTGAAACGCGTGAAATTCAGGAGAGATGGTGCATTGCAACAAAGCCGTATACCTCAAATATTGATAAGGGCAAGGAAGTTAACACTTCTAACCGCGAGTTCAAAATCCAGATACCGTTTGATGAAGAAACTTCTCTGGTGGATGTTGACAAGAGGTTCCTGCTGGAGACCATATCTGGTCATCCCAAAGCTTATAAATGTACCTGCGTTGATACGGTAACGAATAAGTATCAGGATATCAAGGGCGGCTTCCTGATTTGGAACCTTACCCAGAGCGAGTATAATGATGCAACGGATAATGTTGAACTGATGATAGCCGACTACATTGAACCAGAAACTCCGGTACACGGAAATCTGGAAATCAACTATGCTGGAAGCCCCGAGATACGGGCTGGCGGGTCTGCGAAATCGTTCAAGGCAACACCGACTACGGTATGGTCTGTCAATGCTATACCTGAAGTCATGAGACATCTTACTGTGTCGCAATCTGGTGGTATACTGAAAATCAGGGCGGCAAGGCAGAGTGACATCATTGGAGCGAATGTATTGCTTACGGCAACTGACGGCTCCAATATGTCAACGCTTACTGTAAGAATTTTAGGGGGAATGTAAATGGCAAACTCAAACTCTGTTACAGAGTGGAAAGACATTGCTATCGCGAAATTTCTCGATAACGAGGATATAATAAAAGCTCTCGACGTTACAGAGGAGGAGATAGAATCCGGGCTTACATACGTCCGTATCTTTCCTCACCTGTATATTCCCGACACCATAGAGGAAACGTCCTCTTTTATCAACGTCGAGGTAAGGGTTCCCGACATTTCTCAGAATGGAGTGTGGGTGTACCCGGAGCTGATTGTCGATGTTATTGTACATCAGAATAAAATGAAGCTGGACATGACCGGCGTGTCTGCTACACGAGCAGACTATCTGAGCCAGCTGATTGACAAGGAACTGAACGGAAGTCATGACTTTGGTGTCGGAGAACTGGTTCTTGTGAGCAACGAGCCGGGTTCGGTCAATGACAAATTCCGTTTCAGGAGATTAACTTTTGTAGCTCAGGAGATAAACTCCAGCATGTGCGACGAGGAAGATTATGGCTGATAATCATTCTATAGAGAACGACGAGCTGCAAATATACAGAGGTAAGGATTATGTAGTGAACGATTTTATCTCAATACGTCATCCTACTCTTGACGAGATCGCCGAATATGGGGAACGGGAGTATCTTTCTCTTGTGTCGTCTCTGACGGCTACCCCCAGCGACCTCATGTATCAGCTGCACCTTGAAGGCATTGACTTTACGAAGGAAACAGACTTTGGGGTGTTCTGCCGGATGTATAAAATGTTTGATGTTGACAGCACGAGGATTCTCTTTGGAGCGCTGGATATAGCTTCTATGGAGTTATGTATTAATAATGAAAACGAAGAAATCGTGCTCAGTAGTCCTGACAGGCGGATAATCATTGACAAAAATATCCACCGAATTATTACGGACTATCTGAGAAAAATTCACGGCTTCGTCAAGAACGAACGAGTTCCGGGCAACGAAAGTACAAAAAGGATAATGCTTGAAGACGCCGAAGAAGAATTCAAAAGGCAAAAGAACAAGGCATTCAGTTCCGTGCTTCAGCCGTTGATGTCTTCGCTTGTCGGCAGTGACCTTACAAGTGAAACATACGACAGCTTGTGGAAAATGAAGATAAATGTCTTTATGGACACTATCTCGCGAACCCAGAAAGTTATGTCACATCACTACCTAATGCAAGGGATTTATTCCGGCAATGTAGATTTTAAGAAAATAAACAAAAAGGAATTAGTATGGAACGGCAAGCTTGAATAGTTTGCCGTTTTTACTGACAAGGAGGAAATTATATGTCTTTCAATGTTGATAACCTTCTGATTAAGAGGGTTCGCCGCGTTGTATTCACCGACCCTGCTACCGGTGATATTTACTTCAACGCTTCCGATATTCAGAATCCCTCTCTGAGTATCACTTCTGATAACACCCAGAAGACCGACGCAATGGGTGTTCCTATCGCTACATTCTACAATGGTGATTCTGCGGAATTCTCCGCCGAAAACACCCTGTTTTCTCTCGGTATTCTGGCTGCTCAGTTTGGCTCTGAGGTTGAGCAGGCTTCTGACACTGCTACCATTGCGACTCCCTGTGTAGAGACCATTAAGGTTGGAGCAGGCTCCGGCGGCACTAAGAACTCTACCGTTACTCTTAAACACGTTCCTATTGCTACCAACGGCGGCGTAGTAGGTTCTGAGATTCCGGTGATTTATGTTCTCCAGAAGAACAAGGCGCTTGGCAAGAAGTACACCGTTGGTTCTGCGGCTTCTGAGACTGCGTTCACCGTTGATGCTGCTGCTAAGACCATTACTCTGCCTACTGATGACGAGATTACTGCTGATACCGTAATCTTTGTATCCTACGAGTACGCTGCCAAGTCCGGCGTTAAGGTTGATAAGAAGTCCGGCAACGAGCCTCTCAGTGGCAAGGCTGTTGTTCATGTTATCTTCTGCGACCCGTGCAACAAGAACGTTGAGTATGCTGGCTGGCTGGTATTCGGTAATGCGCAGCTCTCTCCCGAGGTTGACCTTAACTTCGATACCGAGAGCACTCACCCGCTGTCCTTTACCTGCCAGAAGGAATGGTGCGACGAGGACGGTAAGCTTCTGTCTGTTATCGTTCCTGACGACGCAGCCTGATAGGAGGTAGCTATGCAGGATAAAAAGCATAAGTGCCAGATTTGCGGTGCTGAGTATAAAGCCTGCAATAGTTGTGATAAGCTTCATGACTGGCGTTCAGTAGTTGACAAGCAGGAATGCTGGCTGATTTACCTTGCGGTAACAGAACACCGTCTGGGTATAACCACGGACTCTGAATTTGTTGCTGCACTTGCTAAGCTGGGTATCAACAGGAACACGCTTGAAAAGCAGAACATCATTGAGCCTGTTAAGGCTGTTATACGAAATGTTCTGAGCCGCTCTCAGAAAGAGAGAAAGGTAACACAGCAGTCGCTTGAGGCTGACAAGGTAGTTGCCGAATCCGAGGTTTCAGCAGAAGCGGAAGCTGAGGATAAGTAAATAAGGTGGCGCGGCAAGGTTGTCCTTTGCTGCGCCGTACCTTTTATATGAGGTGAATATGTGAATATATTGGCGTTAGACCAAAGTACAAAGCATACAGGGTGGTCGTTCTGGGTCGATAAATCTCTTATTAAGTATGGAGTTATTGATGTGGACGAACAAGCACCGGCGTATGTGCGCATGAAATACATGGGGAAACAAATCAAGAATCTGATAAGGCGATGTAAGCCAGACCATGTAGTTATAGAACAGGTTCAGTTTCAGCGTAATTACAAGGTATACTCTCAGCTGTCACAGCTTCAGGGAGTAATTATGCAGATACTGTTTGAAAAAGACATAGCTTTCACTCTCGTTGAACCTACCAAATGGAGGGCATTTGACGGCATAAAGAACCGGAAACGGGAGGAAACAAAGGAAGCCGCAATTCAAGCGGTAAAGGATAAATATTACATAGAAGTCTCGGAGGACACTGCCGAAGCAATCGGCATAGGGCTCTGGGCAATTGAAAATGTGGAGGATAATAATGAGAAGAATTAAGACTTTAAATACGGCAGAGGCTATTGAATTTATTAACGGCGTTGTGGAGCAGTGCTTCCGCAAGAGTGAAGACGGCGAGGTTGACTATATCCCTTATCTGAGAGACACCGCGATACGACTCTTTACTATACAGATGTACGGAGAGCAGTCGTATTCTGAAGGCGAGGATATTATGCTGTTTGCTTATGGGGATACTTTTGACGACGCTATGCAGGTCGCGAACCAGCAACAGCGCGACGCTCTTATCTGCGCTATTGACAACAAGATTGAATGGATAAAGGCTAAGTTGCTGGCTCAGAACGACAGGATTATTGCAGAAGGCGTTCTGGCTATTGCTGGCAAGGAGACTCCGTTCGCTGGAGTTGACAAGGCTCTTACTGAATTTGTTGAGGGTATTGGTGCGAAGTTTGAGTCGGTTGATTGGCTGGAGCTGGCTGATGGCGTGAAGAACGCCAAGTTAGACCCGGCGGAGTTTGCAAGGGCACTGGTGGAGAAGAAATATCCGGTGGAGAGTGAGTCGGATGTCTAAAGTCAAACTCAACATGAGTTCGTTTAACAGTTTTAAGAGCAATTTCGATAAAGAACAGAAAGCTGCAAGCGAGGAATTTAAAAAGAAATTTCTATCCGGCGATATAAAACTCCCGTTACTGCCAAAAGACATTGAAGAGCTGTCTGACGAGGCAATGAAAGAATATGATAAAAAAATCAGGCAAATCATAAAAAAGGAAGTTTCTAATATCAGATACAAGAATCATGACAAAAAACGGGTGATAGAGGACAAAGATATTCATAGTCACATAAGAACTATACGTCCGACTAACAGTGATCGTGGAACGTTAACTTATACCGATGAAAACGGCAATGACGCACGATACCATTTCTCCATTGACAGAGATAGTCACGGGTATACCATATACAATATTAGCAACCTAACCAGAAAACGCAGGGCTATTGAGTATTGGTTTGGTGATGTGCCGGGATATAATGAGGGACAGGATTATCAACCAGTATGGAAGAAATTTCCGTTGTTGATAAATAAAAGATATGGTGATATGTATAAGTCCTCAAAATATCCGGAGAGATATCCTGACTATGTTTATATGCCGTACATTGTAAATACACAACCGTATGCGAAAGATTACATATATTATACAGACTTTTCAGAGCCTGTCGGAACGTACAAAAGAAATACCGTGAGAAAGGGTTCAAAGGAACCATACCACAAAAAGGGAGAGCCAAGGTATCCTCGCCGCATAGTCGGTCGTGAAACATGGCACAATAAAGGTGATAAGAACTACGTGTCTCGCATAGTCGATAAAATAAATAAGTCTGTTGTGCCGTACAAGGGAGAAACGAAGATGTATACAGTACAGATGCCAAAGAACACTGGTATTACCGATAGCAAGTATCTTGTGGCTCAACGAAGTGACGTAAAGGAAAATGTTAAATATTATGTGAAGCTCCACGCGGAAGCTGGAGCAGGATTTAAGAAGGGGTGATGTTAAATGGCAGATACTACTGGTGCTCCAGTCAAGGTAGAGGTCGAAGTCGGTATTGACGGCGGAACCAAATTCAGTAGTAAATCTATACAACCTATCAAGAGTGCGCTTGACGCTCTTGTAAGCGAACTCGGCAATGGAAAATACGACATTCCTATTGGAGTTAGACTTGAAAAGACTGATGTAGTCCAGAAGAAAATTCAGGAACAGTTGGATAAGATAAGTGGGTTGTCAGTAAAAATAACTCCTGTTGTAGATGGTGAACCCGTTCAGATAAAGGGTAATACAGGTTCGTCGTCGAACAAGAGTGAGTCTAAAGAAGTCACGGCGAACGTAAAGGCTGAGAAGGATACAAAAAACACAAGCATTGCTCCTCCGGTTACGGGCGGAAAAAAAGCAAAGGCACCCGCCTTCACCGAAGAGGAGTTGGCTGCTTCCGTAAAGAAAGCTCAAAATGAAATAAGCAGTCAGGTTAAAACAATCATTACTCAGAGTGGCGCGGCTTCGTATATTAAGCAGTATGAGAAGTCTGGTGATAAGCAGAAGACGCTAGGAAAGATTGTAAATGCTGTCCAGAAAGCTGTTGACGGAATTGAAGATTACGCCGAGAAGCTTAACTCAAGTGGTTTTCAGGGTGCGCTTGACGGAAAGAACACTAAGCTAGATATAGCCAGAAATACCATGCTCAAAGAGATTGGTTATGTTGGCACAAAGAACGATGGGTTAGACCCAAAAGAAGAATATGGTTATATCGGGAACCCCAAGGATTTTGCTCAGGAGGGCACACTCAAACAATTTAAAAATATAACTGAGAGTTTGTCTGCCGGGATTAGTTCTCTAAGCGAATCCGAACTTGATGAGGCATTTAAAACCTTAGACAGAGTTGTTAATGAACTTAATGTATTTGCTACTTCAGTTAGC
>JBJFGA010000367.1:0-6523 GCA_051892275.1 Oscillospiraceae bacterium | reverse complement strand
AACCATTTAAACTCAGGAAATCTTTACAGAAATCCAGCACCGCTATCGTCGTCACTGTTTTTCTGCAAATCTTTTCCTTCGTTCAAACGGTTGTTAGTATGAACAGCTCTTTCATCTCGTCCATGAACGGCTCATCGTACAGCTTGGGGTAATACCCGAAAACCAGCTCGTAGAACTGCTCCGGCGAGAGCGCTTCAAACTCGCCGAACAGGAAGCCGGGGTAGTTCCTCATTGCGTCTGCCATGGAGCGAGCCTTGTCCGTTTCGCCGCAGACCAGCTTGCGGACTATCCTGTCGTTGCCGTAGATGAGCGCGGGGGCGTGCTTCGCCGCGAGCGGGAAGTCGTATTGCAGCACCGGCATGAGCATTGAAAACTGCGGCTTTATTTTCTTATAGAACGGCTTTCCGGCACGCTTTATCTCGGATTTCAGCGCCCTCATGCACTTGACCAGGGGCTTTTTTTCGTGGTTCAGGTGAGAGAGCGCGGCGGAAAGGCTGTCCAGCAGGGCGGGGCTGTCAAGTTCCGGGTCGCCGGCTGCTATCGCGGAGTAGGCTTCCCGGGAAATGGAAAGGACCCTGCCCAGTGCCGTTTCTTCTGTGGCTTTCATGCTGTCACCGTCCGTTCATGAATTATACTTGTCCGTGCCGCATATACTCTGATAAACACAGATATTTGCTGCAAAATGGAGAATAACATGGAAAACATCATAATGCTGAACCACCCCGCGCCGAAGCCGGAAACCGTCCCGCCGGACGTCATACCCGGCTTGACCGGAAGGACAAAGCCCAGAGAACATGACCCGCTCCCGGATGTTCCACAGACCGCGTCAGACCCGCCCCGGGCGGCGCGGCGTACATATCAGCGGCGGCGCTTCGGGGTGCCGGTGGGGCATTCGCTGCTTGCGGCGGCGGGGACTGCGGCGGGGGTGTTCTTCGCGACAGCTGCCCCGGCGGGCACCGACTTTTCGGGCAGCCTGCTGTGCAGCTCCGGGGAGTTCCTGTGGTTGATGATATCACGCGCTCTGTGGGGGCTTGCGTTCCTGCTGTGCGAGTATATTACCGGGTATTTCGCACTTGGGCGGGCGCTGGTGTGGATAGCGCCGTTCGTGTGCGGGCTTGGAACCGGCGCCGCGCTGACCGGGGCGTTCGCGGTGTACGGCGCTGGGGCTGTCAGGCTGATACCGACCTGCATAGCTGTTGCCGCCGCAGTGGTATGCGGGGCGAGGGCTTCCGGGGACATGTCCGGGCAGCTGCTGCGGCTGATGTGCTCCGGCAGAAACGGCATGGCTGCGGTTTTGTCCGACAGCCCGGCGGCGGGGGAGTACACTCTGCGGTTTCTGGCGCGTTCGGCGGTGGTCATTGCCGCCGCAATAGCGGAAGCCGCGGTCAGGACGTTCAGCTGAGCGTCACCGTGATGTACCTGTTGTTGGTCGAGGTGGACCATCTGAAGAAGAAGCACCCCATGTCTGAAAGCGCCTGACCGAACGCCTGGTCGTTCACCTTGTTGAAAAGGCTGTGGATAAAGTTTCCGTCCACATAAGCGGTGGTGGTTTTTACGCCCTTGCTGTAATTTTCAGCCACAAGAGCCAAGATACCGTTGTAGGCGCTGTTAAGGTCTGAATAAGAGGGTATCCCGGACATTTCCCGGTAGCTGTACTTTGTCGCCGTCGCGGCGGGAACGGGGAACGGGTTGTTGAAGCTGTGGTCGGACTCTATTTCCGAGGTCGGGATACAGAAGTAGGTGTAACCCGGCTCGTCCGCATCGGTGTCGTCCCATGTGACGTCCATGTTGTACCACCTGCCGTCCAGCTTCAGCATGTTCCACATGTGCCCCTCTCCTGCGTAGCCTGCAACGCAGATACACTCGATGCCTGCCGCCTGGCAGAGATAAGCGAAAGCCTTGGAGTAGCCCTCGCACAGCGCATTTCCGTACACCAGCGCACCGTCTGCTTCGGAAATGTAGCTTGAACCGCGAATGGTGTACACCGTCTTTTCGATGACAGCGTCGTGCAGCACCTTTACCCGGTCAAAAAGGTCGTCCTGCGCCAGCGCCTTATCGATTATCTCCTGCGCCGCAGCTTCAAATCCGGGCTTCAGGCGCTCTGCCTCGCTTTTTGTGCGGGAATATGTCAGCTCCACATTGGTGACGGTCGAGCCTATGTAGTCGTAAACGCAGCCGTTGGCGAGCCAGAAGAACTGCGGGTTCTCGTAATCGAACGCCCAGTATGCTTTTTCGACATCGCTTACCGAAGCCCTGAGCGAGGACAGATTTGTTGCAGCTTCGTGGTTTGCCGCGGCGTTGAACAAAGCCGCGTACACCCTTTTCTGTGTGGAGTTCAGCGTGTTGTAGGCGTATTTCTTCGTGTAGTCGTCAAGCAGGCTTACCGTGGAGCCAGACGGGTCGTCTATCACGAACTTACGGGTGTAGTACTTCGTTGACCAGCCGGACTTCACCGCCGCGACCCTTAGGTCAGCGGTACTGCTGATGGTAATGCCCTTGGTGGTGTACTTCGCCGATTTCGTGGTAGGCTTGCTGCCGTCGAGGGTGTAGTAGAACTTTACTCCGGACGCGGTCGATGACAGCTTCACCGTTACCGGCTCGGAATATGTGCCCTCCTCAACCGAGAAATTCACCTTTGGGGTGAGTTTGTAGCTTAGCTTTACGGTCTTGCTCTTTTCGCCGTTTTTTTCGGCGTAGCACTTTACCGTGGTGTTCTTGCTTATTTTCAGCGCTTTGGTGTACAGCTTGTAGCCGCCGCCGGTGCTGTAATATATCTTCGCGCCTTTTGTAGCGGTGGAGAGCTTCAGCGAAAACGCCCCGGAGGCAGGATATGTCCCGGACTTCCTTGACGCGGTGGGCGCAGCTACCGCCGAAGCCGCATACGCCACTGACGAGCTTCCTGTGTATTCCTGTACAGGTGCGCTGAAAATACCGGCGGAAAGCACCGCCGCCAGCGCGATACTAAGTATCCTGTTTTTCATGATTATCATCCTTTGTTAAAACAATGCCTTGGGTATGGTTATATTATATCAAAAGCGCACAGGATTGTCAATGAAAAATGTCTGTTTTCACGAAGCTATATGTTGGTTGAGCGAAGCTCCTCAGCGAGCTTTGACAGCTTTTTCAGCCGGTGGTTCAGCCCGCTGCGGCTGATAGGCTCGGCGAACAGCCCGCACAGCTCCGACAGGGACATTTCGGGGTTCTCGACCCGCAGCCGCGCGGTCTCCTGAAGCTCCGGCGAGAGCCAGTCCGCGCCCATGGTGCGGAAGATGTACCCGATGTCCTCAACGCTTTTGTTGGAGGCGGCAACGGTTTTGTCGAGGTTGGCGCTTTCGCAGTTGACGGAGCGGTTTACGCGGTTGCGGAAGTCCTTTACTATCTTCACCTGCATTATCTCCAGCGAGTGGTTCGCCGCGCCTATGTAGGTGAGGAAGTCCTCTATAAGCTCGCTTTCCTTGGCGTAGATGACAGTCCGCTTTGCCCGGCGGGTGGACTTCACAGCCATGCCGTGCTCGGTGATGAAGTCCAGCAGAGCGCCGCTGCGGTCGTTCTCCGGCAGTACAAGTTCAAGGTGGTACTCCTTGTTCGGGTCGGTGACAGAGCCGCAGGTGACGAACACTCCCCGCAGGAACGCGCCGCTTTCCTCGTCGCCGCCGTCCACCGCTTCGCCGCTGATTGAGGTGAAGTCCCCGAACCGCTGTTCGATTTTGTCGTACCCGCCGCGTATTTTCAGCGTGTACAGAGAGCCGCTGTTCTTAACCAGCCGCACTATCCCGGCATGTACCTGCGGGAACACTGTCCGCAGCAGTTCCACCGCGGCATTCATCAGCTCCATGTTCTCGGTCTGTACCAGCGGTCTGCCGTCCTCAAAGCGGGAAGCGAACATGATCCCGTAAACCATAGCCGCCGCCTGCTCCGGGGTCAGGCTGTGAACATCGCAAAGCTCTTTCTTGATATCTGAACTGAATGACATATCTACCTCTGAATGTTATTCTCCGGGAGGGGCAAGCCCCTCCCCTACAATGCCATATCTACCTGTGAAATGATATCCCCGCCCCAAGGAGGTGTCAACCTCTGAACAAATTGGCTTTCGGACAGCATTTCCCGTTCACCGTAGGGGAGGAGCTTGCTCCTCCCGCACACTAATTAAAAATCTTGTGTTCCGTCAGCGTTTCCCCGGTTTCCAGCTGTTTGACGGTGAACACCCCGTCCTCGTAGGTCATGTAGCTGCGGGGATTGCCCATTTTCGGCAGGGACACCGAGCCGTCGTTAAGGCAGTGGATTCCGTTCACCTGCTCCGCCTTGTAGATGTGGGTGTGTCCGTTTATGAGCACGTCACCGGGCTGTAACGGCGGGAGGTTCTCGGGATTGTGATGATGACCGTGGGACAAGAAGAAAGTCCTGCCGTCAGCGAATATCACCGCGTAATCAGCCAGCACCGGGAACTCCAGCACCATCTGGTCTACCTCGGTGTCGCAGTTGCCGCGAACGCACAGCAGATGTGACTTCTCGGCGTTAAGCAGGGCAATCACCCGCTTGGGGTCGTGACCGTCCGGCAGGTCGTTGCGCGGTCCGTGGTAGAGTATGTCCCCCAGCAGGCAGAGCTTTTCTGCGCCCTCTCTGCGGTAGGCTTCCAGCATTCTCTCGCAGTACAGCGCAGAGCCGTGGATATCTGACGCAAACATTAGTTTCATGGTGGTTGTCCTTTCTTGGTGGTTAATTCTTGACCGCTAAAATGGAATTTAGCGTAGCATTTGGCACAATGTAAATCTCTAAATAATACGTGCACGAAATTGAAAATTCGGAATTCGGAATGCGGAATTCGGAATTGTCGGTGTCCGCTGGCGCGGACGGATTTCAAATGCCTGCAAGCCGAAAGGCGCAATTGTTTAATTTACATGTGACCTGTAATAATATCACATATTATGCCGCCTGCTTATTAAATTACCGCCGAAGGCGGCACCATAATTCCGAATTCCGCATTCCGAATTCCGAATTTGTAATTTACACTCACTTTTTACTTATCGATATACAAATAAATTACGATTTACATTCCTCTTTCCCGCAGATGTCCGCGATAGCGCAGGCGAACAGCACTGCGTCCTTTAACAGCTCCTCCTCGGTGATGAATTCGTCGTTGCCGTGCATGTGGTAGTCGGTGTCGCCGCGCTCCACGCCGAATGCAACGCCGCCCTCCACCGTGTGGACGTAGGTGCCCCCGCCGATGGCTATGCAGCGCCCCGGCTCGCCCTCGACCTGCTCGTACACCCGCAGCAGCTTTTGCACGAACTCGCTGTCCTCAGGGACGTAGTGCGGCTCTTCTTCCAGGTTCTTGACATAGGAAAGCCCCGCGCTTTGAAGCGCCGCGGAAAGCCCGTCCACCACCTCGGTCAGCTTAGCGGAAACGGGGTAACGAATGTCGATACAGCCGCTCACCTTGCCGTTTTCCATGCTGAACCTGCTAAGCGTCAGCGTAAGCCCGCCGGACTGCTCGTCCGAGTTTTTCAGCCCCGCCGAAGCGCCGTCTGTTTCCCCGAACGGGAACTGCCGCTCCAGACCGCGCAGAATGTCCCGCTGCGTTCCCGGCTCTAACGGCAGGCGGTTGAGTATCGATATCAGCGCCGTCACCGCGTTTATGCCGGACTCCGGGGTGGAAGCGTGCGCCGACCTGCCGGAACAGTGCAGCGTTATCAGCCCGTCCTCGCCCCAGTCCAATGTCAGTATCGAGCCGGACGTATCCACCGGTATCGCAGCCCGTACCTCGTCCCGGGTAAGACCACGAAGCACCGCCTCTGCCTTGTCCGGCACAGCGTTGGGAATGCTGCCCCCGGTGAAGCTGACCACCGAGCCGCCGGAGTAACCGCCGTCAATACCGCAGCGTATCATGCCTTTTTCGATGTTGATGACCGGGAAGCTGCCGTCCGGGGTGAACACCATGGGCGGGAGCGCGTGGCTGCGGCGGTATATTCCGAGGTCGTCAGAGCCGTTTTCCTCGTCCGTGCCGAACAGCAGCCTTACGCCGCTTTTCAGCGGAATGCCCAGCTCCTTCACGCAGCACAGCGCGAACAATGCCGCCGCACAGGGGCCTTTGTCGTCGATAACTCCCCTGCCGAACAGCTTTCCGTCACAGCGGGTCAGCTTGAACGGCGGGTAAGTCCAGTTGAGCGGCTCGGCGGGCACTACGTCCAGATGGCACAGAATTCCCAGACGGATATCCCCCGCCGGGCAGTAGTCCGCAGTTCCCATAACATCATCATGGCAGCCGGTTTCAAGCCCGTGCTGCTCACATATCTCCAGCATTTTTTCGAGAGCGCGCCGGGGTTCTGCACCGAACGGCGCTCCCGCCGCCGGACTTCCCTTGACGCTGGGTATTTCTACCAGTTCCTTTACAACGTTTACCAGTTCCTCCCGGCGGGAATAGATGTACTCGGTTATCTTCTGCTTCATACTGCTCCTCCTTTATCATAAGGGAACCTCTAAAAACCGGTTTGAAAAGGGAAAATGGGTAGAGGTCTTTCGGTCA
>JBJFGA010000366.1:0-6526 GCA_051892275.1 Oscillospiraceae bacterium | reverse complement strand
CGGCGCAGTCTGCAAGCTGATGTTCCTGCCGCTGGAACGTACTGCGGCTATGGCGGCAAAAAAGGCGGCGCGAAGCGGCTGCACCCTGTCGCAGGACAATGCCATACATTTGTCAGAGCTATGTGGGCGCAGCCTCACCATAATCCAGAACGAGGTGGACAAGCTGTGCAGCTACAAGCAGAGCGGCGAGATAACCCGGGAGGACATTGACGCACTCACACCGCGGCTGATAGACGCCAGCGTGTACGCACTGGCGGACTGCCTTCTCTCGGGGAATCCCGGCAGGGCTTACCGTATGCTGGACGATATCTTCGCGGAGTGCGTAGAGCCTATTATAATAATGTCGGCGCTGTCCGGCGCGTTCGTGGACTTCTACCGGGCGAAGCTGGGGCAGACTGCGCGGAAGTCCGCCGCAGACGCCGCCAAGGACTTCGGCTACTATGGCAGAGCCTTTGTGATGACGAATGCCTACCGCACGGTGCAGCGAATGTCCGAGCGGTATCTGCGGGACTGCATTGCTGTGCTGTTCCGGACTAACAAGCTGATGAATTCCTCCAAAACCGACAGCAGACTTCTTCTTGAAAGGGCGATAGCGGAGATATCCGCAATTGCACGCTGAATTATACATGATTCGCATAAAACAAGCAATAATAACCGAGGGAAGATACGATAAAATACGGCTCTCAAACATCGTAGACGCCGTTATAATATGCACCAACGGGTTTTCCGTATTCAAGGACAAGGAGAAGCAGGAACTTATCAAGTCGCTTGCCGCAAAGACCGGAGTGATAATCCTCACTGACAGCGACAGCGCCGGGTTTAAGATACGCTCGTTTATCCGCGGCTTCGTGAAGAACGGCGAGGTGCTGAACGCAGTCACACCGGACATCTACGGAAAGGAGCGCCGCAAGCTCCAGCCCTCGAAGCAGGGAAAGCTGGGGGTCGAGGGCATACCGGACGAACTGCTTATCGAAGCGCTGAAAAACGCCGGCGCGACCGAGCTTGACGGAACGCCGCAGGCGGAAAATCCCGACCCGGTCACCCGCAGCGACCTTATGGACTTAGGTCTTATCGGCGGCGAGGGAAGCTCCGACCGCCGCAGGGCGCTCCAGCGCCGTCTTGGTCTGCCGGAGCTGCTCTCCGCAAAGCTGCTGCTGGATGTAGTCAACAAGATGTACTCCCGCAGCGAGTTTATTTCTTTAGCAAAAGATACAGAGTGATTTTAGGGGAAGTATATGGTTTTTTCCAGTTTAACATTTTTGTTCGCGTTTCTGCCGATAACGCTGATAGTCTACTATCTCGTGCCGCAGAAAGCCAGAAACGTGGTCATTCTCATCAGCGGACTTATCTTCTACGCATGGGGCGAGCCGCTCTATGTGCTGGTGATGATAGCTTCAACGGCAATAGACTACACCGCCGGGCGGATAATACACGCCTATGACGACAAGCCGAAGATAAGGACGATATGCCTTATCGTGTCGCTGGTGATGAACCTCGGGCTGCTGGGCGTGTTCAAGTATCTCGGGTTCATTATCGAGTCGCTGAACGCGTTCTTCGGGCTTGCCATACCTAATCCGAACCTGCCGCTGCCTATCGGTATCAGCTTCTTCACGTTCCAGTCCATGAGCTACACCATTGACCTCTACCGCAGGCAGATAAAGGTACAGAAAAATCCCGTAAGCTTCATGGCATTCGTGACTCTGTTCCCGCAGATAGTCGCCGGTCCTATCGTCCGGTATGAGGATATCCAGAACGAGATAGACCACCGCTCCATCACCGAAAAAATGGTGGGCGACGGTATCTCGCGGTTCATCGTGGGACTTGGCAAGAAAGTGCTTATCGCCAATAACATCGGGCTTCTCTGGACGGAAGTCAAGGCAATGGAATACGGCGAGCTGTCGGCGGTGACGGCGTGGCTTGGTATCCTTGCGTTCACGTTCCAGATTTACTTCGACTTCAGCGGCTATTCTGATATGGCGATAGGACTGGGCAAGATGATGGGCTTCACCTTCCCGGAGAACTTCAACTACCCCTATATGAGCCACAGCGTTTCGGAATTCTGGCGCAGATGGCACATCACGCTGGGCAACTGGTTCAAGAGTTACATCTACTTCCCTCTCGGCGGCAGCCGAAAGGGGCTTCCCCGCACGATAATCAATCTTCTTGTTGTGTGGACAGTCACCGGTATCTGGCATGGCGCAAGCTGGAACTTCATGATGTGGGGCGCTTATTTCGGCGTGCTTATCGTGATAGAACGGCTGTTCCTCGGAAAGGTTCTGGAAAAGATACCTGCGTTCTTCAGCTGGCTGTACACCTTTGTTATGGTGGTGTTCGGCTGGGTGCTGTTCGACGCGGTAGCTCCCGGAACGGTCGGCTTCGGGGACATGTTCAGTCAGGTTGGCACGTATATCGCGGCAATGTTCGGCGGAAACGGCATGTTCATCGACAACACTGCGATAAACTTTATCGTGAACTACGGCATTATTTTCGCAATATGTATCTTCGGCAGCTCGGACGTGTTGAAATCCATCAACGATTTTATCCGCAAAAAGGCGCCGACCTGGGTGCAGTACGGCTTCCCGGTGGTTAATATCGTGATAATGCTCGCTTCGGTGGCTTATCTCTCCACCTCCACCTACAATCCGTTCCTGTACTTTAACTTCTGAGAAAGGAGAGCAGCATGGATAAGAAGAAATTCGCCATGACACCGGCAAAACTGATGATAGCGCTGTTCACGGTTGTTTCACTGGTGATACCGATAACCACCGCCGTTCTCCCGAAGCAGGAGCGCAGCGAGAACGAAAACCGAACGCTGGCAAAGTTCCCGAAGCTTGTAAACCAAACCAAGCTGGATAAGGCGGAGAATTTCGCCGACGTTATCGGAGCGGTGCGCTGGGAGGACATCACCGTCCGGGACAAGGACAGCTATATGGACAAAATAGAGACCTATTTCTGCGACCACCTCGCCGGGCGCGAGGAATGGGTGCGGGCCCGCAACACCATTGAAATGCTCGCCGGGAAGAAGGAGATAAACGAGGTCTACACGCTGAAAAACCAGATGATACAGGTGTTCAAGGAGTATGATGAGGAACTGGTGAATTCCTCTCTGAACGCCATGAATCTCTTTGCAGAAACCCACCCCGACATGCAGTGCAGCCTGATGATAGCGCCTACCGCGCAGGAACTGTTCAGCGCGGATATACCCTCCTATGCTGGATATCTCAGCGAAAAGACGTTCATTGATGAGTGCTATAAGAAGATGCAGGGCGTTTCCACGATAGACTGCCTGAGCTACCTCTCCGGGCATCAGTCGGACTATGTGTTCTACCGCACCGACCATCACTGGACCAGCCTCGGCGCGTACTACGCCTACTGCGCGGCGGCAAAGGCGCTGGGTTACAGCAGCTACGGGCTGAACGCGTTCAATATCGAGACCGCAAGCAGCAGCTTCCGTGGTACGCTGTACTCAAAGACGCTTGACAACTCCATCACCCCGGACACGATAGATTACTACTTCCTCGCGTCCGGCGAACCGAAGGTCAAAATGACGGTGTTCGACGGGAATAAGCAAACGGTGTACGACAGCCTGTATGTCCGCAGCTACCTTGATGTAAAGGACAAGTACTCCAGCTTCACCGGGGAGAATGCGCCGATAGTCACCATTGAAACAGACATCGACAACGGTAAGAACCTGCTTCTCGTCAAGGACAGCTATGCGCACAGCCTTGTGCCGTTCCTGTCGAAGCATTACAGCAAGATAACAATGGTGGATATGCGGTACCTCAATACCGACCTCACCCGTTTTATCGACCTTGATGAATACCAGCAGACATTGTTCATGTTCAACGCTATCTCGTTCAGCACGGACATTCATTTAAAGAAGATAACCATGACGAAATAACCGCTTCCGCTCCGGTACACCGGGGCGGAAATTTATATCACGCGATATAGCCAAAATCTATAACTAGCTATAAAAAATTAAGATTTGACAAATACCTATAATAGTGATATACTTAATACAGAAAGAAAAACGACCGCTTCACGGAGGTGCTGAAATGAGAAAAGAAAACCCCATCACATCAGCGATATTCACCGGGCGAATGTGCCGAATGTGCCGCTGAATCAGACTATCTCAAAACAATAACGCCCGGACTTGGCTCCGGAATCATATATTCGATTTTTTAGGAGGACAAACACCATGTCAGAGAAGAAATACAGATTTGAAACCTTACAGCTCCACGTTGGACAGGAACAGGCAGACCCCGCTTCCGACGCACGCGCAGTGCCGATTTACGCGACAACTTCCTACGTTTTTAAGAACTCCGCTCACGCAGCGGCAAGATTCGGGCTGGCTGACGCCGGCAACATCTACGGCAGACTGACCAACTCCACCCAGGACGTTTTCGAGAAGCGCATCGCGGCTCTTGAGGGCGGCGTTGCGGCGCTGGCGACCGCTTCCGGCGCGGCTGCGATAACCTACACCATTCAGGCGCTCGCAAAGCAGGGCGAGAACATCGTAGCAAGCAAAACCATCTACGGCGGCACATACAACCTGCTGGAGCACACCCTGCCGCTTTATGGAATAACCGCCTCCTTCGTTGACCCGGCAGACACCGCAGCGATCGAGGGCGCGATAAACGAGAACACAAAGGCGCTCTACATTGAAACCCTTGGCAATCCGAACTCCAACGTTGCCGACCTCGAAACCTGGGCGAATATAGCGCACAAGCACGGTATCCCGCTGGTGGTTGACAGCACATTCGCAACGCCGTTCCTGCTTCGTCCTATCGAGTATGGCGCGGACATTGTGGTACACTCCGCGACCAAGTTCATCGGCGGTCACGGGACTGCGATAGGCGGCGTTATCATCGACAGCGGCAACTTCGACTGGAAGAAGTCCGGCAAGTACGCGTGGATATCCGAGCCGAACCCCTCCTACCACGGTATCAGCTTCTCCGATGCTGTTGGCGCAGCAGCGTTTGTTACCTACATCAGGGCGATACTGCTCAGAGATACCGGCGCTACCCTGTCGCCGTTCCACGCATTCATATTCCTTCAGGGTCTGGAAACTCTGTCGCTGCGTGTTGAGCGCCATGTATTCAACGCGCTGAAGGTGGTTGAGTACCTCAGCCGTCACCCGCAGGTCGAAGCAGTACACCACCCCTCTCTCGCGAGCGAGCCTACTCACGAGCTGTACAAGAAGTACTTCCCGAATGGCGGCGGCTCTATCTTCACCTTCGAGATAAAGGGCGACGCCCAGACCGCACAGAAGTGGATAGACAACCTGCCGATATTCTCGCTGCTGGCTAATGTCGCAGACGTTAAGTCGCTGGTTATCCACCCTGCTTCCACCACCCACTCTCAGCTCACCGAGGAGGAGCTTGCGGACCAGGGCATCAAGCCGAACACCATACGGCTTTCCATCGGCACCGAGAACATTGACGACCTTATCGAAGCGCTGGACACTGCATTCGCAGCTGTAAAATAAGTCCTATCAAGCCATTTATCGTGTACATTCCTTTCCTGAAACAGAATCATTTCTGGCTGTCGTAACAATGCGGCAGCCATTCATTTTGGGTCAGTAAAAACATTTTGTTCAATGTTTACATATGTTTTTGTGCATTTTGTGTAAAAAAGATGAAATTCTATAAACCCTCTTGTATATTTGCAATAAATATGATAGAATGTATACAGATAAACGGTTGGCATTTGGCTGCGTTTATCTTATACAATATCCCGAAAGGAATGATTTGAATGAAAGTTACGATCACCGCTAAAAAGCTCACTATCAATCAGGCATTCACTGATTACGCTGTGCAGAAGCTAAGCGCAAAGCTCGACCGCTTCTTCCCCGAGGAAGCAGAGGCAAAGATCACTCTGGAGGAACGCCGGGAGCTGATAATCCTGGAGCTTACGGTAAAATATAACGGCATAATCTACCGTGCGGAGCAGTCCGCAAAGGACAAGAACGACGCGCTTGACGTCACCGTTGACCGCGTTATCCGCCAGATAAGAAAGCAGAAGACAAAGGTAGAAAAGAGCCTGCGCTCCGGCGCGTTCGATGGTCTTGCGCCCGAGGCAGAGGAGCAGGAGTACGAGGTTATTCGCGAGAAGAAGTTCACGCTCCGCCCCATGTCAGTGGACGAGGCTATTCTCCAGATGAACCTGCTCGACCACAACTTCTTTATGTTCAGGAACGCCGACTCTGGTCTGGTCAACGTCGTATACAAGCGCGACGAAGGCAACTACGCCGTTCTCGTTCCCGAGGAATAAGCTACATACACACCTTCCGCCGCAGACCGCTCTGCGGCGGAATTGTGATGTCTTTTGTATATCATGCACAAATATCAATAGAAAAGTTTGTGCAAATTCCCGCCCTTGAAATGTAAACGTTTTACTGATATAATGTAAATAGAAAATAAGCCGTCACTGCACGGCATTAAGATGGAGGAATACCAATGAACTATGGACATTTCGACGAACTCAACAAGGAATACGTCATCACCCGTCCGGACACACCGTCCGC
>JBJFGA010000365.1:0-6546 GCA_051892275.1 Oscillospiraceae bacterium | reverse complement strand
TGTAGCACTTTTCAGAGTATTTGTATAGCCGTGGGATTAGTTGGCGGATACTTTTGATGGCTCAAAGCCATCAAAAATGTTGGGGGAAAACTCTTGTTTCAACGACAAACGTTCCGTTTGTCCCCCGACCCAAACCCCTTTAGCGCTATTGACGCGTATTACTGCGCTGTCGCGCAGAGTGGTGGGGCGCTGCCCCACACCCCGCTTCCTTTTGTGGCAAAAGGAAGCGAAAACCATTTCGCTTCGCGAAAGAGTTTTAATAGCTGATGTGGGGACTAATCCATTATTTTACGAAGTTCGTTTATATCCCTCATAATGAGCGTGGACATACTTTCCTTGTATTTTGACAAGTCCATGCTGTCCAGCTTTTCCGAAATCGCCACGGACAACTCTGGCTTGTACAGCAGAACTCCGTGAAGCGCAGAAAGGCACTGCCGGATCACTGTCGCTTTTCCGTCGCCAAACAGGGAGAGCAGGGCAGGGAGATTGGCTTCGATGAGGTTACCGGAGTCCCACTTCGCCTGTGCGCAGATAAGCCGGAACCCCCTCGTTCTGACAAGGGAGCTTTTGTGCGACAATAGTTCAAGAAAATCGCCGAAGTAGGTGTATAGTTCGTCAGACTGCGCTGATTTTTCTTCAAGCCTGAGCAGAAGCGCGTAGGCTTCAGAGCTGTTAGGGCTAGTCAATCCTGAGATAATATCCATTGCTCCACCTCGGATTATTTCCCGGAATGCTTCTTTCCGTATATTATCAGCGTTATTCCGCCCGCGATACATAGTGTGGAAAGTGACAGCATAACTACTCCCATAGTCACACCCAGGTCAAAAAGCTCCGGATTCTCTGGCTGCATTCTCAGTCCGTGAAATGACGCGCCCACGGCAAGGGATATCGCAGACCCGGAAAAGCAGGCGGCAGAGGCTATTTTGAACTTCTTTTTCATGTCATTGTCCTTTCACACAGGATATCATCTGCTGTACGTCTGGGAGATAGTCCTCTATCACCTCGCTGTTTTCGATGAGAACGTCGCCCACCGCTTCCATTGAGGCGGAGTTTATGCGGTCGTACTCCGTTTCCGGCATGACTCCTCGGCTGCGGCAGAGAGCGTCCGCAGTGCCGTTCAGCAGCGCTTGCAGCAGTTCAATGTCTTCGGCGGTCAGCGCTGCGGCAAGTTCCGCCCATTCCGGAGGAAGCGCGGAGAAGTCTGCTGATGTGATATTACTGTCTGTATTATACTGTGAGTAGCTTTCGGCAAAGCTATCAGTCTGCTCCCCGAAATCGTCCGCTTCTATCTCGGTTATCTTGTCGGTTATTTCCTCGGCGGCGAGGGTGTCGGCTTCCTCAATAATGAGGCGGCTGGTGATATCGTCTGATTCCTCGCGTATCTTCGCCAGCTTGCTGACGTCTATTTCTACCGGGGCGGCGGTTGTGGGGGCGGTGGAATCCGGGACTTCATCGAAGTTGTAGCTTGGTTTCTGTTTCTTTTGTTTTTTCGGCGGGAATATGCCGTGTTCGTCACACCAGAGTTCCACCGCGGTGGGTATTATCCCGGTGAATTCCGGCGCGCTGGCGGGTTTGTACAGGCGCTCGCGGTTGGTGAAGTCCTCCAGCACCGGGGTGATGTTCGGCGTAATGCTGTAACGGAAGCCTGTGCGCCTGCGCAGCACCGATTCCACGCTTTTCAGCACCCAGCCCACGAAATTGCGGTAAGGCGCCGGCTCAAACACCTCCAGGCAGGGTTGACCGCGCTTGGTGGAGTACTGCTCCATTGGGCTTATTTTCAGGCTGTGGAAGCCGTCCATGCGGTCAAGGTCAACGTATGCCCCCGCGAACGGTGACCAGCTGCGCGACTTTTGCAGCCTGCCGCAGACAAGCTCGAACAGTGTGATGTTTTTATCGGAGAAGTAGTTGTCCAGGGCGTTGAGGGCGGCTTCAAGAGCGCCCTCCAGCATGGGACGGTGTTCGTCGGTGAAGAAAATGCTTCCCTTCAGATTATAGGAGGAGCGCTCCATAAGGCAGTCCAGCTTGCGGGAGTAGACGCGGTGCAGAATGTCGGAATCGTCCGCTCCGGCGGCTTCGGCGGGAGCGTCCTCCGGGATCAGGCTGTCCTCGACCTTGTTATAGGCACGAAAGTCCTTCAGCCACCGGGGGAGCAGTTTGTCCAGAGCAGGGCAGAAGTCCCGGCAGCCCTGCCACACACCGTAAAGCCGGGTGTATGCGTCGGTGGGGGACATCACTCCTATTTTGTTAAGCAGCTCGAAGCAGTACAGAAGGATATAGGGTTTGTCGGCGCGGGGGTAGTTTCCCTGACGCGCCTGGGTGCGCCATGTGAAGTAGGTTCGCAGCTGGTCGGTGGACATTGCGCCGTAGATGGGGCGCTCGATGCCGCAGAAGCAGCTCCGTTCGAAGCAGTCGGTGATGTCCTTCATGAACTCGCCCTGTTTTACGAGGGTCTCCTCGGCGCACTGCCGCAGCATGTAGCCGTTGTAGAACACCTGTCCCAGCTGCCGCATTTCCTCTATCTTCATGCGGACTGCGCTGCCATCGTCGTCCTCCTCATACATAGACGGAGAGAACGCAAGCTCGTCCGGCTGGAGCGTAGCGTTTTGCCTGACGTAGCTGATGTTGTCCCGGGCGGGGCGGGGCGGTATCTTTTCGCCGTGGGAGTCAGCAGAGAGTTCCTCGGCGGCGGATTGGAGCGCCTCCTGCACTATGCTGGATATCTTGTTTTGAACCGCCTTTTTCACCGCGCTGGATACTGCATCTTTAAGCTCTCCCAGCGGGTCGCTGTCGGGGCTTTTCTTGGCGGGTTTCTTGTCTTTCAGGTCGATTATGCGTTTCAGCTCGTCCGCTATCTGCTTTTTGGACTTGGCGTTATTGTCGAACAAGAGCCGAAATTTGTCAGCCACGGTATGTCACCTCTTTTCGGAAAAAACGGCAGAATTACCCGCCGTTTTTGTCGTTATCATCATTGTAGGAAATAAGCTCCTCCCAGTTTTCCGGAAATCCGAGGTCTTTCAGCCGCAGGATATCGGAGTTCTTGCGGATAAGCCGGGTTATTGGCTTCACGACCCGCTCGTTCCAGTGAGTGTGGCTGTGAGCCAGCTGCTTCATCACGATTATGTAGCCGAAAACGTCCGGCTTTAGTTCTTCTATATCCATGCTGCGGGGGGCTTTTGGCTCTACCGGGAAGGTGTTGCCGTAAAGCCGGTTGTAGTGGGCGCAGTAGTTTCTAAGCTCATTCAGGCAGAACAGCCAGTTGTCAAGCTCGGAGCTGGAGCAGCCGTAGTACTTTTCGGCGAGGTCCTTTTTGTCGGCGTTCTGCATGTCCTTGTAGAAGAACGCCAGCGTGCCGAAGCTGAACAGTTCCATTACTACCCACAGCGGGAATGCGCCGCAGTATTTCGAGGTGTAGTGCCGAACGAACGCGCGGTCGTCGTTTACGTCGATCAGGTGCTTCACCTTGTTCATGAACTGCTGGTGATTATGCCGGTGGTCGAAGGTGGAGGGGTTCATGTAGCCCAGTGCACCGTATTTCAGAGCGTGGTAGTTGCTTATCGCCGCGCGCATGGCTATCTCGGTTTCTTCCAGATTTGCGAGAAGAATGCTCCGCAGCTTTCTGTCCGCTTCGTACACCCGAAGCACGTCCTCAAAGGACAGCCCTTCCTCATACCGCCCCTTTTCAACGGTGAACGGCGTGAAGTAATCGGACAGCCGGAAGTAGTTGATATATTTCAGCGTTTCTGCGGCGAGAGCTTCGTCCTTGATAATACAGCCGCGCTGTTTCAGCTTTGCTATCTGTTCTCCTATGGTTGCCGGTATCTTCTGGTTCATAGCAGCTCCTTAGTCAGACGAGGGGTCAGTCCATCCAGAACACTTCGCGTTCGTGCCTTGTTTCTCTTGTCATGAGCGCGGAGATGCTTTCCACGGGGTTGCTGCCCTCGTAGCATATCTTCACTATCTGCTCGATTATCGGGGTCTCAATGTTGTGCTCCTGCGCCAGCTTGTAGGCGATTTTGCTGCTGGTGTAGCCCTCAACTGTGCCCACCTGAGCCACGGCCTCTTCGGCGGGAGTTCCCTTGCCGATGAGGTTTCCGGCACGGAAATTACGGGAGTGAAGCGAGGTGCAGGTAACTATCAGGTCGCCGATGCCCGCCATGCCGGTGAAGGTCTTCCAGTTAGCGCCGAGAGCCACGCCAAGGCGGGTTATCTCGGTCATGCCGCGGGTCATGAGCGCCGCCACAGTGTTGTCGCCAAGACCCATTCCCCGGGCGATGCCGCAGCCGAGGGCTATGGGGTTCTTCAGTACGCCGCCCAGCTCGCAGCCGGCAACGTCGTCGTTGACGTAAATGCGGTACTTCTCGTTGGAGAGGGTGCGCTGAATGTACTCCGCGACCCCGTCCTGATAGCTTGCGCATACCTCGGTGGTGGGGACAAGCCGCGCTATCTCTTCCGCATGGCAGGGACCTGTGATAACGCCTACCGGGTTCTGCGGCAGTTCCTCGGTGAGTATCTGGGACAGGCGGTAGCCGGTGGCGGCTTCAAGCCCCTTGCTGACGTTTATCACTGCGGTAGACTTGTCAATAAACGGCTTCACCGCCTGAACAGCCTCCCGGAAGAACGGCGAGGGGATTGCAACTATCACGAAATCCGCGCCGCTGACGCAGTGTACGTCAGTTGTGACGCCGAGGTTATCCGGCAGCTTCACACCGGGGAGCAGACGCTTGTGCTCACGCTCGGTGCGCAGAAGCTGTGCTTCCTGCTCGAATTTAGTCCATGTAGTCACCTCGTGTCCGTAGGTGCTGAAAAGTACTCCCAGAGCCGTGCCGTAGCCGCAGCCGAGTATTGCTATCTTTGCCATGATTTGATAGACCTCCAGATTATTGGTTTGATATGGGGATTGATGAATCGTAATTTATACGTGTATCTGAAAGTAAAAGGTGGAGTTAGAATTCAAATTCGGAATTCGGAATGCGGAATTCGGAATTAATGGTGCCGCCTTGCGGCGGTTATTTAAATGCTGTCTACCTAATTTGTGATATTGTTACAGGTCACATGCAATTAAAACAATTGCGCCTTTCAGCTTGCATCTATTTAAATCCGTCCGCGAAGCGGACACATTCAATTCCGCATTCCGAATTCCGAATTTTCAATTACGATTCTCTTTTTAATTAACGATATACATATAAATTACGATTTATTTAGCCTTTTCTCCAAGCTTCTTTTCAGTGTGCGTGATAAGTCTTTTTATGTTGCCGTTGTGCTTGAATATTATCAGCGCCGAGGTGAACAGTCCTATTATCGCGCAGATTATCCCCGCCGGGTCGCCGTCGAGAAAATAGTCAAAGCCAAGCGTTGTAAACCCGAACAGCGCAGACGCAATGCAGCTTCCCAACGAAACATACCGCGTGATAGCCACCAGAATGATGAACACTCCCAGCAGAATGCAGGCAGAGCGCCAGTCCAGCGTGAATATCGCCGAGATAGCCGCCAGTACGCCCTTACCGCCCCGGAAGCCGTAATACACCGGGAACACATGACCTACCACCGTCATGAATACTGCCATGTAGCCCACCCAGTTCATGTTGTTTTCGAGAACTGTGGTGTCCACGCCGCCGATATACAGGAACGACAGTCTGACTGCCCACACAGCAAGCACAGCCTTCGCCACGTCACCAAGAAGCACTATCGCCGCAGTAGTCTTGCCCTGTGTGCGAAGCGAGTTGGTAAGTCCGGCGTTGCCGCTGCCCATTGTACGGATATCCTGCCCGGTGCGCAGCTTTGTGACGATTATCGAGGTGTTTATGCCGCCCAGAAGGTAGGGTACGGCAAGCATGATTATATAGCAGATCCACATCATTGTGATTTATGTCCTTTCTTTTTGGGGGGCGCGTCAAAATCCGCCTTGAGCGCGGGATTTCTGCTGTGCAGCAGAGCGTAGATTATCGCGGCGTTTTCTCCCGCCTTTACCGGCATTACTATGTCCCCAGTGGTAGTTCCCAGCCGCAGATCGCCGTTCTGCGGAGAAACCGTCTTTATCGCGTCATACCGCAGGATAACCGCGCGGCGGGCGGTGTAGAACAGTATATGCTCCGGAAGAAACCAGCGTTCGCCGAGGGTCTTGGCTTCCGGGTAGGCGGAGATAACCGCTTCGCGCTCCTGCTCCGGCATTGCGGAGAGCTGCGCCGCCAGCTTTTTCGGGGCGAGGTGCAGCATTTCCCAGAATGCCTTTGCGAGAAGCAGCGCCATTGCCGCCGAAAGAACCGCCGCTGCCCATGTCCAGACGGTCTTGAGCCAGTCAGCCCAGACGTCCGAAAGCAGCAGGATAAGCCATGCCCCAGCAGTAAAGCCCACGGCGATAACTGTACAAATTAAAAGCATTCCGGCTCTGTGCCGGCGAAAATCCGACAGGATACGCTCCATTATTCGCCTCTTTCACGAACGGTTATCTTTATGGGAGTTGCGTCCAGTCCGAAGGTTTCCCGCAGCTTGTTCTCGATATACCGCTGATAGGAGTAGTGGAAAAGCTCCTTGCTGTTGCAGAAGATG
>JBJFGA010000364.1:2813-6568 GCA_051892275.1 Oscillospiraceae bacterium | reverse complement strand
AAGCAGGCGGTGTGCTATACACATTTTCACTCAAACGAGGTTTTTAGAGGTGACCAATATAGAACACTGCCGCACGCTTTTGGTTTCTTACCCTTATGGAAATAAGTGTAAGCAATTAAGACGTTCGGCACATTTTCATGTCAATTCGCACCATGTTAAAACACCTTAATCCAAATCTATTGACAAATTATTAAAAAATGGTGTATAATAAATATGTATAGGAAAAATTGGGGAAAGGCTGTTCCTATAAAACAAAGAACAAATCTGCCTGCTGGGGAGGGAGCAAATGCAAAGCATAAAACCTGCAAGTGTTAATATCTGCTGCGCCTGCAACGAGAATTACGCGCCGCCGCTCGCGGTGTGCCTTTATTCGCTGCTGTGCAATGCGAACAAAAGCCGCTTGTACGACATTGTGATACTCCACAGCGACATTTCGCAGGAGAGCCGCGAACATCTGCTTCGTGTGGGAGAGCTGTTCCCGTACTGCACGTTTCGTTTGGTGGACATGACGGAGTTCCGTGAGCGCGTAAAGGGCTGTTCGGGCAGCTACATAACCGCGGAAACCAACTACCGCTTAGCGATATTAGGCGAGCTTTTCGCGGAGTACGACCGTGTGCTGTACCTCGACTGCGACACCATTGTCGAGGGGGACATCTCGCAGCTTTTCGACACCGACCTTTGCGGTAACGCTGTCGGCGGCGCAGTGGCAACGGATATACGTCTGCTGCGGTACACGAAAAAGGGATTCTTCATCGACAACAAGCCGTATAATATCGAGGGGTATGCGAAGAACTTCATGGATATCACCGACCTTGACCGCTACTTCAATGCGGGAGTTACGCTGTTCGACCTCAGGAAATGTCGGAAGCTGACCTCGGAGCAGGCGGCGGTGGAGCTTCTTAACCGCCGAAGGTGGATGTACAACGACCAGGACGTGCTGAATATGCTGTTCAGGGACAAGGCTCACATTTTCGACATAAAGTGGAACTACACCGTCAACATCGAACACGAGTTTAATTACTGCGACCAAAGGATACAACGGCTGATGGCGGACGTTCGCCGTAACGAATACGGCATAATACACTACACCGGCGGCGGTAAGCCGTGGAATAAAGCTGTTCCCCTCGGGGAGCATTACCAAAAGTATGCAGATAAATTGAAGGAGGTACTTTCATGACAACAAAGAGAAAAACGCAGCTCAAACGGGCTGCAATCAGCTGGCTGTGCGTTGCGGTGCTTGTCGGCGGAAGTGTTCCTGCGGGATTGCCCGGGATAATCCCGGCGGTGACTGCGGCGGCGGAGGACGTTATTGCCGCAGACCACATTATTAACCTTGCGGAGCTTGCAAACTATCTGGACGGTACAACGGATTGCCCGACAGGTATTATTGCGTCCTACGGCAAAACGAGAGGCGGCAACGTATATAACAGCGTTATCGAGCTGACGATAAATGAGAGCGGCACCTACAAGCTCACAGGAAGCAACTATATCAGTGAAGCTTACTTCGACGTGAAGATAATCGCGGCGGCGGGCGTAAACGCTAATATCGTCTGCGAAAACGCCTTTATCAGAAACGACGACGGAACATATCAAAACTGTTGTGATGGTGTCGGTATAAATGATGACCTATACACCGTCGACAGACCCAACGAAACCAGTGCGGTAAATTATGTTGTGCCTTTTAAGGCGGAAGCAGGCGCTGCGATTACGCTCAGCGGAACGCTGGATGTAGATACCTTTTCGATATATAAAGCATGGGATTACAGAGCTAATTCTTATAACGGAGGAAATACTTACAGCTATGCCACACCTGTCTCCGAGGGCAGCGGCACTGTAAACACGGGCGCTTTCAGCGTGGTTACATATACGGATAACAATGGTGGCGTTATTGACAGGGGCTATTATCTTTCGGCAGGAGAAAACACCTACTCCGCCGACCTCGCCGATATATGGATTACCAGCTCAACAGATAACGGGTCGGCGTGTGGAGCGATTGAAAAGAAATCGCTGTCGGAGATGTTCGAATGCTTCGGCATAAACGGCATGAAGTTCAACCCTTCACGTATCACAGGCGACGTGACGGTGGAATGCAATGAAACGCACACCACGGAGGACGGCATCTGCGACAAAGACGGATATAATTTCATCATTGACCTTAATAAGCTAGGCGACTATGCCGACGGTAATACCGCTCTCCCCGAGATTATTACGGCTGAAAGCAGCGATAACAGCATTACGCTGACTATCACCCAGAGCGGCGCATACAAGCTCACAGGCGCCAACACTACCGACGTACAAATATACGCCGCAAGTGGTGTGACAGCGGATATCGTCTGCGATAATGCGTATATCAAGAACACAAACGGATATTATGATTACGAAACAAGCAACGAAGGAGATGATGAAGATGGATTCTCCGGTATATCTTCCTTTTATATGTACGATTATACTTACCCATTCGGCACCGCCGATGACGGACAGATTAACCTTAGCGGAAAGCTCGTTGTGAACACCTATACTGTGGATTTGGAATATCATTATCAATCTACGCATTTTGCTGATGAGGCCTCCCACATAACCGCCGATTATACCATAGTTAGTTACACGATAAACCGCTATACCAGAGATGAGGCGTTCTTCCTTAAAGGTGCGGAATACGACGCTGCCGATTATGCCGGGGAATATCAATGCATAAATGTTGAGGGCAAGCCTGCCGGAGAATATAAATTTACCGCCGGCACGGATAGTGTTACTATCTCTTATTACAATGACCACTGCTTCGATGGTGGCAGCGATACCTGCGATTATTGCGGCGTTGGATTCACAAGGTATAACATTACCTTTGAGGACGGCAGCGAAAACCCTGCAACTGAGCGCGTTATAGAAAACAGAACCGTTGCCAGACCGTGGAGCGACCCGACAGCGCCCGTGGGTAAGCAGTTCACCGGTTGGTATACCAGCGAGGATTGCACCACCGAGTACGATTTTGAACAGTCCGTAACCCAAGACATTACCATTTACGCAGGCTGGGAGGCTCTGCCCGTTCAGAGCGTTGCGGTAAAGACCGCGCCGACCAAGACTTCCTACATTGAGGGTCAGAAGTTCGACCCTGCCAAGCTGGTAATCGCTGTTACTTACGAAAACGGCACGCTTGATGTTGCCTACACAGACGAAACGAAGGGCGATTTCACGTTCGCGCCCGCCGAGCTTTCGCTGGGTGATACCAAGGTGACTATCACCTACGGCGGCGAGAGCGCAGAGCAGGATATCACTGTTGCGAAGAAGCAGGTTACAGGTATCGCAATCAAGACCGCACCGAACACGACCTCCTACATTGAGGGTCAGAAGTTCGACCCGGCTGGGCTGGTTATAACTGCGACCTACGACAACGGCAAGACCGAGAACATAACTTACAGCGACAGCACTAAGGACGGATTCACGTTCGCGCCCGAGGAGCTTTCGCTGGGTGATACCAAGGTGACTATCACCTACGGCGGTAAGAGCGCAGATCAGGAGATCACTGTTGCGAAGAAGCAGCTTTCTTCCATTGCAGTAAAGACCCCGCAGACAAAGACCTCCTACATTGAGGGCGAGAAGTACGACCCCGCAGGGCTGGTTATCACCCTGACCTACGACAACGGAAAAACCGAGGACGTGACCTACAACGATGAAACGAAGAATGGTTTCACGTTCACTTCCAATGAGCTTTCGCTGAACAACGCCAAGGTGACTATCACCTACGGCGGCAAGTCGGT
>JBJFGA010000364.1:0-2713 GCA_051892275.1 Oscillospiraceae bacterium | reverse complement strand
CCCGACAGGGCTGGTTATCACCCTGACCTACGACAACGGCAAGACCGAGGACGTGGCTTACAGTGACAGCACCAAGGGCGGCTTCACATTCGCTCCCGATGAGCTTTCGCTGAACAACGCCAAGGTGACTATCACCTACGGCGGCAAGTCGGTTGAGCAGGCGGTAACTGTTACAAGCCAGTCGCTGACCTCTATTGCAGTAAAGACCGCGCCGAAAAAGACCTCCTACATTGAGGGCGAGAAGTTCGACCCGACAGGGCTGGTTATCACCCTGACCTACGACAACGGCAAGACCGAGGACGTGACTTACAGCGACAGCACGAAGGGCGGCTTCACGTTCGCTCCTGAAACCTTCGCTGTCGGCAATAATAAAGTCACCATAACCTACGGCGGCAAGTCCGCCCAGCAGGCGGTAACAGTTACAAACAAGTCGCTGACCTCTATCGCAGTAAAGACTGCGCCGAAAAAGACCTCCTACATCGAGGGCGAGAAGTTCGACCCGACAGGGCTGGTTATAACCCTGACCTACGACAACGGCAATACCGAGGACGTAGCTTACAGCGACAGCACCAAGGGCGGCTTCACGTTCGCTCCTGAAACCTTCGCTGTCGGCAATAATAAAGTCACTATAACCTACGGCGGCAAGTCCGCCCAGCAGGCGGTAAAAGTTTCCTCTAAATCTTCTGGCGGTTCTTCCGGTGGTTCTTACGGTGGTTCTTACGGTGGTGGAAGCTCCAGCACTACTACCCCGACAACAACCAATCCCTCTATCGGCGGCTCCTCCAAGAGCTGGAGTGATGTTGCGGCTGACCTCGGGAAGCTCACCAGCGACTCTGAGGCAACGATCGAACTGAACGGCAGCACCACAGTTCCCGTTGATGTTATCAAGTCCATTGCAAATACCGGCAGCAATGTCAAACTCGTTATCAACAGCGCATACGCTTGGATAGTTGACGGTGCGGATATAACCGCTCCTGCGGCGGCTGACCTCACATTCATAAAGACAGCAAGCACGAGATCCGACGGTCTGCGCGGCACTGCGGGAACGCAGTTCCGTATAAACAACACGGGCATTCCCACAAGCCTTGAGATCTCATTCAAGACAGCACACGCGGGTAAGTTTGCAAACCTCTACAAGAACGTTTCCGGCAAGCTGACTTTTGTCACCTGCGCACAGCTCGGCGAGGACGGCAAGGTTATCCTGCCCAACGTGGCTGAAAAGGGAGATTATGTCGCAATGCTCTGCGAATTCAGCGACCTCAAGGGCGATATGAGCAACGACGGCATTCTGAACGCCATGGACTCAAGCGCAGTACTCAAGGACATTGTTGGTCTGGAGCCGGGCAAGAACCCGCTTATGGCAGATTTCAACGGCGATGGCAAGAAGAACGCTTTGGACGCATCGGCAATACTGAAAAGAATTGTTGGTTTAGCGTGATCGCAACTGAATAGCAGAATGGGCGTACAGAGATGTGCGCCCATTTCATTATATTTCCGAAAAATCGTAATGCTTGAACAAGATTATTGTGACAGCAAAAACAACTCTAAGAGGGATAACTCCTGGCGTTGCTTATGTATACTATCATTCTTAGTCCCCTGCCGTCTTATCCAGCGAGATAGTGAGCGCCTCGGACGGTATCAATGTGTTCTAGGGGTCGCCATCTATTATGCGCATAGTGCGGCGGATTTCCTTAGGGATAACAATTCTTCAGAGGTCGTCTTTTCTGCGGACAATTCCGGTTGCTTACATATATTAATTCCTCCGTATTTTTTTAGGTGTGCAGATTTTTCTGTCTGTATCGCTTCATGTTTTCAATAATAATATCGGAACGTGCTTACTTTATGGAATAATTCAGGCGTTTGAAGGTGAGACAATTGACAAACAATTTGTGTTGTTGTATAATGAATTAACAACAACCGCCCTCCAAAATGAAAGAATAATGAACCTATGAAACCGTGCAAAGCAGCATATAAAGTAGTACGCAAAGACGATTCAGTGATATTCAAAGGCTTCGGATTCAAACACTTATCCGACGCAACACAGTACTATGTTCACCCCAACAATCAGTCGTACAAGGAAACCACCACGCTCTGTCAGCCTATCGGCGAGGCAGTAATGCTGATGAACAATTTGATTGATTCCCTGATGAATGACAAGAATGCTGTCGGGGATATTCTGTATGATGACGCAGCTAAAAATGTTTATCTGAACATTCCTGTCCCTGCTGAATGGCGCACTAACGCAATAACCATTGTTGATACATACCACGTTTCCATGGACGGCAGTTCTTTGGTGATAATCGGAGCTTATTCAGAGGACGGGCGATATCTGGGGAGTGATGCGGATAATTTCTCTGACCCCTTTACAATGGTGCCGATGCTTGCTGTGCTTATTGCGCAGTATATTCTGACTAACGACAACTATTGCAAGGCATTTCTGGATTTCTCGGAAGCGCCGAACGCAGAAGGCTTTGTAAATCTGCATGAGGATTTTTATCAGGCATACAAGAATAACGATTACCAGATGGAATATTGCGATTTGGCATCCGCGCCCAAAGCCTGCACAAACTCCTTTAAGGCACGGTACTCGGTTATTCAGGAAAACAAAGCGGCGGTAAAGGATACCCCTGAAGTCGAAATTATACCTTTCGCAAAGGAAGCTGTACAACCGTTTTATCGCTGTATATGAACTCGCCGAGCTTTCAGATGAAGC
>JBJFGA010000363.1:0-6605 GCA_051892275.1 Oscillospiraceae bacterium | reverse complement strand
AGGATGCCGCCCAACTGTGGACAACATGCGTTAGCCGGTAATTGTGCGGTGTTGCTCTAAACTTTGTCTATAAATCGATGCCGCCGAAGCGGCGGCTGTCAAAACCCTTGGTTTTGACAATATTAGTATTGAACGGCTTCTTCTGCGGCTTCGCCGCAACCCCGCTTGGCGGGGTAATCTTCCAATAGACTTTGTCTATTGGAAGATTGAAGAATAGTATAAACTGATGTTCAAGCAGTATCCCGAGTAAATAAATTATGCTTGCAAAAAATGTATAATTGTGATATTATTGTCTTATAAGCAGATTGAATTGAAAGGGAGGATATTGATGACCTCACAGCAAATAGAATATGTCCTTGCGTTGGCGCAGCAGGGGAGCTTTTCAAGGGCGGCAAGATCGCTTTCCGTATCGCAGCCCTCTCTCAGCCAATACATTATGAACATCGAAAACCAAATCGGCGCGACGCTGTTTGACCGTTCTTCATCGCCCATAAAACTGACCGCAGCAGGCGAGGCTTATATGCGCTCGGCAATGCAGATAAAGGCGATCGAGGAAAACCTCCGCAATGAGCTGGCAGATATGGCGGATTTGAAAACAGGAACGCTGCGGATCGGCGCAACGATCTTCCGCGCTTCCTGTATGCTCCCGAGGAGTGTAGTTGCCTTCTGCCACAATTTCCCGGGGATAAAGGTTTTTGTAACAGAAGACAGCTCGCAGGAGCTGCTGGAAAAGGTGCTTAGCGGAGAGATCGATGTGTTTGTAGGAACGGGCAGCTATGACAGAAAGCTGTTTGACGCAGAACCGCTGGCGGAGGAACGGCTGCTGCTGGCGGTGCCTGCGGACAGCCCGCTTAATGAGCGGTTTGCCGGCTCGGGGCTGACCGCCGAGGACATTCGCGGAAATTCCATGAAATATCTCACCACAGATCCCGTGGATCTGAAACTGGTTGGAAGCGAAAAACTGATCGTCTGCGAGGAGGGTGAGTTTTCTGCGGAGATGATGGATAAAATGTGCGCTCAGGCAGGACTTGCCCCCAATTATGCCCTAATGGTCCATTCTATTGAAACGGCATTTTCGTTTGTTAAGGCAGGATATGGCGCTGCGTTTATTCCGGATTCGCTGATACGGTTCGGCAATTATTCCGAGCACCCTGTTTATTATCCGCTGCCCGATGCCATTGCCAAGACGGATATTGCTCTCGTGTACCGAAAGAGTGGTTATCTTTCAAAGGCGGCTCAGGAATACGGGCTGCTTCTTAAAAAGCTGGTGAGCATTGGCACATGGCGGACATCATAAGGATACGTGGAAATGGAAACACTTGTTGAAGTTTTGGGAGAGTCTGTTTATGAGCAGGCGCTGACCCAATCCGTGCTGAATCTCGGCTGCGGGCAGCGGCTGGGAAGGCTTGTTGACAGCGGCAAAATTAAGATTGCTTTTTTGGGAGCGTCCATAACCTACGGATATCATGCGTCGCCTGACGGCATGGGGAAAGCGTTTCCCGAATTCCTCAAAGAGCTTTTAGAGCAAAAGACAGGCGCACAGGTGGAGATCCGCAATATGGCAGTATCGGGGACAAACTCGCTGACCGGAATGCTGGTGACGCAAATGCTGATTCCGGAGTTTAAGCCGGATATAGTGGTACTTGATTATTCCATAAACGAAGAAAGCCACCCCATCGGGCTGGAGAAGTTTGAGAGCCTGATACGAATGCTCCTTTTAATGGAATGGAAGCCGGTGGTTATCCCTATCGCAGTGTTCAACCGCGATGGTTATTCCTGTCAAGAGTATATGCTTCATTTCTCAAAGCATTACGGACTGCCTATGGTGGGTCTGTATCGGTCTGTATACCCGCTTATCACCTCGGGCGTGCTGCCAATGAACGTATACACTGAAGATGAGGGTCACCCCCATGTTGACGGACATTTTTTTATCGCTAAGTGCATAATGAAAACGATCGAACAGAGCATTGCCGAAAATGCCGCCGATATGCCGCCTGCGCCGAAAATCACAGCCGCCCGGTTTGAAGGACTGCGACTGTTTGATCTTAATGAGCTTACGCGTGACACCTGTGAAAATACTCCATGCCCTGACAAATTATTTGGCATCTGCCGAAGCAAGCTAAGAAATAACAGCAGGCTGATTTTTGAAACCCAATGCAATTGCTCTCAGGTAGTGGTGATGTACATAAAAAACAAGGATAAGGACTTCGCTGCGGCGGAGCTGCTGTCGGACGGAAAGCGGGTCGGTGGCTTTAACGGACACGGACTGTTCGGCTGGAACAACCCGTGGACAGAGCTTATCATGTCTGAGGAGGAGCAGCGGCTGCGCACTCTCCGGCTGGAAACGGAACGCGGTGACGAAAACAAGAAGCTGCACCTTGTGGCGGCGGCTTATTGCTGACCAAAACACACGACATAATATTAGGGCATCTCTAAAATCCGGTTTGAATAGGCAAAATTGCCAGAGTGCATTGGCTACGAGGAAAGCCGACGACGCAAGGCTGTATGCCAGCGTTTTGCCGTAGGCATAATGCGGCTAGTGAGGTTTGACGAAGTAGACGATGTGCTCTGGTGATTTTGGCTCAAACGAGGTTTTTAGCCCCATACAAACAATCAATTATTGATTTTTTCAATTGTGCCACACAAATTTGTGCATATTTACATATTGACACATTTCAATGAATCGAATATAATAATTCATAGAAGATTTTCTATGTGAGGTGAGAAAGTGGATATTGACGTAAAAAGAACAGCACTCATATTTAAGGCATTCTGCGATGAAAACCGCATACGTATCTTGCAGCTTTTGCAGAGCGGCGAGAAATGTGCCTGCCGTCTGCTGGAGGAAATGAATATCACTCAACCCACACTCTCGCACCACATGAAGATACTCTGCGACAGCGGTATCGTGGTCGGCAGAAAAGAGGGAAAGTGGACGCATTACTCCATTTCCGCAGAGGGCGCTGAGTACGCCGAAAAGTGCCTGAAAGCGCTTACCACGGTAAGCGATGTGAATGAAGATAAGTCGTGCTGCGACAGGTAAATCACTAACTTGTCCGCACGACATTCTTTCCGGACAAAGCATAGACGCATTTCAATATTTACATATATGCATTAGAAAGGAGCTGTGTGCATGGAAACACTCAAATCCGTCTGGGACTTCTTTCAGAACGAGATACTCGGTATGGCTTGGCTGAACCGGCTTATAGGGTCTGTGCTTAATTCGCTGGGACTTGATACAAGCGAAAAAATCGGCGGCAGCGTGCAGTTTTTCATCTACGACATGATAAAAATTATGGCGCTGCTTGGCGTTCTGATTTTCATCATCTCGTATATTCAGAGCTATTTCCCACCGGAACGCACGAAGAAGATACTCGGCAGATTTCACGGCATAGGTGCAAACATTATCGCCGCCCTGCTTGGTACGGTCACGCCGTTCTGTTCCTGCTCGTCTATTCCGCTGTTTATAGGATTTACGAGTGCCGGTCTGCCGCTTGGGGTGACGTTCTCGTTTCTTATTTCCTCGCCGATGGTAGACCTCGGTTCGCTTGTCCTGCTGATGAGTATTTTCGGGTGGAAGGTCGCTGTTATTTATGTGGTCGTGGGGCTGATAATTGCAGTCCTCGGCGGTACGCTTATCGAAAAGCTGCACCTTGAAGATCAAGTGGAGGAATTCATCAGAAATGGCAAGGCAATTGATGTTCCGCAGGAGGAGCTGCATTTCAGAGAACGTGCAAAATACGCATGGGAACAGGTCTGTTCCACCGCAAAGAAGGTATTCATTTATGTCCTGATAGGCGTCGGGATAGGCGCGGTAATTCACAACTGGATACCAGAGAACTTCATCATAAACACGCTTGGCAGCAACAATCCATTCGGGGTGATAATTGCAACGATAGCAGGCGTACCAATGTACGCGGATATTTTCGGCACTATCCCCATTGCCGAAGCGCTTCTCGCAAAGGGCGCACTGCTGGGAGTTGTGCTTTCCTTTATGATGGGAGTTACCACCCTGTCACTGCCGTCAATGATAATGCTCAGAAAGGCGGTAAAGCCTAAACTGCTGGGTATATTCATCGCAATATGTACTGTGGGAATAATCCTTGTGGGGTATCTCTTCAATCTTGTACAGCCGTTCATTGTATAGGGCGGCGGAAACTACTGTAAAACCCGATATTTATCGGTAATATATTCATTTATGGAGGTAAAAAACTATGTTCGGTTTTGGAAAGAAGAAAGAGGAAAAGCAGACCGCCGAATGCGCCTGCAATTGCAGCTGTCCTACATCTGAAGCAGCAGAGAATAAAGCTCCATGCTGCTGTGAAACAGACCCTGTCTGCTGTATCAAGGTGCTGGGCGCAGGGTGTAAGTCCTGCCACGAATTGTATGAGAATGCTAAAAAGGCGGTAACTGCGGCTGGGCTTTCCATTGAGGTGGAGTACATCACCGATATGGAGAAGATAATGTCCTACGGCGTGATGAGTATGCCGGCGCTTGTCGTAAACGAAAAGGTGGTTTCCATGGGAAAGGTTCTGAAGCCTGCCGACATTGCAATGCTATTAAGCAGGCAGTGACCCGGTTCATTATCCGTGAAGAAAGGGGCGGAGAGAATGTCTGAAAAGAACAACGGCATAAACCTGTTCCAGAAATATCTGACGGTCTGGGTGATGATATGCATGGCGGCTGGGGTTGCAATTGGCAAATTCCTGCCGCAGGTAACAGAGTTTTTGAGCAGGTTTGAATATGCCGGAATTTCGATACCAATGGCAGTTCTGATCTGGCTGATGATATACCCAATGATGATGAAGGTGGATTTTAAAAGCGTAAAACACGTTGGCAAAAATCCAAAGGGACTGTTTGTGACATGGATCGTCGACTGGCTGATAAAGCCTTTTTCAATGTACGGAATTGCGAGCGTGTTCTTTTTCGTCATCTTCAAAGCGTTCATTACACCGGAGCTTGCAACAGAGTATCTTGCAGGTGCAGTCCTGCTTGGCGCAGCGCCATGCACGGCAATGGTTTTCGTGTGGAGTACGCTGACAAAAGGAAATCCTGCATATACAGTTGTGCAGGTTGCTACCAATGACCTGATAATTATTGTGGCATTCGTGCCGATAGTGAAGTTCCTGCTGGGTATTTCTGACGTTTCTGTTCCGCTGTCAACGCTGTTTTTCTCGGTGATGCTGTTTGTGGTTATTCCTCTTGCGGCGGGCATTCTGACGAGAGTTATCGTCACCAAACGAAAAGGTACGGACTACTTTGAAAATGTCTTTGTACACAAATTTGACGGAATTACCACAATAGGACTATTGCTCACTCTGGTGATGATATTCTCCTTTCAGGGTGAAATAATTCTTGAAAATCCGCTGCACATTCTGCTGATCGCCGTTCCGCTGATATTGCAAACCTTTTTCATATTTACTGTCGCATATATTGCCTGCAAACTGTTAAGGCTGCCGCATGATATTGCCGCCCCGGCTGGTATGATTGGAGCTTCAAACTTTTTCGAGCTTGCAGTTGCAGTAGCCGCGGCGTTGTTCGGGACAGATTCTCCGGCAGCTCTTGCAACAACGGTAGGTGTTCTGACGGAAGTTCCTGTCATGCTTTTGCTTGTGAATATCGCAAATCGTTCAAAAGGGTGGTTCAGAAATGAGTAAAATGAAAATCGCGTTTGTCTGCGTACACAATTCCTGCCGAAGCCAGATCGCGGAGGCTCTCGGGAAGCACCTTGCAGCAGATGCGTTTGATTGTTATTCGGCAGGTACAGAAACAAAGCCCCAGATAAATCAGGACGCCGTGCGGCTGATGAAAAAGCTGTATGGCATTGATATGGAACAGTCGCAGTACAGCAAGACCTTTGCCGAGATACCGTCCCCGGATATTGTTATCTCTATGGGGTGCGATGTGGGCTGCCCCTATATCGGCAGGGAGTTCGACGATAACTGGGGGCTTCCTGACTCTACCGGTAAAAACGATGAGGTGTTTATAGAGGTCATTCGTCAGATTGAGGACAATATCCTGAGATTGAAAGACAGAGTATCCGAAATGTAATTACCGATTTCTTTCATCGACATATTTAATTCCAAAAAAGTGTGCGACCTGGGCTTTCAGCAACTTAAAATAAGTGTTGCAGCCGCCCCGGGTCGCACCTTTTTCATTATCCAGCCACTCCTGTGATTCAACAATTAATTCGCCAGCAGACTCTACCAGCTCTTATGTTATCTTTACCGCCATACGCAGGATAGTTGTGCAGATTAACCAAAATTCCGTAAGAAAATTTTATATAATGGGACGTTCACGTATCGAACAAGTTCGACACTGCCATTTCCCCTCAAAAACATCTACGGAAGTGCATTTCTGATTTTGGGCAAGATATATGCCCGAAATTGGCTCTGTCAAGCCGTTTGCGGGCATAATATCTTTTTTGTCTAACATAGATGTCTATGATATACAAAATAGATTTTTGTAGAAGAGCCGCGAAACCGCTGTAATGGCGCACGAGATTTTTCGGTTTTTGCGGTCAGCTTCATGCGTCAACAAAAATTTAGTATACACAGCAAAACAGCCGTCCCACTCCGGGACGGCTGAGAAAAATCGGATGTTTT
>JBJFGA010000362.1:0-1736 GCA_051892275.1 Oscillospiraceae bacterium | reverse complement strand
CGTTTAGCCCTAACTTCAAGAGCGTCGTTCTCGTCAAAGTTTGCATTAGTCATAAGTGCCTTTGCAGACATCTGAGCCGCCCACTCCGTTCCGGGAGACTTCAATTGCTGGTAGAAGTCTTCTTCTATTTTGTCAATATCCTTACTACGCAAATCTCTCATCAGATATGTAAGAGTACCACTGCCCTTAGCCTTGTTAGAACGGTTCTTGATTGATATTTCATTTTCCTTTGCGATTTTATCAAGTGATATAACAGCATCTTTTTTCAGTGAGGACACACGGTCAAAATCGTCCGCATCCTGAATAATGTCTAACCGCGCGAGTGTCCGGTCATATCTTGAAATCTGGAAATTAGTTACAACAGCCTCAATAAGCTGTGAGATTTTCCACGCGTCGTCGTCATCACCGAGAAACTTGCTAAGCTCTGCAAACAATATCTTGCGGTCTCCCTCGGGATAAGACACAAACGGGTCATACCCGCAAATGCCTATTACCTCGTCCTTGATTCTGATTTCGTCCTTGCTCCAACGTGATTCCCGCTGTTCAACAACGCTTTCCTCCGTCCGTCCGAACTCGCCGTTTACTATTGAATACTCCGCCGTTTTCTTGGAGTTTTGTTTGACGTTCAATTGTCGCACATACAAGCCAAACTCAAACGTCGGCGCGGATTGCTGAACGCTGGCAAAGACATCTGCCAGATAAGGATAATCGAGCATAGAGCAGACTATCATGCAAGCTCTCTTAACGCTGTTGTATTTCTTGGTGTATAAGTCAATCAGTTCGTCAACACAATCCCTGCATATACTCACACAGTTGTCGTTAGCTTTGTATAACTGGCTCGCGCGATTTTTATAGAACTCCCGGTCACTCGTGGTTTCCTTGCCACACCGCAGACAATGTAATGTATTTGGTATTATCTTTCTTGGTCTTCCCATGTTACCCCCTAAAAAAAAAGCGCCTGCCGTAAGCAGACGCACATCATATTTAATTGTTCTTACAGCATGAATTGACGTATGGTGGGTGTGCCGTTCCCCACATTTCTTTTGACCGCACGGGTGCGTAGCAGCACAATCTCTACTTCATACGTCATAACTTGGTTGGCTGAGCTGGAATTGAACCAGCGAATGAGGGGGTCAAAGCCCCTTGCCTTACCGCTTGGCTACCAGCCAGTATGGTGGGGATAGCAGGAATCGAACCTACTTCTCATGGACGTCTCCGCGCTCTACCAATAAGCTATATCCCCGGGTTGTCGGCTGTTTCGCACACCCACCGACACAGCGGAAGCGTTTTGCCGTTTAGCCTTACAAATAAGACATATAAGTCGGGTAGCTTCGACGACCCTTATGGTGTACCCGGTGGAACTTGAATCCACAACATCTATATTAAAAGTATAGTATTCTTCCTATTGAACTACGGGTACATAGAAATATTACGATAGGCTGTTTGGCAGGCGTACACCTCTCCTGCGTCTCTCGGGTTGTCCCTGTCTATACCATCGGCGTGTGGACTGTACGGAATCCTCCACCTCAAACAGCCTATTCATGGTGACGCTGCCGGGAGTTGAACCCGGGACTCCGCCTTGAAAGGGCGGTGACTTGACCATTTGTCTACAGCGCCATAAACAAATGCCACATTCACACCTATTATCAGACCTTCGCCTTACCTCCACCAGCTTCTACGATATTCTGTCACAGGGGCGACTAGGCTGACAAGCGAGGAGCGACCTCACAAGTTCT
>JBJFGA010000361.1:0-1744 GCA_051892275.1 Oscillospiraceae bacterium | reverse complement strand
CGTAGTGCCGCACCACTTTATCGGCGGGGATAGCGTATTTCTGCATGAGATACTGCACCAGCTTTCGCAGCGCAGCCTTGCTCGCCTGTTCAAATTCACCGGACTGCTGCTTGTAGCACACTTCGATGTGGATAGTGCCGTTGTTGCGGTTTGCGGCGGCGTATGCTACCTCGTTGTCCGGGACAATGCGGATAACCTCGCCGGAAAGCCCCACTATGTACTGCGTACTTGTCCAGCTTGCTGACTGACCCGGGAACATTCCCGCCGCGACATTGCTGTAAAACAGCGCCAGCCTGTCCGCACCGGTGCCCGCCTCTCCGGTGTAATGAACGCAGATACGCGTCGGTTTGCTCGCTGTCCCCGGGCGGTTGTAACGGTTGACCGGTATGATTTTTTCTGTGATCTGTATCATGTCAGTATTCCTTTCAGTGTGATTTCTGCGGTTTCCCGCATTTATAAAATAAACTGAAATGAACTGAAAAAAACTGCAAGGATTTCCGGCCGCTTATACAGAAGAAATTCCCCTGCCATTGCGGCAGGGGAAAGGGGGTTATACTATTTCCAAATCAACCTATAGACATGGTCTATAGGTTGAACCAACCGCCATGGCGGTTGGTGCGGCGCAGCCGCAGGAAAGCCGTTCAATACTGATTCTGTCAAAACCATAGGTTTTGACTAGCCGCTTTGCAGGCGGCTCACCTTATAGACTTTGTCTATAAGGTGATTAAGAATTAGTATTATAATGTCACGTCACAGCAGTCAAAGTCGTTGTCGATATAGTGCGCGATAAATCTTGCGCGGAAGCGGCGCTTGTTGCAAATTCCGTTGGTCGTGCCGGATACGTCCAGGTCTTCCGGCAGCACGAACTTGATACACCTTATCGTTACGTCACGGCAGGAGGCGCTGTTGTGCTCCGGGATAGTCATGGTTTTCAGTCCGCGCTTGTATTCGTTGTCGTACTGGTCAAGCTCGGTGACTATCGCCGCAAGTGCCACCCGCCGGTGCGGGCAGACGTTCTTCAACGTTACAGTTAGCTGGAGGATACGTCCCATTGACTCCATTCCAAGCTCTCCTGCCTCATATTCGACAGCGTCCTCGCAGCCGCTTATCTCGACTTCCACCGGCTCGGGGCACTCTTCCGGGAACAGGTCCGTTCCGCAATCCACATAGATATACGGCGAGGGGAATTCAACGTGGTTGCCGTCGCCGTCTTCGTATTTTGTCATAGTGTTCACCTCGACAGAGCCGGAACACGGTCCGATATGCTCAACGGTGAATTTCAGCTCTGCACCCTCGCTGCTGTGAACGCCCAGCTTATCAATCTTCCACTGGATAGAGTTTGAGGTCAGTAGGTCGGCTGTCCCCTTTGTCGGCGCGGTCATGGATTTGATCCTGAAGCAGGGGGAAACGGTGTCGGTTATGACGATATCCCTTGCGCCGGGCTTGGTGATGTTGTGTGCAAGGTCTTCAAACAGCTTATCTAGTTCCTCGTCGTCGGGGGTTATCGCGACATACGCAGAGTCCGGGTCGGACGCCCAGTCTTTGAGTGCCTGCTCGTCAAGCCCGCCGTTGCCGGAAAGCCCGATGCAGTAGATGATGATACCCTGCGCTCTTGCGGCGGCGGCAACCGGGTCAGGGTCTCCGCCCGCGGTAGTCATGCCGTCGGTGAACATGACTATCACCTTCTCGTTCGCGGTCGAGCCATCAAGAAGCTGTACCGCCTTTTTGAACGCGTCCTCGTGGT
>JBJFGA010000360.1:0-1747 GCA_051892275.1 Oscillospiraceae bacterium | reverse complement strand
CGGCACTGTCTTTCTGCAAATCTTTTCCTTCGTTCAAACGGTTATTAGTATTAGTTGTTTTATTGTGCTGCATATCCGGACATATCGACTTCTGTTCCCATGATATCGTCAGTGCCTTTCAGCGTCACGCGGTCAATGGTGTACCATGCGGCGGTGGAGTTGTGGTCGTCAAAGGAATCGTAAAGCTGTATCGTCACGGTGCCGTCCTCGTTGGACTTCGTACCGGCGCTGCCCGGTGTGTAGCCGCCGTTGTTCGCCTGGTAGTAGTTCTGCGCTATCTGAACGATCTGTTCATCGGTGTAAAATACGAACTCGCTTGCGGTCAGCGGGGAAGCATAAACGAACTTCTCGGAGCTTCCGTCCTCCCATGTAATGGTAAAGGAATCCTCGGTCTTGTCAGAGATAACTACACCCTCGATGTTGTCCTCAGCGCCCATGTGCATATTCACGAAGCCCTCGGAGCGGCTCATCACCTCATATCTGAACCCTACGCCGATACCTATATCAAAGGAGAGTGTGCTTCCGCTCATGCCGTCTTCGTCAAAGAAGAAGTACTGTGTTTCGCCGCGCCATGTTCCCGGCTTGAAGTAGTTCTTAAACTCCGCTTCAATATCGTCCATCGTCTTTCCGGGGAGATAGGTCAGGTTATCTGTCCTGCCGAAGTCCCATGTAAGTTCTATCTCGGTGTCGGAAATTACTTTAGCAGTAGCTGGGGACTGGTCGTCCGCAGAGAAGATGTGGAACATCACCGCGCCGCTGTCCTGGTCTGTGACCTCGTATCTGAACGGCTGTCCGATATAGCAGTCGAAATCGAGCGCTGTGCCGCCCGTGCCGTCCTCATAGAACTCATAGAAATAATAGTCGCTGCACTGCCATACGCCCGGCTTGAAGAACGCGTCAGAAGCGCTGTCTGTGGCTTCCGGGACTTCCGAACCGGAGGTCTGCGGGGTCGTTTCTGCGGGGGTGACTTCCTCGGTTTTCGCATTTTCAGCGGTTGGCGCGGATTCGTCCGGCTCTGCGCTGCCTGCGTCAACCGCAGCGGTGGAGCTGGTCGGTTCGGAGCTTTCCGCGCCGCTGTTCGCCGCATTGGACTGGCACGCGGTGCAAAGAAGCAGCGCTGCCAGAATTACTGCAATATTCTTTCTCATGTCAATTGTCCTTTCTCAGTGTAATACACAGTGATTATAGGTAGTATAGTTTTGATTGGTGGAATTTATGTGAAATATATGTGACAATAACGTGATATAAAGGATTGACATATACGCCAAAACCCCGGGATCTCTCCCGGGGTCGGTGTGTTTATTACCGCAATATTAGTACATGCCGTCCATACCGCCTGCGGGCATTGCCGGAGCAGCGGGTGCCTTTTCGGGCTTGTCAGCGACCAGGGACTCGGTGGTGAGTACCATAGAAGCAACGGAAGCTGCGTTCTGGAGTGCGGAACGAGTTACCTTTGCCGGGTCAACGATACCTGCGTCTATCATGTCGCAGTACTTCTCGGAGTAAGCGTCGTAGCCGTAGCCAACCTTCTCGGAACGGTTGATGTTCTCAATGATAACGCTGCCTTCCAGACCTGCGTTGAGCGCTATCTGACGAACCGGCTCCTCAAGAGCGCGGAGCACTATCTTAGCGCCGGTCTTTTCGTCGCCCTCAAGGGTCTCAACCAGAGCCTTTACAGCGGGCATTGCGTTTACAAGGGCAGTACCGCCGCCTGCAACGATACCTTCCTCAACAGCTGCCTTGGTAG
>JBJFGA010000359.1:0-1758 GCA_051892275.1 Oscillospiraceae bacterium | reverse complement strand
GTAGCCAATGCACTCTGGCAATTTTGCCTATTCAAACCGGTTTTTAGAGATGCCCATGCGTTTATTCCGCGAACATGGCGGTGGAAAGATATCTCTCACCAGTGTCCGGAAGCAGCACTACAATGTTCTTGCCCTTGTTCTCCGGACGCTTTGCCACCTGTATCGCCGCCCACATTGCAGCACCAGAGGAAATTCCCACCAGAACGCCCTGAGTCCGCGCAATTCTCCTGCCAGTGGCGAACGCGTCCTCGTTCTCGACCGTGATTATCTCGTCATAGATAGAGGTGTTCAGCGTTTCGGGGACGAAGCCTGCGCCAATACCCTGTATCTTGTGCGGTCCTGCCTTGCCCTCGGACAGCACAGGGGAGCTTTTCGGCTCGACAGCAACAACCTTTACGTCCGGGTTCCTGGACTTCAGATACTTGCCGACGCCGCTGACAGTACCGCCGGTGCCTACTCCGGCAACGAAAATGTCAACCTTGCCATCGGTGTCTTCCCATATCTCAATGCCGGTGGAAGCCTCGTGCGCCGCCGGGTTAGCAGGATTGGAGAACTGGGACGGAATAAAGCCGCCGGGTATCTCCTTTGCAAGCTCGTTTGCCTTCTCAATAGCGCCCTTCATGCCCTTTGCGCCGTCTGTCAGCACCAGTTCCGCGCCGTAAGCCTTCATCAGATTGCGACGCTCAATGCTCATGGTTTCCGGCATTACGATGATAATGCGGTAGTTTCTCGCCGCCGCCACCGCCGCAAGACCGATACCGGTGTTGCCGCTGGTAGGCTCGATGATAACGCTGTCCGGCTTCAGCACGCCGCGCTTCTCCGCGTCATTTATCATTGCAACTGCAATTCTGTCCTTAACGCTGCCCGCCGGATTGAACAACTCCAGCTTCGCGAATATCTTCGCACCAGTCTGCTCCTCGGCTTCAAGCTTCGTCACCTCGAGCAGCGGGGTGCGTCCAACAAGATCGGTAATTGTCTGATAAACCTTCATGATAGTATCTCCTTTTCGTCTGTTTTCTTAGAATATCCGGCGGGAACTCCTGACCTAAGGAGCAATACCAACATATCCTATCAACTTGATATGATTTTAGCACATTCTCTCTGATTTGTCAATAGGTAAAGCAAAAATATTTCAAGAAATATGCAATTTTTTTCCCGCAGCGGAGATCAATGAAAATAATTCGAAAAAGTACTTGACAAAATCATGCTGCTGTGGTATAATATATTCACGGTGTTTACAGGAATGTTGTTCCGGCAACACCGCAATAATTGATTTCAGCATTTTGGAGAAATACCCAAGTGGTGAAGGGGCTCCCCTGCTAAGGGAGTAGGTCGGGAAACCGGCGCGAGGGTTCAAATCCCTCTTTCTCCGCCAAGCTGAAAATCAGAGCAAAACCGCACTGTTGCCGTGAATGGCTTAACAGTGCGGTTTTCTCTTATTCTTTGAATTTCAAAATTCTGTTCACGTTTTCGAAAAATCGTGAATAAAAACGGCGTTTTGGATAATCATGCAACACAAAATGCAACACGAAATTACCCGAAAATCTTCAACTTTTCCACAGCAAAAAAAATCCCCCGAAGTCGCACACAGCAGCCCCGGGGGATACTATATCTCTTCAACAAACACACACTAAAAAATGTGCAGTATTTTACAGTTTGTGCATATTTATAATAAGATAAGAATACATTTGTGTATATTGCACTATATTTGCTAAAATAAAACTGATCCACCCAAGCCGAAAACGCCAAGAAAAAAGT
>JBJFGA010000358.1:0-6747 GCA_051892275.1 Oscillospiraceae bacterium | reverse complement strand
GCGGTGCTGGATTTCTGTAAAGATTTCCTGAGTTTAAATGGTTATTAGTATTAACTTTAATTCATGCTTAATATCCGCGCAATAACGCTCCCCTCGTAAACGATAGGATATTCCCTCATTGAGAAGATAAGACCGTCCGCCGGTGCGGTGACTTCTTCTTCAACAGTGCCGGTGATAGGCGTAACTATCTCGCCGATGACCGCACCCTTCTGCACCCACATATTGTGCTCCACCTGCGGAATAAAGATACCGCTTACCGCCGAATGAATAACGTTTACCGCACCGTCGGTGCTCACCATCGGGTGGGAAACAGTCTCCTCATGCCCCTCCCAGATACCAAGCTCACCCATCAGGTTGAATATTCCCTTCAGCAGCTGCCGGCAGTAGTCCTTTGAAATCCTCTGCCCCACGCCCATTTCAATGACCAGCGTAGGCACACCGCACTCTCTGAGCGCACTCGAAAGCGACCCCTCGCCCACCGCATTTGAATCGTGCACCCACACGAAATCCGTGTTGAGCATCTTCGCATACCGCAGCAGCCTGCTGCTCTCGCTGCTGGGAATTCTGACCTGCGGTATTTCCCGGATAAAGATGTTGCTCGCATGGATATCCACACAGATATCCGCACCCTTTATGTCCGCCACCAGCTTTGCCGCGACATTCTCCGCGATAGCGCCGGTTTCGCTGCCGGGGAACACCCGGTTCATGTCCAGCCCTGACATCGGCACAGCCCGCGTGACCGCCTCCATTCCAAGCGGATTTATAGACGGATAGATATCCACCGTCCCCTTCAGATACTTCATATTCGCGGTGATATTCTTCACCAGTTCATAGCAGACATACTGCCCCTCAAGCTCGTCCCCGTGTATTCCGGTGACGATTGCGATACGCTTCCCGCCCTCGCAGCCAACGCCTTTAAGGCTGTTCTTTTTTATGGTAAGTTCCTCGTCAGCCGGCAGCTTCACCGACACCAGTGTTTCGATCATATCATTACCCCCCACAATTAGTAACAACTATTTGTAATATCATAAATACAATATACAATCAGTATTAGTGTTTCAAGCACATCAATAATTATTCAACCGATTTAAGCGACTCGACCATGCTGATTTTCTTCAGTTCTCTGCGCATTATCTGGTTTACGATAAGCGAGAAAACCACCGTCAGCAGGAACGACCACACATAAGACAGCGTGTGAATAGTCCGCCCGAACATGACCTCGTCTATCTCCGCAGTCTGTATAACGAACTGACACAGCGCCACGCCAAGCCCAAGTCCGACGGCTGCACCGATAACCGACAGTATAACATTTTCCCGGAACACATAGCTTGCGACCTCGTTGTCGTAGAATCCAAGCACCTTCAGCGTTGCGATCTCCCGTATACGCTCTGTAATATTAACATTAGTGAGATTATACAGCACCACGAACGCCAGCGCCCCGGCTGAAACGATCAGCACGATAACTACAAGGTCCATTATCTTCATCATCTCGCTGAACGTGTTAGAAGACCCGGCATTCATAGACACACTGAGAACTCCGTCCACCGCCAGCATTTTTTCGGCGAACGCGTCTTGTATTTCCTTGTCGTCCCCAATGCCGTTTCTGAAGTACACGACATTATATTCCGGCGTACTTCCGAATAACTCTTTGTATTTTTCGCCGGAAATATACATATAGTGGCTGGTGTAATGTTCCGTAATCGCCCCGACAGTGACCTCTCTTGTATTGCCGTCGCTGATTTTCAGTGTGACCTTGTCCCCCTGCTTAACGTCCAGCAGCTTTGTGAGCTTTTCAGAAACGATAATACCGTCCTGTGCCGTGTCAAAGGTTATCTTCTCCCGGCTCGTCCTGCCGTGGAAATCTATCATATCCTCAAATATCCCGGTATCCTCCACCGCCGTAACGTAGCATTGTAAGCTGCCGCTGTCAGTGGAGAGGGTATATTGCTTGATCAGCGCCCGGGTGTATTCGGTGTCCTGGTTGTAATCCAGCAGCTCGTCATACACATTCTGAAGCTCATCCTGTGTCAGATCGTCCTCCACCGCCATAAACCCAGAGTATTGATTGATATAATTATACTGTAAGTCAACAATATCCCCAATAGAATCCTTAAGCCCGAACCCGGTAAGCGACAGCGCCGTGCACCCGGCAATGCCGATAACGGTCATGAGCATTCTTCGCTTATATCTGAACAGATTGCGCCCTGAAACCTTGCCGAAAAATGAAAGCCTGTTCCAGATAAACCCGATACGCTCCAGCAGTACTCTCTTTCCAGCTTTAGGCGCCTTTGGACGCATAAGCTCCGCCGGAGTCTCCCCGAGAGCCTTTCTTGCGCTGAAAAATACCGTCAATGCGATTGCCGCAACCATGCTTCCCGCCGAAATAATGATGTTCACCGCATTCAACTCAAAGTAATAATCGTTGATAATATACATCATACCATAAGCAAACATGATGATGAACGGGAATAAGTACATACCGACAAACGCGCCCACAAGGCTTCCTGAAGCCGCCGCCAGTACCGCATATAGCAGATAATTCCGCATGATAATACCGTTAGAGTACCCCAGCGACTTCAGCGTACCTATCTGCATACGCTGTTCTTCGATCATTCTCGACATGGTGGTAAGGCAAACCAGAGCCGCCACCAACAAAAAGAACACCGGGAATATCATCGAAATGCGCTCTATTCTCTCGGAATTGCTCTCATACTCCGCATACCCGGGATTGTCCTCACGGTCGAAAACATACCACTTAGCCTCCCCCGCGTCCTCAATCTCCTTCCTACCATCGGCGATTTTCTTCTCCGCGTCCGCAATTTCGCGTTCAAACGCAGCAAGTCCGTCCTCATACTCCGCAAGACCGTCCGCATACTTCTGCTTAGCGTCCTCCAGCTCCTTAACGCCGTCCTCGTACTCCTGCTTTCCGTCAAGGAACTCCTGCTCCTTTTTAGCAAGTTCCGCCGCGCCGTCGTTATATTCATTTTCCGCTTTTATCAGCTTATTTTTGCCGTCATTCAGCTGGATAAGCCCGTCTGAATACTCCGCGTAACCGTCATTGTACAGCCTGACGCCTTCCTCATATTCAGCCCATTTCTCGTTGAACTGCGCCAGCCCGTCGTTATATTGCTGTAAGCCCTCGTCAATCTGTTTCTGCGCTAATTCCAACTGCGCTTCACCCGCGGCTAATTCCTGTTCTTTTTGCGCAATGACCGCCGAGTTTTCATCTATCTGGCTCTTTGCAGAATCAAGCTGTTCCTTAGCCGCGTCAAGCTGCGTCTTTGCCCCGTCCAGCTGCGCCTTAGTCTGTTCCAGCACAGCCCTCTGCTGCATAAGCTCCGCATTATCGCTGCCAAGCAACGCCTCTGCCTGCTCCAGCTGAACCATACCTGCTTCATACTGTACCACCCCGGCTTCATAACCCGCCAGATTTGTGTTGTATTCCGCCAGCCCCGCGTCATATTGTGCCTGAGCCTGCTCAATCTGCGCCTTGCCCTCTGCTAGTTGACTTTTTCCGTACTCTATCACCTCACGGTTGCTGTCGATTTCAGCCTGACCCTCGTCAAGCTGCTTCTTGCTTTCCTCTAAAACAGCCCGTGCCTCGTCCAGCTGCATTTTGCCGTCCGACAGCGTGACCCTGCTTTCGTCAAGAGTTTTCCCCGCATCCGTCAGCTTCTGCTCGTTTTCGTAATATTCAGCCCAACCCTTGTCCAGTTCCGCCTTTCCGTCCGCTAACGTCTGCTTTGCTTCTTCAAGCTGTCTTTCGCCGTCTGCTATCTCCTGCGCTGCGTCCTCCAGTTCCTTTTCGCCGTTGGATATTTTCACCGCCGCGTCCTCAAGTTCCTTCTTAGCGTCGTCAAGTTCCTGCTGACCCTCGGTCTTTGCCTTTTCTAATTTCTCCTCGCCGTCCTCGATATCCTTCAGCGCCTCGCCGATAACCTCGTCATACCGTATCTCGCTGCGGGCAGCACCAAGTTCCTCCAGCTTGTCCGAAATATCGTCCCTAAGCTGCACGTATTCGTCAGAATAGCTCGCCATTTCCTTTAGCTTGTCCGACTGAACATATATCTCCGTGTAAACGTCCTGTGTAAAATTACTTTCAGTAACATACAAAAACGCACTCAACGACCCGTTTCCGATAGAAGTACTACCCCTTTGTGTCGCTGAAATATACATCGGCGTATCGAACATTCCCACGATAGTGTATTCAGTATGCTTCAGCGGGAATTCATCAGCCCCTGTTGAGTCCGAAAGAAATACTTTATCGCCTATCTTCATTCCGTCCTTCAGCTTGCTGAAATTAAGGATACACTCGTCCTCCGCCTGCGGAAATCTTCCCTCCAGCAGGTTTATCTTATTCAACTGATCATTCTCGTTCCAGGAGTATATCCTAGTGTTATAATCACGCCCGCTATAACTAAGCGTTAAATCTGTATATTTCGACCCGCACACCGCAGAAACGCCTTCGACCTCGCCTAACGCCTGCAAATCGCCCTCGGTCAGTCCAAATGTAGACATTACTCTGAGGTCAAACAGCTCGTGGCTGTCGTAATAGTTGTCCGCAGATATCTTCATATCGTTACCGGTAGCCCTTACGCCGCTGAAAAAACCCACGCCGATAGCGCAGATTGTGAAAATGGACAAAAACCGGTTTCTGGTCTTGGATATTTCCCGGAACAGATTTCTGGTAACAGACTTCACCACAGCACCTCCGTTACCATTCGATATCTTCCACCGGAGTGGGATCGTCGTTCTTTATGATATTCTCGACCTTGCTGTTCTTGATTTTAATAACTCTGTCTGCCATAGGCGCAATAGCCGAATTATGCGTAACCAGAATAACGGTCATTCCGTCCACCCGGCAGGTATCCTGCAGCAGCTTCAGTATCATCTTACCTGTGTTGTAGTCCAGCGCGCCGGTAGGTTCGTCGCACAGCAGCAGCTTAGGCTTCTTGCTAAGCGCCCTGGCGATAGAAACACGCTGCTGCTCGCCGCCGGAAAGCTGCGCCGGAAAGTTTCCAAGACGCTCCCCCAGCCCAACCTTATCCAGTATCTCCGCCGCCGGAATGAAATCCTTTGTAGTCTGCGCTGCCAGTTCCACATTTTCCTTTGCGGTCAGGTTAGGCATGAGGTTATAGAACTGAAAGATGAACCCAACGTCATACCTGCGATAATTAGTCAGCTGCTTTCTATTGAATCGGTCGATCCTCGCACCGTCCACGCTGATAACTCCCTCATCGCAGGTATCCATGCCGCCGAGCATATTCAGCACAGTAGTCTTGCCCGACCCGCTAGGACCCACGATTATAGCAAACTCTCCCTTTTCAATGTCAAAGGTCATGCCGTCCGCCGCATTGATAGTGACCTCACCCATGTGGTAGCGCTTGTATACATCTTTTAGTGTCACAAAAGCCATAAGTACTCCATTTCTTCTGCCCTATAATGGCAACCTATATCGCGCACTGCAATTTTATACTAATAACCGTTTGAACGAAGGAAAAGATTTGCAGAAAGACAGTGCCGATATCTAGGAAAAGAAACGCAGGCGTACTGTTTGTACGTCAAGTTTCTTTGACGACGATAGCGGTGCTGGATTTCTGTAAAGATTTCCTGAGTTTAAATGGTTATTAGTATTACAGCCATATTCGTGCAGTGTGCCCTCTATGTAGTAATATCGCCGCAATCTTTCTAAAAAAGAGCAGGCAGAGAAAACCGCCGCAAAGCGCCGGACTCCCTGCCTCCTTTTCATGTCAGATTAACCATACCATAACGATGTTTCAGCCCAATTCCGCAGCTTAGCCGCCGATTTTGGACTTACCGCCCATATAAGGTCTGAGAACCTCCGGGATATTAACTGTTCCGTCAGCATTGAGATTGTTCTCGAGGAATGCGATAAGCATTCTGGGCGGAGCAACAACAGTGTTGTTCAGTGTGTGAGCAAAGTACTTCTTGCCGTCCGCGCCGTTGACGCGTATCTTAAGTCTGCGTGCCTGTGCGTCGCCAAGATTAGAGCAGCTGCCCACCTCGAAATACTTCTTCTGTCTGGGTGACCATGCCTCAACGTCGTAGCTCTTTACCTTAAGGTCAGCGAGGTCGCCGGAGCAGCACTCGATTGTTCTGACCGGGATATCCATGGAACGGAACAGATCAACGGTGTTCTGCCACAGCTTGTCGAACCACATAGCGGACTCCTCCGGCTTGCAGACAACGATCATCTCCTGCTTCTCAAACTGGTGAATTCTGTAAACTCCGCGTTCCTCAATACCGTGCGCACCCTTCTCCTTACGGAAGCAGGGGGAGTAGCTGGTAAGGGTTCTGGGCAGAGTATCCTCCTCAAGAATAGTGTCGATGAACTTACCGATCATAGAGTGCTCACTTGTACCGATAAGATACAGATCCTCGCCCTCAATTTTGTACATCATCGCGTCCATTTCAGCAAAGCTCATAACGCCGGTAACTACGTTGGAACGAATCATATACGGCGGAATGCAGTAAGTGAACCCTCTGTCAATCATGAAATCTCTTGCATAAGAGATCACCGCGGAATGCAGACGCGCGATATCGCCCATGAGGTAATAGAAACCGTTACCGGCAACCTTTCTTGCACTGTCTAGGTCAAGACCGTTCAGACTCTCCATGATCTCACTGTGATAGGGAATCTCGTAATCCGGAACTACCGGCTCTCCATACTTCTTTATCTCAACATTCTCGCTGTCGTCCTTGCCTATCGGAACAGACGGGTCGATG
>JBJFGA010000357.1:0-28947 GCA_051892275.1 Oscillospiraceae bacterium | reverse complement strand
TGCCGCCCAACTGTGGACAACATGCGTTAGCCGGTAATTGTGCGGTGTTGCCTTAAATCAACTGAATACAAAACAGGCTGTTGCTTCCTCCTTAGCAACAGCCTGTATTTTTATGCAGCGGTAGTATTGTCTGTTCCGCCGGGAAGCGACGGAAGGTCAACGTCCGGGGACTGACCCTGCGGCTTCTCCGGGCGGGTGAAGCCGGTTTCGCCGTCCGGGAGCTGCGGTGCGCTATCGGTGGAGCTGTCGGAACGTCCGAAGCCGCCGTTCATACCGCCCTTTCCGGGCTTCGCTCCCCCGCCCCAGGGCGCGTCACCGTCATGGTTCCAGTTGCCGCCGTTGCCGTTCGCTCCGTCGCCGCTCACGCCGTCGGTGGCGGTGACCTGCGTGATAAGCTGGTCGTCCGCGTAGATGGAGTAGGTCTGCCCGCTGACGAACTCGCCGGTGGAGAATATCAGCGACTGCGCAGCCTTGGGCGTGGTCGTGCTGATGATGACGCTGCCCTCTGCGTCACGGACCTCGATGGTGCTTCCCGCCGCAGCATTTCCGTATACAGACAGGCATGGCTGCGACAGTGTGCTGGGTGCCTGTGCCATTCCCTGCGAACCGAGAGCCACCAGCGTGCCGCCGCTCATTGCAAAGGATCTGTCGTAGTCCAACGCGGCGTTGCCGTTGTTGGTCGGGCCGAATACCACTAGCGTGCCGCCGCTCATGCAGACGGTGCCGTTAGAGTCGATACCGTCGCCGTTTGCGTTGACGGTGATACTGCCGCCGGAAACAGAGATGTAGGAGTCGCTTCCCGTGTCGCCGCTGGCATTTATGCCATCGTCATAAGCCGTCAGGCATATCGTGCCGCCGTTCAGCTCGACAGCGTTCGCCTCAAGACCCTCGTAGCTGGTAAGAATGTTTATCTCGCCGCTGGTGATGGTGAGCGTCGTGTCGGAATGGATACCGTCATCTCCGCTGGACAGGGTGAAATTGCCGCCCTCAATGGTTATGCCGCCGCCGGAATGTATCGCGTCATCGGCGCAGTCCGCGTTGATGGTGCCGCCGGTGATGATGATACCGGTGCCGGATTTCAGACCCTTCATGCTGTCAGATGTGCTGCCGTCCTCGGCGGTCATACTGCCGAAGTCAAAAGCGCCGTCCACGGAGAACCTGCCCCAGCGTCCTCCGCCGCCATTGTCGGAGCTTGTGTACTCGACTGTAGAGCTGCCGCCGCCGGAAATGATCTCGATATCGCCGCCGGAGATGTTCAGCGCGGTTTCCGCCTGAATGCCGTCATTGCCGCAGACCAGCTTGTAATTGCCGCCGGTCACGCTGACGTAGCCTTTGTCCGTGTCGGTGGAGTTGGTGGATTTCAGCGCGTCAAGTCCGCTGTTCACAGTGACTGTTCCCGCAGCCGCGAGAAGATAGTCCTTGCCCACGATACCGTCCTCGGCAGAGGTCACGTTGATAATGCCGCCGCAGAGCTTCAGACCGTCCTTGCTCCTGATACCGTCACGGAAAACGCTATTCACGTTGAGCGTACCGGTGCCGTTTATCACAAGAGTGTCCCGGGAGAACAACGCCGCGCCGGTGTCCTCGGCGGTTTCGTCATTGTAACCGGCGCCGTCTGACAGGGTGTTCACCGAGTCACCTGCGAGAGTAATAACCAGCTTGTCCGCCTTCTCGCAGAGTATTGCCGGGGCGTTGGAGCAGGTAAGCTCCAGTCCGTTCAGGATAAGCGACACATCGTCGTCCTTGCCGCAGTCTATGACCAGCTGTCCGTCCGAGCAGCTGCCGGACACCGAATAAGTGCCGGATTTTGTGATGGTAACGACATTGCCGCTGACGCTGCCGCCGGCGGTTATCGCAGCGCCGTCTTCAGAAAAGGTGATGTCGCTGCCGGACTGGGTCGCAGGGGTGAGGTCCTTGCTGCTGACGGTTTTCATGTCAGAGCTGCTCACCGCGTCCGAGGTCACGGTGTCAGTAACGGGAACGCTGCCGCTCTCCTCGCCGGAGCTGTCAGTGGAACTTGCCGTGCCTGGGGTACAGCCGGTGTTGAATGATATTGCGATTGAACAAAGCGCTGCGAGCGCTCTGAGGCTGGATTTCATGGTAATTCTCCTTTGTAATGCAGGGATATTGGTGTGTTACAGTGTTTCGCCGGGCTGATGTATCATGCCGAGCGAGATGGTGAGATTTCCGTTGCGGGTGCGCAGCTTATCTATCATTTCCTTCTGGCGGGAAGCGTCCTTTTCAGTGACCTCATACCGCAGGTCGAAAAGCGTCCCCATGGCGGTGGTCTTTACCTGAACCAGCTTCCAGCCGGAAAGATACTCGCTGAATACTTCATCAAAAACGCCGTTATAGTCGAGGTTCTCCGGGATAACAATGCGCAGCAGCTTCTTATCCTGACGCTCCCGGAAGCCGGGAACGAAGCTAAGCACCGCTAGAACCGCCCCGACTGCCACCGCAAGCAGCACAGCGAAGCCGATATAGCCCATTCCGGTGGCAAGTCCTATGCACATGGTATAGAAGATGTAGCAGATATCCCGGGCGCTTCCCGGCGCGGAACGGAAGCGGACGAGATTGAACGCGCCCATCACCGCGATACCCGCGCCCACCGAGCCGTTCACCAGCATAATGACCGCCTGAACAAGCGCCGGGAGCACGATAAGCGTTATCATCATGCTGCGGGAGGGCTGCTTCGTGCTAAGCCGGTAGAGAAGCGCCGCCAGCAGCCCCAGACCGAGGGAAACCGCGGTGCATATCAGCGCCGAGTCGGCAGAAAGTCCTGTGGAATTAATGATCGTGTCAAACATTGTTTTTCTCCGTTTATGTCATGATTTTTTCCGGCTGCTGAAGCCCGGTCAGCTTCTCGCGGTAGACAGAGCCGTATTTCGAGAACGACCCGGGGTACAGCGCCATGTCCGAAAGTATCTCCGCGAGCCACAATGGGAACGCTCCGGCGGCTTTTATCTCCATAACGCAGTGCGGCTGACCGCCGAGCTGCTTGCCGTCCGTGCCGTGGTCGAGGTCGAGGTCGTCAAGACGGTATCGCACATTGCCGTCAAGGGTGAGCCGAAGCTCCGGGTCATCGTTGGCGAAGAACGCACGGCGGTCGTAGAATATCGCGGCTTTCGGCTTCAGCCGGAAACGCTTGCGCATGTAGTCTATCTCCGCCATCACCTGACGCTCGTTGTATTTCGGTAAGTCCGGGACAATGCCGCTGCTGACGTAGTCCATCGCCTGTTCGTAGGTCATTTTCGCGCGACGTTTGTACACTACCCCGTCAAACTTCTTCTTTATCTCAAGGTACACCCGGCTGTCGTCCTTCGGCGTACCATAGGCGCGAAGCCTTAGCTTCTCCTTGTACAATGGTTTGTCCAGCGAGGTCCGTATCAGAATGTCCTCGTCATTGTCGAAATAGAGTGATGTTATCGTCTGGTTGGAGTATCTGTCCTCGGTCATGAACCAGGAAAGCCTGTCGAGTATCTCCTGCTCCTGTTGACTGGTCAGAATGTACTTTATCTCCCGACGCATGAACGTATTTGCGTATGCTATTTGACTCACCCTCTCCTTTGTTGTTATATAAATTATAGCCTATTTATGTGACAACAATATGAAAAATGAGAAATTATTTTCGGTAAGATGAAGAAATCCGAATAATGAAATTGTGCAAAACAACTATATAAACGCACGATTTGCGTGTAATTACATTTCATAACATTTCTGATAAAGAATAAAGGCTGCCGCATTATGCAACAGCCTTGTATTTATACTAATTACAAGTCAGGATATAGACAAGATTTGCAAAGAGATCAGGTAGATTTCAAGGAATGAAACCGCCGCAAGGCTATATCATGTTGCCCATTAATGGGCGGCGTCCATGCCGCCCTTTTGGGGGCAACTGACAAACATCGTATTTGTGCCTTGCAAGGTTGAATGACGCAGAAAGATGCCTGAGATTTTTGCAAAGATGTCTATAGAATGATTTGGAATTAGTATTATATTTACACTATTATTCCCGTAACTATACATGATATTAACATATTAACAAAAAGGACAGGCTTATCGCCTGTCCCGGTTTTTACTGTTCAGCAGCTGTCTGACCGCCGTCCGATTCAGCCTGTGCGGTGGTCGTATCGGCAGGAGCTTCTGCGGTAACTACCACTTCAGCGGTGGTCTCAGCAGTATCGGTTTCTACAACTATCGAGGTTTCAGAGCCTGTCGAGCCGGAAGAGGTATCGTCGCTCTTGGAACCGCCGAAATAAACGTTGAACACATTTACCAGAACAGCGAGAACGAAGAACACTATCGCTGCAATGACCGTTGCCTTGTTGAGCATTGCTTCCTTTGTTCTGCCGGAGTTCTTTCCGAAGTAGTTGTCGCCGGAGTTACCGGAGATCGTTTGTGACATCTGCGTCTTGGTGTCCGCCATGAGTACCACGATAACGATAAATACGCAAGCGATTATCAAAACGATAGCGCTGATTATTTCAAAAATTCCCATTTGCTAAAAATCCTCCATATAAGTATGTACAAAATATAAATTGCGTACAAGTGATATCATACTAATCAAGTATATCACATTATTTCACAAAATGCAAGTGTTTTTTCAAAATTTTTTCTGTAAACAGGAAAATTTTTTCGAAACGGCATATCCGGGTTCTTAAAGCACAGGATAAGCCGTATACTATAACATTATACTGTATAAGGAGTGCCTATGAAAACGCTTTCTGTGATAACCTGCGGGCTGGCGGTGGGGGCGGCGATGACCCTGCCGGGGGTGAGCGGAGGCTCCGCCGCGATGGTTCTGGGTATCTACGACCGGCTGGTGATGTCGGTGAGCCGGGTGTTCAACGAGCCGGAAAAGTCGCTGCCGCTGCTTCTGAAATTCGGGCTGGGTGCGCTTGCTGGAATGCTGCTTTTCGCCCGGCTGATATCCTTCCTGCTGACGACTCCGCTGGAGATACCGCTGCGGTTCCTGTTTCTCGGCGCGGTGGCTGGGGGGATACCGATGATATTCCGGCGGGCGGAGCTGAAACGTATAACCGCGGTGAACGCGGCGCTTATCCTAGCCGGTGCTGCGGCGGTGGTGGCATTGTCGCTGCTGCCGGAGGGACTGTTCACTCCGGACGGCGGCGGGCTTGCCGGGTTACTGCTGGAGCTGCTGGGGGGAGTTATGGTGGCTGTGGCGCTGGTGCTGCCGGGTATCAGTGCTTCCCACCTGCTTTACATGCTGGGTATATACGACCCGGTTATGGAGAAGCTCGCCTCGCTGGAGCTGCTGTCGCTGCTGCCGATGGGGATAGGGCTGCTCGTGGGGACGTTCCTCACCGCAAAGGTGCTGGAGCGGCTGATAGAGCGGCATCAGGCGGGGACGTTCATGGTGATACTTGGGTTCATGCTGGCTTCGCTGCGGGAGCTTGTTCCAGCCGGTGCGGACGTTGTTCAGATTATTTCCGGACTTCTGTGCGCCGGGGTGGGGTTCGTGGCGGTATACTGGCTTCAGGCTGACAAGAACAAGCGGCGGACTGACGTAAGGAATGACAGGTGAAGCTGTATTTTTTAAGAGAAAATGGAAAATATATTGAAATATTGTAATTATTATGCTATAATAAAGACATAAATAACAAAAAAAGGAAGTGAAATAGTTGTCATGTCAGAAAGTAAAGAACTTTGCTGTATGATGGCGGAAATAATTGATAAGCTTCCGGTGGGAACAACATGCTGCCGCCGGGACGGGACGCTGTGTCAGGCTAATCGGGAAATGCAGCGTATGACCGGGTATGACTCCTTTGAGGAATTGAGCGCGGCGCTTGGCAGCTGCGGCAGGAATGTCATATTTGAAGAGGACCACAACAGGGTTTTCGGCGAAGCAAATGCCGTTATGGGAAAGGGAGAGGGGTTCTATTCCACACATCGTATCTGCCGCAAAGACGGCGGTTTTATATGGGTGCGCAATGTCAGCCGGACGATAACTTCGCCGGACGGTGATGCCTGCGTCGTGAGCTGCTTCACCGATATCGACCCGATAATAGACAACAGCGCCGTCAGGCAGCTGGAACAGCTGAACAGCCAGCTGACCTACCTCAACAGCACGATTCCGGTGGGCTATCATCGCTGCGCCGACACCCCGGAGTATGATTTTCTGTACATAAGCAGCCGTTTCTGTGATATGCTGGGCTACACCCGGCAGGAGATAAAGGAGCTTTTTGACGACAAATTCGCGCGAATGATACACCCGGACGACCTCCACAGGCTGTTTGACGGAGAGGATAATCATGCCTCGGCGAGAAAGTCCTTTGTCCGGTATGAGTACCGTATCAGATGCAGGAGCGGCTACATGTGGGTGGTAGACCATTCCGCCTATCTGGAGGACAGGGACCCACCGTTCTTTCAGGGCGTTATCATGGACATCACCGACAAGGTAACGCTTCAGGAGCAGTTGAGTGCCAGTAACAAGGCGTTCCGCATTGCGGCGAAGGAAGCGGGCAATCTCGTGTTCACCTTCAGCCGCAGCCGGCAGGAGATATACTGCGACGACAACACGGCGGAGATATTCGGCATAAACGAGGTGCAGCCCGGCGTTCCTTACGGGATAGTGGAGCGGGGCGGAATTATTTCGGACGATACCGCGGGGGATTATGTGCGGATACATGAGGAGATAATGTCCGGCGCAAAGGAAGCCGGCGGTATTGTAAAGCTCATCAATCACCCCGAGGGGGAGCAGGTGTACGAGGTAAAGTTCCACACGATACCTGACGAATACGACCAGCCCACCGACCTTGCCGTGGGGGTATACAAGGACATCACCGCGTCCTTCAACAAGGAGAGGGAGCAGGAGGAGTCGCTTCGCAATCTGCGGGAGGAATACATCTCTGTCAAGGAGGAGATGGAGAAGGGAGAGCGGGAGCGTATGGCGATGATATACGCCCTCAGCACCGATTATTACTCGCTGTGGCTGCTCGACCTTGACAACGACATACTGTCGCTGCGCCGCAAGGACAATGTGTTCCTGCAGGAATCCGCCATGCCTCCCTCCTGCTATTCCGAGGGGCTTGTCCGGTATGCCGATAACAGGGTGCACCCCTCCGACCGCCGGAAACTCGTCAGCGAAGCGTCGCTGGATAATATCCGTGAACGTCTGAAAACCGAAAGGTCTTTTTCCGTGCGGTTAAGGCGGAAAACCTCCGCCGAGGAGAACTACAAGTATGTCGAGTGGCGTATAGTTAAGCTGGACAACGATGGCGACGGCGCACAGAACGCGGCGATAATCGCGGTGAAGGACGTGGACGGCGATGTTCTCGCGGAGGAAAAGCAGCAGGCACTGCTGAAGTCCGCGCTGTCACAGGCGGAGCACGCCAACCGCGCAAAGACCACCTTCCTGTCCAACATGAGTCACGATATCCGCACGCCTATGAACGCGATAATCGGCTTCGCGGGCATTGCGGCGAGCCACCTCGACAACCGCGACCGGGTGCAGGACTGTCTTGAAAAGATACTGTCCTCAAGCAGGCATCTGCTGTCGCTCATCAATGATATCCTCGACATGAGCCGTATTGAGAGCGGCAAGATGACGCTCCAGGAAAAGGAATGCGACCTGTCCGAGCGCATACACAGTATCGTCCACATGATACGTCCGCAGATGAAAGCGAAGCAGCTGGAGTTCTTTGTGGAAACGATCGACGTGGAGGACGAGGAGCTGATCTTCGACCCGCTGAAGCTTGAACAGGTGCTGATAAACATTCTTGGAAATGCGGTGAAGTTCACCCCGCCCGGTGGAATAGTGACATTTGTCATCAGGCAGAGCAGGTCGGAGAAGTCCGGCTTCTGTCACTGCGATTTTATTATCAGGGACACCGGGATAGGTATGTCGGAGGAGTTCCTGAAGCACATATATGAGCCGTTTGAGCGGGAAAGCACCGCCACCGTCAGCGGCACCAGCGGCACAGGTCTGGGCATGTCGATCACGAAGAACACTGTCGACCTCATGGGCGGAACGATAGGCATTGAGAGCGTACCGGGGAAAGGTAGCGAGTTCACGATCGGGTTGGATTTCCGGCGGCAGGATACCGCCGCGCGGCAGGAACAGCTCACGAAGCTTCAGGGACTGCGCGGGCTGGTGGTAGATGATGACTTCAATATCTGCGACAGCGTGACGAAAATGCTGGAGCAGATAGGAATGCGCTCCGACTGGACGACCAGCGGCAGGGAAGCGGTGTTCCGCGCGCAGAAGGCTCATGCCGACGGCGACCCGTTCTACTGCTACATAATCGACTGGCTCATGCCGGACATGAACGGCATAGAAACTGCCCGCCAAATACGCCGGGTGACAGGAGATGACGTGCCGATAATCATTCTCACCGCATACGACTGGACTGATATCGAGGATGAAGCCCGGGAAGCGGGTGTCACCGAGTTTTGCAGCAAGCCGCTGTTCATGTCCGACCTGCGCAGTGTGCTTCAGGAGGCAGAGGGTAAATCCGCCAGAAAGCTCCAGCCGGAGAAACGCTTTGATTTCAGCGGCAGGCGCGTGCTGGTAGCAGAGGACAACGAACTGAACCGTGAGATAGCCGCCGAAATACTGCACAGCCTTGGCTTTGTGGTTGAAACCGCCAGGGACGGTTCTATCGCCGCTGACATGGTGAGCATGTCGCCGGAGGGGCACTACGACCTTGTGCTGATGGATATCCAGATGCCGGTGATGGACGGCTACGAAGCCACCCGGGCGATACGCAGCCTGCCGCGCCGTGACGTGGTTCGTATGCCGATAGTCGCAATGACCGCAAATGCGTTCGAGGAGGACAAGGAGCGTGCGCTCCGGAACGGCATGAACGCGCATATCGCGAAGCCGCTAGACGTTGACGCACTCCCTGCGGTGCTGGATAATATCCTTAACGGCAGAGAGGAAACAATGTAAATCGTAATTTGCCGGGTAAGCCCGGCGGCTATTACGCCTTTTAATCCCATGCAATTTTCCGTAGGAAGACTAACGGCGTGGTTATTATATTGCAAGGACAAATCAATTTAAATTACCAGAATACCGTAGGGGAGGGGCTTGCCCCTCCCGTATAAGGTGATTTGTATAGGCGGGAGGGGCAAGCCCCTCCCCTACGGGTATTATGCAAAATATCAACACACCGCAAATTGCGATTTATAATTTTGGGGGCGTTGTTTCCAGCGCCCCTTGTTGTTCAATTTATTCCGTGTTTTACTCTGTCGGATTCCTCGGCGCGTTTTGCGTTATTGAAGCGGTCGAGAGTACCCACCAGATAGCCGGTTATGCGGCGTATGCGCTCAAAGGGCTGGTCGCAGAAGTGGTAGGTGCAGTTGACGTAGTCGCCGTCCACGTCAAAGTCTATCGCGGTGATGTTCCTGTCCGGGTACTTCTTCTGCGCAGCTTCGGTGTAGTAGTCTATCTCCTGCTGGGGGAGCGTGCCTCCTGTTACGTTGATTTTCATGTGCGTTACCTCTCATTCGTTGATTTTTCCAGTGGAGCGGCGGTCTGTGTCTAACCTGCCTAAGTTGTCCATATTTATAGTATATCACTATATCTTGCACTTGTCAAGTACTAAATACACAATATCCGGCTTTGTGGCTTCTTGTTGATGATGGACATTTGTGAATTATCATTATTTTGTCACACTTCTGTCACCAGCAGCCCTTGACAGCAGAGAAAAAATATGTTAAAATAATAAGGTACTTTACAAATATGTTTTTATGAAGGTGCAGCAGATATGCAGGACATTGATGAACAGCTTACCGGGCTTATCCACGACTGGTTTTCAAGGCTTCGTGGGCAGATATCCGCAGGAAGCAGCGAGTTTCTGGGCGGCGAACACGGGTTGCTGGAGCGCGAGCGGATACTACTGACCATAGGCAGGAGCGGGCAGATAGTCCAGAAACGTCTGTCCGGGCTGCTTTCGGTAAGCCCGCAGTCCATGTCGGAGTCACTGTCCAAGCTGGAAAACGACGGGTACATCACCCGCAGCAAGAACCAGTGCGACCGGCGGGAGATAATAGTCAGCCTGACCCCGTCGGGGAAGGAGCATTCAGACCAGCTGGAGCAGCGTATGCGAAGCCAGTCCCACCGCTTCCTTGAGCCGCTGACCTATGAGGAAAAGCAGACGCTCTACCTGCTGCTGAAAAAGCTGAACCGCCGCACCTGAAACACACATACCACACCGGAAAACGGCACTCTGAAAAGGAGGAACGAACATGGCATTTGAGAAGATAAACGAATACGCAGCAGAAAAGCAGAAGCTCTGCACCGAGAACGACACCATTTCCGACGCGCTGTTCAGGGAGTACGGAGTCAACCGCGGACTGCGCGACATCAACGGAAAGGGCGTTCTGACCGGACTTACAAGGATATCGAAGATAGTATCGTTTAAAGAAGAGAACGGCGAGCGCGTTCCATGCGACGGCGAGCTGTGGTACAGAGGCTACAATGTTTTCACGCTGATAAAGAACCTCAATGGCTTTGGATTTGAAAAGACGGCTTACCTGCTCATTTTCGGCGAGCTTCCCACGGACGCGGAGCTTGCGGAGTTCAACGAGGTGCTTAACGAATGCCGCACCATTCCATCAAATTTCACCCGGGACGTTATCATGAAAGCGCCGTCAAAGGACATCATGAACTCCATGACAAAGAGCATTCTCACCCTGTCGTCTTATGACGAAAATCTGGCTTCTCTGGATATCGACAACTGTATTCGCCAGTGCCTTCAGCTGACCGCGGTATTCCCGATGCTGGCGGTGTATGGCTACCATGCGTACAACCACTACGAGAACGACGAGAGCATGTACATTCACCGCCCGAAGCCGGGGCTTTCCACTGCGGAGAACTTCCTGCGCCTGCTGCGCCCGGATATGCAGTACACCGAGCTGGAAGCCCGGGTGCTTGATATCGTTCTCATGCTGCACATGGAGCATGGCGGCGGCAACAACTCCACCTTCACCACCCGGGTAGTCACATCTGCGGGGTCGGACACCTACTCTGCGATAGCGGCGGCGATGTCCTCGCTGAAGGGTCCGCGCCACGGCGGTGCGAACCTCAAGGTAATGCAGATGATGCAGGATATCCGCGCCCACGTCAGCGACCCCGAGGACAAGGACGCGGTGCGGGATTACCTCGCGAAGCTGCTGGACGGCGAAGCCTTCGACCACAGAGGGCTTATCTACGGCATGGGTCACGCGGTCTACTCTATCTCCGACCCGAGAGAGCGTGTGCTGAAATCCTATGTCGAGAAGCTTGCCGAAGCAAAGGGCAGGCAGCGTGACATGGCGCTTTACTCCAACATTGAGGAGCTTGCGCCGCAGCTCATTGCCGAGAAACGCCGCATTTACAAGGGTGTAAGCCCCAACGTGGACTTTTACAGCGGCTTTGTATACGAAATGCTGGGCATTCCGCTGGAACTGTATACCCCGCTGTTCGCAATTGCCAGGGTCGTGGGCTGGTCGGCTCACCGCATTGAGGAGCTTGTTGGTATGAGCAAGATAATCCGCCCGGCATACAAGAGCGTTATGGAAGAGATTGAGTGAAATTCGGAATTCGGAATGCGGAATGCGGAATTGAATGTGTCCCCTGCGGGGACGTAATTAGAAAAAATCAGCGGCAGACCTTATCACATGGTCTGCCGCTTTGCGTATTTTGTTTAAAAAATTATTTCCAGTGATAGGCAGGATTTCCCTGTAAGTTCACGGCTTATCTCGTCCGGCTGGGAAGTCCCGGCGAAAAACTTGAAGCACGACCATACGCTCTTTCGTGTGCCGTCGTCAAGCACCGTTTCGTATGCTGACCGTGGTATATCAATGGAAACGCGGCGGCTCTCTCCGGGCTGTAAGTACACCCGCTGGAATCCGCACAGCGACCAGTTGGGCACATCATTAGTAGTGTAGCCCTTGATGTAAAGCTGCACCACCTCGCCGGCGGGGATATCGCTGTGGTTGGTGACGGTAAGCTCCGCGCGTTCCAGCCTTACGGAAAGTTCCGTACAGCGTATATCCGCATAGCTAAGCCCGTAGCCGAACGGGTACAGTACATTGCTGTTATCGCAGTAGCGGTAGGTGCGCCCGGTCATGGAGTAGTCGTGCATATCCGGCAGCAGGTCGGCGGTCTTGTAGAAGGTCACAGGCAGCTTTCCCGAGGGGGAAACGTCACCGAAAAGCAGCTTGGCAAGCGCCCTGCCGCCCCTCTGACCGGGGTACCACATATCCAGCAGCGCGTCGCAGTCCACTCCCACATTGACCGAGCTTCCCGCCGCGAGGACTATCACCAGCGGCTTGCCGAGTGCCGACAGCTTTTCCAGCAGTATCCGCTGGCTTTCCGGCAGGCGCAGGTCGGGCTTGTCGCCGGAGCTGAATTCGTTGCCGGTGTCGCCCTCCTCGCCCTCCAGCGTTGCGTCAAGACCCACGCAGGCTATCACCACGTCCGCGGCTTCCGCCATGGCGAGAGCCTCGGAGTACAGGTCGCCCGGCTGTGCCAGACCCTGCGTCCTGTCCTTGTAGAGGTGGCAGCCCTCGGAGTAGAGTATGCGCCCGCTGAACCGCTCTCTTATGCCGTCCAAGAAGGTCACATAGCTGTCCGCAGTGCCGTTGTAGTTGCCGGTGAGGGCTGCGCGGCTGTCGGCGTTAGGACCTATCACAGCCAGTGTACCGATATCGCCGGAAAGCGGCAGAATGCCGTTGTTTTTCAGCAGTACCGCGGATTTCAGCGCACATTCCTCTGCTACCGCCTTGCTTTCCTCTGTGGACACGTCGGTTATGGGAATGTCGTCAAATTCCGTTTTGTCAAGCTGCCCCAGACGTATCCTCGTCCGCAGTACATGCACGCAGGCGGTGCGGATATCCTCCGGGGAAACCAGCCCCTTTTCCAGCGCCGCGAGGATATGCAGATAGGTGCTGCCGCAGTTCATGTCGCAGCCGGCTTTCAGCGCCATTGCAGCGGATTCCGGAGCTGTGGCGGTAACGCAGTGGTTTGTGTGGAAGTCCTGTATCGCCCAGCAGTCGGAGGTGAAATAGCCGTCGAAGCCCCATTCCCGCAGCTTGTCCATCAGGAATCTGCTTGCGCATGCAGGCTCGCCGTTCACCATATTGTACGCGCCCATCACGCTCTCGACATGAGCCTCCTCCACCAGTGCTTTAAATGCCGGGAGATAGGTTTCCTCGAGGTCTTTGGGAGTTACCTCTGCGTCAAAGGTGTGGCGTTCGGCTTCCGGGCCGCTGTGTACCGCGAAATGCTTCGCGCAGGCGGCGGTTTTGAGGTACTTCCCGTCCCCCTGCAAGCCCCTGACGTACTCCACGCCAAGCCGCGCGGTGAGATAGGGGTCTTCGCCGTAGGTTTCGTGACCTCTGCCCCAGCGGGGGTCGCGGAAAATGTTGATGTTCGGCGCCCAGAGGGTCAGCCCCTTGTAGATGTCGTAGTCACCGTGAGCCTGTGCCGCGTTGTATTTGGCGCGGGCTTCATGTGCGGTTATTTCAGCGCAGCGCCGGAGCTGTTCCCGGTCGAACATCGCCGCAAGACCTATCGCCTGCGGGAACATGGTTGCAGTTCCGGCGCGAGCCACTCCGTGAAGCCCCTCGTTCCACCAGTTGTATGCGGGAAGTCCGGCTTTGGGGATAGCGGGCGCGTTGTATTTCAGCTGCTCCGCCTGCTCCTGCACGGTGAGGGTATCTGCGAGGGCTTCCGCCCGCTGCTGCGGGGTGAGCGCGTGGTCGAGATATTTTTCCATGTGCTGCTCCTTATCAGTAAGTGCTCTTGAACTTGGTGCGGTAGAAGTAAATGCCCCAGAACAGTCCGAACAGACCGCCAACGATATGCCCGAACTGTGACACGGTGTCCGGGGTGAACGCGTTGACTATCTCCCGTCCGAGGTAGATAGCCGCCACCAGGATAAGCGACAGCGGTATCTCGCCCTTTTTCACGTTGGTGAACGCGCTTAGTATTATCATCATGAACACGATACCGCTCGCGCCGATTATGCCGCCCTCAAAGAAGATGCAGTGGACTATGCCCGAAGCAATACCGGTTATCATGATCATGAATGCCAGATTGCCGCTGCCGTATTTCTCCTCGACCACAGGTCCAACCAGCAGCATAAGCAGCATATTGCTTGCGTAATGCTCCCAGCCGGAATGCCCGAAGAAGTATGTGATGCACCGGACGTAGGTCATCGGGTCGAGCAGCGACGGGTGACCGTAGCACACCATCACATACTGATTCCACCAGTTCTGCGTGAGCCAGTTCACCGCCGCGAACACCAGACATACCGCCGCGTAGGTCAGCACCACCGGGCAGTTATAGGACAGCTTGAAGCTTGATTTTTTTGACATATAAAACCTCCGTTCCTTAGTTTCTCATGTCACTATTATATATCAATTCGCAGGTAATGTCAATCGTTGAACCGGACAGAAAGAAAAAAACACCCCGCCCGGGGTGGAACAGACCGTCGGAAAAGTCAAGATTGACTAGGATTGCCAGGGAGCAGGTGGGGGGAAAACTCTTGTTTTCCCCCCACACCCCCTTTAGCGCTATTGACGCGTATTACTGCGCTATCGCGCAGAGTGGTGGGGCGCTGCCCCACACCCCGCTTCCTTTTGTGTCAAAAGGAAGCGAAAACCATTTCGCTTCGCGAAAGAGTTTTTCGACAAGCTGAATCCACCCCGCTTGGGGTGGAAATCATTGCTTCAGTATTTGTCCAGCATTTTCCGGAGTTCCGCCTTGTATTCCTCAACGAAATCCTGCGGCGAAACGACCTTGACCCAGCTTCCCTGTGAAAGCAGGTACATCATTATCCCGGTTCCGTATACCTCGGCTTCCACCAGCGCCCTGCCGCCGCTGATGTCCAGCACCACAGCGGTGGGAAGTCTGTCCAGCACCGCCTGGAGCGATGGTCCGGTGAACTCGAAGCGGATAGTGCGGCACACCCCGGGGAACATGAACTGTATTTTCTTTCGCAGCGCACCCTCGTCGAAGTCGAACCGGTGAGGCAGCTCGAATTTCGTTCGGTGTTCCACCACCGAGGTTATCCTGTCCACCCGGAAATAAACCGGGGAATAGTCCGGGTCGTCCGCCTTGTATGCGATGAGGTAGAAGTAATACTCGCTGAACATTATCGACGCCGGGCGAATGGTGTGGGTCACCCGGTCGCGGTTCATCTTGTAGTAGGTTATGGTTATCTCGGTTCGTGAGCGAATGTCCGCGGCGAGCTTCCACAGCAGGTCGATGACGCCCTCGGAGCAGTCGTGCTTCACCTCGCAGTAGTGGTACTTCTCCTTGGCGATAAGGCTGTCCAGCAGCTCCTTGTCCCGGGTGGAGGTGAAGCCGCGCAGCTTACCTATTATCTCCAGCAGCTCCTGCTTGCTGAAAGCCCGGCTGCCGATAAGCACCTTTATCACCGCCAGCGTTTCGCTGTCCCGCAGAAAATCGTCCAGCCGCAGGGTGTAGCACTTCTCGCTGCGGCTGTAAATAAGGTCGGCGTGCCCCGCAAGCTCCCGGTGGTCGGCAAGAAAGCAGCGGATATCGCTGATGTCCCGGGAAATGCTCTTGGCGGACACGCCGTACTCCCGCGCCAGACTGGACACCGTGATCTTTTCGCCCCGCATTCCCCGCAGGAAAATGGCAAGGCAGCGTTCGTTCTTTTCTTTGTTCATAGTACCTCCCAGCGTTTTCAGGAAACCGGGAAAATCACCGGCTTTTTGCACTTCGGGCAAAGCTTCACGGACTTGCTTTTCAGTTTTGCGCCGCAGTGAGGGCACTGGAGCGGCAGCGGCAGAATGTTCATGCTATTCACCTCCGTTGGTTTGTTATCATTATACAACAGAAGCAGGACGTTCCTCTGTCCCGGTAAAATCTTTTTCTGAAGCCATGTTTACTATTTGTAAGGCTGCGCATGACTGGAAACCGGCTCAACCCCCGCGCTTTGTCAGAAATCACCTTACTCAAAGAAAGTGTGATAAACCGCCCGGGTATGTTATACTAAATACAAGGGAGGCGATATCATGGAAACACTCGGCGAAAGACTGCGGGCGCTGCGAGCGGAAAAGGACGTCACACAGGCGCAGCTTGCGGGCAACATATTTGTCAGTGAGAGCTACATCGCGCTTATTGAGTCCGGCAAGCGCAATCCCAGTACCGCGATAGTCGCAAAGCTGTCGGATTATTTCGGCATATCCGCCGATTATCTGCTGTACGGCGATATCTCCGAGGACGACCGTCTGCGGGTGCGCGAATGGCGAAATCTGGTCGCAGGCAGGAGCGAGCAGGAGATAGACAGCGCTCTGAAGATAGCGCGAATGTTCTTAGAAAGTATCGACAAGGCAAAATAAGTTTTTCACGGACACTCATCTGTCCGTGTTTTTGCTGTATAATATCAAGGCACCTCTAAAAACCTCGTTTGAGCCAAAATCACCAGAGCACATCGTCTACTTCGTCAAACCTCACTAGCCGCATTATGCCTACGGCAAAACGCTGGCATACAGCCTTGCGTCGTCGGCTTTCCTCGTAGCCAATGCACTCTGGCAATTTTGCCTATTCAAACCGGTTTTTCGAGATGCCCATCAGATACCAAAAGAAGTGGAGGGATAGTTATGACAAAAAAAGAACAGCTTATTTCAGAGATCTCCGCAATGCTGGAGTTCCGCGACGAAGACGATGTTGAAATCGCTATGAATATGGTGAAGGAGTTCCTGTCGGTGCTGGACGGGCAGTGCGTCAGACCAGGGGAGTGTCAGTTTCTTCAGTGAACGCGGGTATCTGCTGGGTGATGCAGTGGATATTGCCGCCGCCGATAAGGATATCCCGGGCGTACACCGGAATTACCTCGCGGTCGGGGAACAATTCTTGCAGCTTCACCCGTGCAGGCTCGTCCGCAGGGTCGCCGAAGAACGGCATTACCACCGCGCCGTTTGAGATGTAGAAGTTCACATAAGAAGCCGCCAGCCGCTCCCCGGGGGTGCGTGTGGGCTGGAAGTCCATGGTGTCAAGACCCTCGCATTCCTCGGCGGTGATAGTCACCGGCTTCGGCAGGTACAGCTTGTGCACCTTTATCCTGCGCCCCTTTGCGTCAGTGGAGTTCTCCAGTATCTCCAGACAGGAGCGGGACAGCTCATACTGCGGGTCGGAGGTATCGTCAGTCCAGCCGAGGACTACCTCCCCGGGCTTCACAAAGGCGCAGATGTTGTCAACGTGCTCGTTGGTTTCGTCGTTGTAGATACCGCGTTCCAGCCATATCACCTTTTCCGCGCCGAGGTATGACAGCAGCTTGTCCTCAATTTCCTGCTTCGTGAGGTCGGGGTTGCGGCCGGGGCTTAACAGACACGCTTCTGTTGTCAGTATCGTCCCCTCGCCGTCCGAGTGGATAGAGCCGCCCTCCAGCACGAAGCCGGACGCGTCGTACATGGACTTGTCGTACAGGTCGCATAGCTTGCGCGCCATGCGGTCGTCCTTGTCCCAGGGGAAGTACAGTCCGTCGTGAAGTCCCCCCCATGCGTTGAAGCTCCAGTTCACCCCGCGTATCACCCTGCCGTTGGTGACAAAGGTGGGGCAGTAGTCCCTTGCCCAGCTGTCGTTGCTGCTCATCTCGACCACCCGGATATGCGGCGGGAGCAGTCTGCGGGCGTTTTCGTACTGCTTCTCGCTGGCGCAGACGGTGACTTTTTCGCTTTTCGCAATGGCTGTGCAGACCTGCACGAACGCTTTCCGGGCGGCATAAGCGCCGTACTGCCACGAATCCGAGCGCTCCGGGAATATCAGGATACAGCCGTAATGCGGGGAGAACTCCGCAGGCATGTAGAAGCCGTCGTTTTTCGGCATTGTGTCAAGAACTCTCATGCTTTCACCTCACCGCTCGGTAATTTTTCCGTACATCTCCGGACGTCTGTCCCGGAACACGCCCCAGCTTAGCCGCATATCCCGCAGCTCGTCAAGGTCGAAGCTGTGGAGCAGAACGGTGTCGCTGGTTCTGTCTGCGCATTCAGCGAGCGCCCCGGTGTTGTCCGCGATAAAGGAGCTGCCGTAGAATGTCAGCGAGGAGGACTGGTTCTGGTTTTCGCTGTCCGGGGTTACGGTTTCAGTGCCGACGCGGTTCGCGGCAATCACCGGGAGGAGGTTCGCTGCCGCATGACCCTGCATACACCGCTGCCAGTGGGGCATACTGTCGCATTCAAGCACCGGCTCAGAGCCTATCGCTGTGGGGTAGAGCAGCAGCTCCGCGCCCTCCAGAGCCATGCATCGCGCCGCCTCCGGGAACCACTGATCCCAGCATATCCCCACGCCTATCTTCCCGAATTTCGTGTCCCATACCTTGAATCCAGTGCCGCCGGGGGTGAAGTAGAATTTCTCCTGATAAAAGTGGTCGTCCGGGATATGGGTCTTGCGGTAAACGCCAAGCAGAGTGCCGTCCGCGTCTATCATGGCAATGCTGTTGTAGAGTACGTTCCCGTCCTGCTCGTAGAAGCTTATCGGAAGCACCACGCCGAGTTCCACAGCCACCGCCTGAAAGCGCTTTACTGCGGGGTTTTCGTCCACCGGGAGGGCGAGCTTATAGCTGTCGTAACGGCGCTCCTGACAGAAATACCAGGTTTCAAACAGCTCCGGCAGGAGAATGATGTTCGCCCCCTGCGAAGCCGCCTGACGTACCAGCTTTTCGGCTTTTTCTATGGACTTTTCCCGGCTGTCGGGAATGGACATCTGCACAGCCGCGACTGTTATCTTACGCATAATTCATTACCTCATAAAAAGTTTTTCTTTAATTATATCATCATAAGCGCGATATGTCAAACATCTGCGCAGAATTTCACAAAATTACTTGAAAAACGTCGGATTTTATGCTACAATGTAGGGGAGGGGCTTGCCCCTCCCGCAAACGTGACGCAATTCCATCTGGCGGCAGATATCTGGTAAAAAAGTTCGTTCTCACGGACGATTTGAAATAACAATTATTTGTTGAAAGGACGTAATTTCTATGAATATTCTGGTAGTAGGCGGCGGCGGACGTGAACACGCGATAATCACCGCGCTGGCAAAGTCCCCCCGTGTAGACAAGCTGTACGCAGCACCGGGCAACGGCGGTATCTCCGCGCTGGCGGAGTGCTTCCCGGTGAAGGCGACCGACCTTGACGGCATACTGGAACTGGCAAAAAAGCTCCAGCCGGATTATGTGTTCGTTGCACCGGACGACCCCCTTGTAATGGGCATGGTGGACAAGCTGAACGAAGCCGGCTTCAAGACCTTCGGACCCCGCGCGAACGCGGCTATCCTTGAGGGCAGCAAGGTGTTCTCAAAAGCGCTGATGAAGAAGTACGGCATACCCACCGCGGGCTATGAAACATTTACCGACGCGGACAAGGCTATCGAGTACATCAAGTCGCAGAACAGCTACCCGGCGGTCATCAAGTGCGACGGTCTGGCGCTGGGTAAGGGCGTTATCATTGCAAAGGACTTCGAGGAAGCAAAGGCGGCGGTGAACTCCATGCTTCTGGACGGCAAGTTCGGCAAGTCCGGCAGCGAAATTGTTATCGAGGAATTCATGACCGGCCCGGAGGTGACAGTGCTTGCATTCACCGACGGAAAGACGGTGAAGCCTATGATATCCTCAATGGATCACAAGCGCGCCAACGACAACGACGAGGGGCTTAACACCGGCGGTATGGGAACTATCGCGCCGAACCCCTGCTACACCGACGCGTTCAAGGCGGAGTGCATGGAGAAGATATTCAAGCCGACCATCGCCGCAATGCAGGCAGAGGGACGTCCGTTCAAGGGCTGCCTGTACTTCGGGCTTATGCTCACCCCGAACGGCGCGAAGGTGGTGGAGTACAACTGCCGCTTCGGCGACCCGGAAACGCAGGTGGTGCTGCCGCTGCTTGAAACCGACCTTGTGGACATCATGGACGCGGTATGGGAGGAGAAGCTGGATTCCCTCGACATCAGGTGGAGCGACAAGTCCTGCGCCTGCGTGGTTATCGCAAGCGGCGGTTATCCCGAGAAGTACGAAACCGGAAAGGTCATCTCCGGGCTGGACGAAAAGGGGCAGTCCCCCCTCGCGTATGTATACCATGCGGGGACAAAACTGGAGGACGGCAAGTACCTTACCGCAGGCGGCAGAGTGCTTGGAGTAACTGCCACAGGGGACGACCTGCGTGCAGCGCTGGACAGCGCATACAAGGCGGTGGAAACCATCTCCTTTGACAAGGCGCACTATCGCAGGGACATCGGACAGCGTGCTTTAAAGGCGCTCTGATTTTGGAGGGAATATGAAAAGGACGATACAGGTCATTTCCGTCATAAGCGGTTTGGTTGCCGTTCTGGCGGTGGTGATGAACATTCAGGTGCTGTTCGGCGGAAGCAGCTGGTTTTTCCGTTTCGCGATGTTCTCGGTCGTGAAGAACGGCGGGTTCATGGGCTATCTCGGAAACCTGCTTAGTATGCTGATAGTCGCGGCGGGCTTCGGCGGAATGTGTATCTGTGGCTTCAAAGTCGCGGCGGGCGGCGGGGTTAAGGCAATGCGCCCGGCGCTGCTGGCGGGAGTTCTGATGACGCTGATGGCGGTTATTTCGCTGATTTGCAGCATTGCTGGAAAGATGTTCAACTTCGGAGACCTTATCATTCTCGCTCTTCCGGCGGTTTACACCTTCTGCGTGTTCGCCGGCGGGGACAAGATATAGTGCATATTCGGGGAGAGGTTCGCTTCTCCCCGCTTGTTTTGGAGAGGAATATGAAAATCGTTAAACGGGCGGCAAAGGTCGTTGTTATAGTATTTCTGGCAATAGCGGTGCTTCTGCTGGGTATATTTATCTTTCACCGGATATGTCTTGGGGCAGAGGACGAGCTTATCGCGCAGCATTCCCTCGGGCGGCTGGTGGAGGTGGACGGTCACAAGATGAGCGTCTACACCGAGGGCAGCGGGGACAGAACGCTGGTGTTTCTGTCCGGTGCGGGGACTTGCTCGCCGATACTGGATTTCAAGTCCCTCTATTCGCTGCTGAGCGATGAATACCGCATTGTGGTGGTGGAGAAATTTGGCTATGGGTTCAGTGATGTTGTGGATAAGCCGCGGGACATTGATTCTATGCTGTCCGACACACGCACCGCGCTGAAAGCCGCCGGAATAGAAGCTCCGTACATACTCTGTCCGCACTCAATGTCCGGACTGGAGGCGCTTTACTGGGCGCAGCAGTACCCGCAGGAGGTCTCGGCGATAATCGGGCTGGACATGGCGGTGCCGGGATACTATGACGATATGAGTATAAATATGCCGCTTATGAGGGCTGCACAGCTTGCGGCAGGAATAGGTATCACGCGGTTTATCCCGGGTATTTCCGAAAGCGACGCGATTAAATACGGCAGTCTGACCGATGAAGAAAAGGAACTGTACCGTGCGATATTCTACCGCCGAACCGCGACAGTTACCATGATAAACGAAACCGAAGCCGTTAAGGAGAACGCAAAAAAGGTCAGCAGCCTTGCCGCGCCGCAGAGCCCAATGCTGCTGTTTGTTTCTGACGGTTCGGGCGCAACGGGATTTGACGAGGAAACATGGCGCAGCATTCCGAAAGAGTACCTTTCGGGGGTGGAGAACGGGCGCTGCATTGAACTGGACTGCCCGCATTACGTCCACGACTACGAGTATCGGAGGATAAGTGCGGATATCAGGACATTCCTGTCGGAGCAATAATGCCGAAGCCCGTGTACCGTTCGCAGAAAACGCCCTGTCTGCCTTACGGCGTAACAAGGCGTATATGTTATTCCAGAGATTTGTGCGCGGCAGCAGGGACAGACCCGTTGTAAAGGCGCACGTGATTTTTCGGTTTTTTGCGGTCGGTTAATTTGTTACAAATAAAACTAATTCTACACAGCAAAAATTCCCCGCCATTCCGGCGGGGAAAGAAAAATCGGATGTTTTGCCGCGCTCGTTCGCGCGGCAAAGTGTTCCTAAGCATTGGGAAGCGTGGAGTGGAAAAGAACCGAGTTACCGCTGTAAAGGCGCACGAGATTTTTCGGTTTTTTGCGGTCGGTTAATTTGTTACAAATAAAACTAATTCTACACAGCAAAAATTCCCCGCCATTCCGGCGGGGAAAGAAAAATCGGATGTTTTGCCGCGCTCGTTCGCGCGGCAAAACTTTGGAGCTGGGAATGGGACTCGAACCCACGACCTGCGCATTACGAATGCGCTGCTCTACCAACTGAGCTATACCAGCAAAAACTGCAACGAAATTTGCAAAAAGGCTTGAAATAAACAAATCTATATGATATAATAAATACAGAATGTCTGATTAAATCAAATCGTGACTATATTATTATATACTTAAAATCTGGATTTGTCAAGTGCAAAAGAGGTGTTTTTTATAAATCTCGGCAAAAAAATTATCCGCGGTGTTGGTATAGCGGTGTGTGTTCTGCTTGCCGCGCTTTGCGTGCTGATGATGGTGACATCTGCTGCCTTTGGTTCGGCGCAGACGGTCAGCGTGTTCGGCTTCAATATGTTTATCTGCGAGAGCGGCGATTACGATACAGTACCCGCAGGGAGCGCCGTTATCACCACTTCCTGTGCGCCCTACGACCTTGAGGAGGGCAATCTCGTGCTTTACAGCACCGACCCTATGGACAAGAACGCGGCGCTCGCTATGGGCTATTACGCCGATTTCAAGATGACAGACGGGGTGTATTATCTCTCTCTGGTGAACGGCAGCGAAAGCACCATTATCAGCGAAAACGCGCTTGTCGGCAAGGCTGGCTGGTGCAGTCCGTTTCTTGGTGAGTTCATCAGCTTCACTAAGACGCCGTGGGGCGTGTTCGTGATGGCGGTGATACCCTGTGCGCTGCTTCTGCTGTTCGACCTGCTGCGCAGGAAGTCCGCCGAGCAGCCTATCCCGGAAATAATCCCGCAGGTCAAGAACAGAGACGAGGAACACGCCGAGCCGCAGATCTCGGTTGGCGAGAGCGGCAGCGCGTCCTACCGCAGAAACGCTGTGGGAAAGCAGCAGAAACCTACCGCGGACAGCGTTCTGTTCACGTTTGACAACAAGAAGTCCTCACCAAAGTCCTCGTCGCCCACCATGTCGGACGCGGCGGTGCTGTCGCTGCTCAATTCTCCCGCGTCAAAGCAGGAGAAGTCTGCCGACAAACCGGAACAGAAGGAGAAAGTTACGGCGGGAGCAGTATCCCAGAGTTCCGGGAAGGCAACGCTCCCCGCTCCAGTAGCCGCAAAGCGCTACATAGACAACACAGTGACACCGGTCGTGAAGCCGGGTCCGAAGCCTGTTTCTACGGCAGAAACTAAGCCGAAGAAACCGAAGCCGGTTGCCGAGAAAACCGAAGAACTGCCTGAGCTGCCGAAGAAGCAGAAGCGTCCTGACGCGTTCTTCACCCAGTCTGAGGCACCACAGATAGGCAAGGGGCTGACCGGCAGGCAGAGCCGTTCCATAATCGACCTTGAGGACGCGCTGGCAACCGCACCTGCACGCGGCTCCAAGTCGGAAAGCACCCGCCGAAGCGCCGATATCCTTGCCGCCAAGAATCGCCGCGACCTCATCACCGAGGACGACGATTCACGGGATAAATCCCGTTATGAGGTGGACGATATCCTGGCGGGCATTGAGCGCAGACATCAGGAATGAAAAAGATCTTATCCGTCCTTGCGGCGGCAGGGGTAGCCGCTGCCGCCGTTTTTGGCGCAGTTTTTTCCGGGGGAACAGGCTTCTGGGTCTCCAGCGCCGCAGCCGCACTGCTGTGCTGTGTGCCGTTCTTCCTGTCGTTTGAAAAGCGCGCCCCCTCGGCGGGGGAGCTTGTGCTGATTGCGGTGATGACGGCGTTTTCTGCGGCAGGGCGGTTCATCTTTGCGCCGGTTCCATTTTTCAAGCCGGTGGCGGCGGTTGTTGTTATCGCGGCGCGCCATTTCGGCGGGCAGGCGGGCTTTATGATAGGCGCTCTTTCGGCGATAATTTCAAACATCTATTTCGGGCAGGGTCCCTGGACGCCGTTTCAGATGCTGTGCTGGGGGCTTATCGGGCTTGCGGCAGGTGTTGCAGGGAAGCGCGGGTTGCTGGATAAGCCGCTTCCGCTGTGCATTTACGGGGTGCTTTCGGGGGTGTTTTACTCTCTTGTTATGGACGTGTGGACGGTGCTTTCGGTGGACGGCGGTTTTTCCGGCGGGATTTGGGCTGCGGTGGTGATCTCTGCGTTACCGGTCACCGGCATCTACTGCGCTTCAAACATCATCTTCCTGATGATACTGAACAAGCCGCTCGGCAAAATGCTGGAACGGCTAAAAACGAAATACGGCGTGTTCCTGTCAGAGCAGGAATAATGTGCTGTCAAAGCGAATGAACGACCTGTTTCCCGCGAAAAATGGCGGAAATTGTCGGAAGAATTATCACATAACTTTAAGGAGAAAGCATGAGCAGAAAACCATTGCGGTTCGCAGATGTGATGTACAGCATCATCAGGGGCTGCATTGCGGTGGGGATAGTCGCGGCTGTTGCGAGGTATTATATCGACGTCAGCCAGAGGGATACTATCGTGATACAGGGGCTGCCGGAACGTCAGTCCGAAGCGGAAGCCGCAGAGCCTACCGTTTCCCTGCCAGAGCAGACTTTGCAGCAGGAGAGCAGTATCGCGCGGGAAGCACAGTCGGGTGTTCAGACCGAATACAGCGTGCCAGACCTGCCCCGCGCGCCATCGGATGAAACTGTGCCCGCAGCCGTTTCAGCCGCGGACATAAGCGCAGCCGAGCCTGTTGAGATAAACATTTCCGGGCTTCAGGCGTCGGTCGCGCAGCAGCAGGATAGTCCCGCACCGGCAGAAAACTCGTGGCTTATCAACATAAATTCCGCCCCGGCGAGCGAGCTTGTCAAGCTGGACGGGATAGGCGAGGCTAAAGCCCGGGCGATAGTGGAGTACCGCGAGGAACACGGCTATTTCACGTCCGTGGACGATCTTGTGAAGGTGAGCGGTATCGGCGCGAAGACGCTTGAAAAGAACCGCGATAAGATCACGGTATAGTCAGTTCTCGAAAAAGAACACGTCGGCGGGTGTGCCATCGTCGTAGTCCACCTCGTGGTCTGGATAGGCTTCCACCAGTGTGAAGCAGTCGTTTGTCAGCTCCGCTATGACCTTGTTCCAGAAGTGGACAGAAGCGGTATTGTTCGGGTGGCGCTTCAGCTGCCAGCGCCCGTGGTGGCGCTCCAGAAGCTGCCGGACGACCTCGCGCCCTACGCCGCTGCGGCGGTACTTGTGCATCACGAAGAATTCCGACAGGCAGAAGTCGGTCTGGCGGTCGGGCACCTCCGGGTAGTCGCTTATCATTGCAAATCCGGCGAGCTTTCCGTCCACCTTTATGAAGTAGGGGAAGCGGTTTTCCTCGGTGAAGTAGCAGTCGAGGTATTCGTAGCCGTACAGTCCGTTTTCGTCAACGTCCCGCTTGTCCCACTGGGAAAATTCGTATTGATATTTTTCAAGGAGATTTTTGAGTATATTCTTTTCAGATGGTTTCGCAAGGGTAATTTCAATCATGATGTCCTCCTGTTCATTTCTGACCATACAACAAACCCCGCCTTGCTGGCGGGGATATCTACATAAAAAAATTAAACCGCGCTGTTCTGCGCGGCTTAATTGGCGGAGAAAGAGGGATTTGAACCCTATCCAAAAGCGTTTTACACCGCATGAATAAACAAGTTGCAAAGATTTGTGTTGCATTTCGTGTTGCATAAATTATTTTTCTATAAATTTCTTGCTCTGCTCCCGGAGCTTGTTTGCGTATTCCTCCATAGCGGACGGAAAGACGTGCTGATAGACTTTTTCAATCATTGTAGTGTCTGCATGACCCATAAGCTCGGCGATATACTTCTGCGGCATACCCAGTAGCAGGCAGCGGCTTGCGAAGTGGTGACGTAGGGCATGGAATACAAGGTCGTCGTTCAATCCGTTGTTCTCCTTGAAGCGGTTCCAGTAAGTGGATATATTGTTGCTGCTGAGATTGCACACGAACTCACCGCCGGAGGAGTGCTCAATGATGAATTCGGATAGCCCTTTGAAATTGGAATGCTTCGATATCCGCTAATGCTCTTGGGGTCTTTCAATGTGGGCTTGTTGTTTTTGTCCGGCACCATTGCTTGTTTTATCTCGACGCGGTCGGGGAATACGCTGCTGACCTGCAGCGCTGCTACCTCCGAAGCCCTCAGACCACATTCAGCCGCCAGAACGAACGGCAGTTCCATAACGTTGCCCTTGATAAGCTGGTGTATCTGGTCTATCTCTTTTTCATCGGGGACATATATATCCCGTTTCTTCTTTTGTGGCAGGGTAGTCCGCAATACTATGTCGGGGCGTTCTATGGAAAGGACTGACGCTATCAGCCCATGAGTATTACGGCAGGTCTTGGGGCTGTGGTCTTTGGCGAAGAGGTTGAATTCCTCCTGCACCATCTCTGCGTTGATGTCGCGTATCTTCACCGCCATAAGAGAGGGGATATGTTTCTTTAGGATATTGTTGTACCCACGCACCGTTGACGGCGACAGCACGTTTTCCTTGCTCTTGATATATCGCTCAACTGCGTCATGAAGCGGCAGTTCGGAGCGGTTCACGTCTATGTGGTTCTGGTTATACTGCGCCGCGAGGAACTCCGCTTCCTTCTTCGTTTCGGCGGTGAAGCTTTTGTACTGGCGCTTGCCGTCCGGGGTCTTTCCGATATATAGGTTCACTCTCCAGCTTCCGCTGGGGAGCTTTTTTGCGCTTGCCATGGGGGCGCTCCTTTCTAGCTATACTTACAATAATCCGCGCGATTATTACAAGTATACTTTTATGGTTAGTTTCCCCTGCTCTTTTGGGCAGGGGATAAATTTATTATATCACTCTTTTTATGTTAATCTGCGCCTTTTGAGATACATTTTGTTCTTGATAAATGTTCGTGTTTGTGATAAAATATGAACAAAAGAAAGGGCTGATAGAATTGAGTTCAGAAATTATCCAGAAAATCAGCAAGCTAACTGATGAACAAGCCGACTACATTATTGCTACTTTTTCAACCCAAGAACACTGTCAAGAAGTTGCTCAAAGCTCGCCTGCTGTTCCGGAGATAGGCTGTCGTATAAGTCAAGAACTTTCTGCTGCTTCGGAGAAAGGGTGACGGTTTCGGTTTCTTTGCCGAGTAGGTAGTCGGTGGAGCAGTTGAGGTAATCGGCAAGCGCCCGTACCTTTTCGGCAGACGGGATATTGCCTTTTCTTATGTTTGCTCCAAAGTCTTTTCCAACTCCACTGTGGACATAGGCTGTTGTCTTATTGATACCTCTCTCTTGGCATAGTTTTTCAATTCGAGCAATCATGTTAATAAAATCCATTGAAAAAAACTCCTTTCTTTCTATTGACAATTCGTATATTTACGATTATAATATAATCATACCCCCACAACAAACATTACTGGATAGGAGAATGATATGGAAATTGCTACTATGATTATTTGTTGTCTCGTCTGCCTCGTTGCTAATTTTGTATTAGTAATAGTGGCTCTGCTTGCCGCGATGAAAACCATGAGCAAGACGCTCGTTGAAATCATCGACGAGTGCGAAAAAGAAGACAAGGACGAACTTTTCATGAAAAACTGGAAAGACCGTAACAGGTAGTCAAGTTATCAAGCCTGTTATTTGGGCTTGTGCAATTGCCGCTGCGATTTGTGCTAACATCTGCAAAGAAGCTACACCAATCTCGGCGGCTTTTCTCTTTGTCTTGTTCCACATGGTGTTGTCGCGAATATGCGCTATAAACTCGTGACCTTTTGGTGTAAGGTCATATATTTTACTGTTCCATTGTCCATCAAACTCTACTTGCGTGAAATAATCGTATAAGGCACACTGATTTACATGATATGCAATTACTGAAAAATCATATTTCTGTAATCGTTCGACTTGCTGATAATCTTGATTGATAAAGCACGGTGTTTCAAGCGTTGTGGTTTCCTCGACAGTAAACAAAATATCTCTCACGCAATCTGGGTCAAGTTTCATATCGTTTCCTTTCTACCGCTCTTCGGAGCGGTTTTTGTTTTTTTGTACAAATGCTCACAAAAATAATTGTATACAATGACAAAATTCGTACATACACGATTATATCTGTTGACAATTCGTGAATATACGAGTATAATATATTTGCAAACAAAATTTACGAAAAGGACAAAGCAAAGCTCACCGTTCTGCATGACCTTTTCAAAGCAAAACAGCCTGTGGAATATTGAAATCTCTCTACCTTTAATATAACACATCATGCGGGTTTTGTCAAGGTTTTGTTGCAAATATTTTTAGCGGAGGTGATACATATCAACGCAAGCGAAAAGGCGTTTGTAATCAAGGCTCGCAAACGCATGATAGACCTCGGGATAAACCAGCGAATACTTGCCGAAAGGATAGGGGTTTCCGCTCCGTACATTTCGCAAATATTCAGCGGTGAACGCTCCTTGACCGAGGACGTTGAGCGGCGCATAAAGAATGAGCTGTGGAAGAATTGAGCCTTAGATACAGAATGATTGGAGGTGAAAACAATGGGATTGATAATAACCGAAAACAGTGTCAAGACAGCGGCGGCGATACTCGATATCCTCGGAAAAAACAAATGCACCGTTGCTGACGCTGAAGATATACTTTCCTTTTGCGGAAAAGTTATCCAGAACAGAGCAACGGTGCCGGAGCAGGACTACTTAGCGGACTTTACTGACCGCTTTCTGAACCCTCCTCCTTCTCCCTGATGATTATGTCGCACAGTTCAGAGTTCACGGTTGTTGCGGAAACCAGTCGGCAAACTGTTTTAGTTTCCGCGTCAACTACGGTTTGACGAATTCTGAAAACACAATCAGAGCGACATTCATCCTTGAGAAATGGGCAGAATGTATTCATGCTTTTCACCTCCTTGCTAATGTCATTATAACACAAAGAAAGGTGAAATGCAACAAAACCCTACGAAAGGAAGA
>JBJFGA010000356.1:0-6781 GCA_051892275.1 Oscillospiraceae bacterium | reverse complement strand
TTTTTAGGAGGTAAACATTTTATGAAAACTATCGAGCAATTCTATAACGAGGCAAAAGAAAACGAGGCTCTTGCATGCGAGCTGGACAAAGCCTGCATGGAAGAGTGCCTTCAGGATTTTCTTACGAAACACAATGTAAACGGCACTGCGGAAGAATTTGAGGCATTTATCTCACAAAAGAAAGCCACAAGCCGAGAGCTTTCAGACGATGAACTTGAAAACGCGTCGGGAGGAGTTGACTGGGAATGTGCGGGAATTAAATTGAAAGCGAAAGATGTCGTTTTTGAATTTAAAATCGGCGATTCTGTCAAATATGACGGGTGGTTTAAAAACTATGATGCAGTAGTAATTGACAGACGCGCGAAAGAAGTGTATGCTAATGGTACATGGTATATCCCCTATTATAGTATTCGGTTTGATGATGATTTCTCAACCAAATGGGTTACTCAGGATTATTTGGCACATCGGTAAGCCTTAATTCCTAGGGCAAACGGAACGCATCGAATAAAGCGAATTTGATTTGATCAGCGTTTCCTTTTTTCAGCCACCATTGAAGAGGTCGTCTTTGAGTTTGTTTATTAAAATTCATTTGAAGTGAGGATACCATGTACATACTTGCGGTAGATGACGAACACTTATCGTTGAAATCCCTTGAAAACGAACTGAATAAAGTGTTTCCCGGAAGCGAGATACACTGCGAACGCAAGCCCAACGAAGCGATAAAATGGGTACAAAGCCTTGGCGAATGCTCCGATGAACTTCGTTATGCGTTCCTGGATATACAAATGCGGGGTTTGAACGGTCTGGAACTTGCCCGTCAGCTAAAGAAGATTTGCCCAAATATAACGCTGATATTCTGCACAGCATACAGCGAGTATGCAATTGATGCATTCGGTCTTTTCGCAAAGGGGTATCTTCTAAAACCCGTTCGTGCCGAAGATATCCGCCGGGTGCTGGACGAAATGGTGACAGACTGGCGTTCGGAGCAATGTGATCTCCCTCGTGATATCCGAATGCATACCTTTGGCAATTTCGAGGTCATGGTGGACGGAAAAGCTCTTAGGTTTGAGCGCCGCAAAGCAAAGGAATTGCTTGCATTCCTCGTGGACAGGCACGGTGCGTCAGTTACCACAAAGGAAATATCCGCCATTCTCTGGGAGGACGCTCCCTATGATTCCAATTTGAAAAACAAGACTACCTCTATCATTGCTTCCCTGCGCAAAACGCTTTCTTCCGCAGGGATAGGTGACATTCTTATAAAAGGCTGGAATCAGCTTGCTTTGGACGTTACAAAGATAAAATGCGATGCCTACGACTACGAAAACATGGACGTTGTAGCGATAAATTCCTTTCATGGCGAATACATGGTAGAATATTCGTGGGCAGAATTTACAACAGGCAAATACTCACAAATGTACAATGAATAATTAAGAAAGGAAAGGTGTTTATTATGAAACAGGAAGAAAAGAACATAATGGATTTACCTGATGAGGAACTAAAGAAGGTAAGCGGAGGAGCAAACACCGCAAGCAACCCAAATCAGCTCACTTATGCTTATGAGCCGGGGGACAGAGTAAAGTGTTCTTATTACGATTACAGCACTCGTTCCAGGGTAGAGTTTGAAGGCATTATAGTTTCAAAAAGCTATAAGAAAAGTCAGGATATGTTCGACCTCACATTTTACTCCACATACAGTGTTATGCCTGACGGCGGCACAAAAGAGGTCGAAGTATCGGAGAATCATCTTACGAAAATAGGATAAAAACAGGGATCAAGTTCAGTAAGATTTTTCTATCGGAGGACAATTATGAAAGAAAGCATATTCAGAAAAAAGAGCCTCGACCGCATTTCTTCTCCGGAGCAGCTGACCGACTACATAAAGGTCGCGAACCCCGGTGTTTGGCTGCTTCTCGGCGGCATTGTGGTGCTACTTATCGGCATTTGCGCGTGGGGCGTGTTCGGCAGGCTGGACACGGTAGTAAAAGCGGCGGCGGTGAGCGAAAACGGCACTGTTACTTGCTATGTCGGCGAGGAAAAAGCAGAGAGCGTTCAGCCGGGAATGAAGATAAACCTGAACGGCGCGGAGTTAACCGTGTCCGGAATTTCAGCACAGCCGGTCAGCGCAGGCAGCGTCCTCAGCGATTACGCGCTTCATGTCGGGAATTTCAAGCCGGAGGAATGGGTGTACGCTGTGACTGCAGCGAACTCCGGTGAAGCAGCCCCGGACGGAATTTACGGCGCAGAGATAGTCGTTGACAGCGTTTCCCCCAAGACCTTTGTTATCAATTGAGGTACGACATGGCTGAAAAAGTAAAAATCAAATCTCCCATAACAAAAGGCGCGGCGAAAGTCCCGGTAATAATGCAGATGGAAGCTCTGGAATGCGGCGCGGCGTCCCTTGCAATGGTGATGGCATACTACGGCAAGTGGATTCCGCTGGAGCAGGTGCGCGAGGACTGCGGCGTGTCCCGGGACGGCTCAAACGCAAAGAACGTCCTCGTTGCGGCGAGAAGTTACGGCTTCACCGCAAAGGGCTACCGCTTCGAGCCGGACGAGCTTAAAAAAGAGGGCAAATTCCCCTGCATAATCCACTGGAACTTCAACCATTTCGTGGTGCTGGACGGCTTCAAGGGCGGCAAAGCGATGATCAACGACCCCGCACGCGGCACTAGAGCCGTGTCAATGGACGAGTTCGATAAGTCCTTCACCGGCATTTGCCTGATGATAGAACCCGGCGAGAATTTTCAGCCCAGCGGCAAGCCGAAAAGCGTGCTGAAATTCGTGCGAAACCGCTTGCAGGGCGCAGGAGTGGCGATAGCGTTCGTGGTTATTTGCAGCCTTATTTCCACGCTTATGGGCGTAATTCAGCCGGGATTTTCGCGCATTTTCTACGACCGACTGCTGACCCACCAAAATCCCGAATGGTTTATGCCGTTCATGATAGGTCTGGCGGTTATCTCCGCAATTCAAATCATAATTTCGGCAGTCGAAGCGATCTACTCCAACAAAATCAACGGCAAAATGGACGTAGTAGGCAACTCCACGTTTTTGTGGAAGGTTCTGCATATGCCGATGAATTTCTTCTCACAGCGCATGGCAGGCGATATTCAGAGCCGCCAAAGCTCCAACGCAGGCATTGCCGGGAGCTTAGTCAACACCTTTGCGCCCCTCGCCTTGAACGGCATTATGGCGGTGTTTTACCTGTTTGTAATGATACGTTACAGCCCGCTTCTCACAATGGTGGGACTGCTGTCTATTGTCATAAATCTGTTCATGTCGCGGTTCATTTCAAAGAAGCGTGTGAACCTCACAAGAGTTCAAATGCGCGACTCCGCGAAGCTGTCCAGCACGACTGTTGCCGGCATTGAAATGGTGGAAACCATCAAGGCAAGCGGCGCGGAAAACGGCTTTTTCCGGCGCTGGGCAGGCTATCAGGCGAGCGTGAATACGCAGTCCGTGCGGTTCGCACGAATGAATCAGTACATAGGCATGATACCCTCTATTGTGTCAATGCTGTGTAATTCGGCGGTAATGTTTCTGAGCGTGTGGTTTGCCATCAACGGGGACTTCACGGTCGGCATGATATCGGCGTTCCAGGGCTTTCTCGGTTCGTTCACAGCGCCCGCAAGCTCGTTTATTTCCGCAAGCCAGAGCTTACAGGAAATGCGTACCTCGATGGAGCGTATCGAGGACGTAATGCAGTACCCGGAGGACGTCTGCTACCAGACCGAAACTACGGATAACGGTGAGGAAATTTCCTATGCAAAACTGACCGGAAACATTGAGTTGAAGAACGTCACTTTCGGTTATTCCAAGCTTGCGAACCCACTTATAAAGGATTTCAATTTATCGCTGAAACCCGGCAGCCGCGTTGCGCTGGTGGGTTCTTCCGGATGCGGAAAATCCACGATTTCAAAGCTGATTTCCGGCTTATATCAGCCGTGGAGCGGTGAAATTTTGTTTGACGGAAAGCCGCTTCGCAGTATTGACAGAAGCGTTTTTACAGGCTCTCTTGCGGTCGTAGACCAAGACATAATCATTTTTGAGGACACTATCGCTAACAACATCAAAATGTGGGACACCTCTATCGAGGATTTCGAGATGATACTCGCCGCCCGGGACGCTCAAATTCATGACGACATAATGAAGCGTGACGGCGGCTATAACTACAAGCTCACCGAGGGCGGTAAGGACTTGTCCGGCGGTCAGCGGCAGCGCCTTGAAATAGCCCGTGCCCTCGCTCAAGACCCCACTATCGTTATACTTGACGAGGCGACCTCCGCTCTGGACGCAAAGACGGAATACGAGGTCGTGAAAGCGATTCAAGAGCGCGGAATCACCTGCATAGTCGTGGCGCACAGTCTCTCAACTATCCGCGACTGTGACGAAATTCTCGTTCTCGACCACGGTGAGGTGGTAGAGCGCGGAACTCATGCGGAGCTTTTCGCAAAGGGCGGCAAGTACACTGAGCTTGTCACGACTGAGTAAGGGGGTGAGCAGATGGGCTGGTTTGACGAACAAATTAAACAGCGGAAAAGCCGCGACGACGAGGAATTTTCCGAGGTAATGGCGCAGCTTTCCGACACGATAACACGGCAAAAGACCGCCACCGAAGCGGACGCAAACGCGAAGATTCGCGGCGCGATTGATATAATCCTGCGGTACTACCACTGCAAGCCGAAGGAAATTCCCGACCGCATAACCGACCTTGACAAGCAGCTGGAATATGCCTGCCGACCGTATGGTATCATGCGACGCGAGGTAATTCTAGAAAGCGGTTGGTACAAGGACGCGGTGGGCGCAATGCTCGGCAGAAAAAAGGACGGCACCGTGGTGGCGCTTCTGCCGAACAAAACCTACGGTTACAGCATAATCGAAAACGGGCAAAAAACACGGCTGAACAAGAAAACCGAACAGCTTCTGGAACAAGACGCGATCTGCTTCTACAAGCCGTTCCCGATGAAGAAGATCGGTATTCCTGCGCTGATAAAATATATCATTCAGTGCGTGCCGGTGTCCTCGCTGGTGGCTGTCGTGGTTATGATGGGAATTACTACGCTGATAGGCATGATAAGCCCGAAAGTTACGCATATAATCTTCTCGGACGTTATCGAAAACGGCAGCATTCGGCTTCTGCTTGCGGCGGCGGTACTTTCCGTCTGCGTGAGCCTTAGCAGCATGATGGTCGGTGCGGTGAAATCACTGGTGACGAACCGCATAAACACGCAGATGAACATTTCCGTTCAGGCGGCGGTAATGGCACGGATAATGTCGCTCCCGGCAGGATTTTTTAAGGATTACAGCTCGGGTGAATTAGCGGAGCGGTCGCAGTACATAAACTCGCTTTGCAACACGCTTGTTTCCGCGTTTATGGTGACGGGACTTTCCACGGTGTTCTCGCTGGCGTACATCTCGCAGGTGTTTATTTACGCGCCGACGCTTGTTATACCGTCGCTGTGCATTACGCTGCTTACTATCGCATATTCGGTATTCAGCACCCTCACCCAGATGAAAGAAAGCAAAGCCGCGATGATGACATCTAGCAAGGGCAACGGCATGACCTACTCCCTTATCACGGGTATTCAGAAAATAAAGCTGGCGGGTGCGGAAAAACGTGCGTTCACCCGCTGGGCGAAGCACTTCAACGAGGAAATAAAGCACAGCTACGGCAAGCCAACTTACATGATAATAGCCGGCACGATAGGGCTTACAATTTCGCTGCTTGGGACGTTTGTGATGTACTTTTTTGCGATAGAAAGCGGCGTTTCCGTGGCGGACTATTACGCGTTCACAGCGGCTTATGGAATGGTTTCGGGAGCGTTTATGTCGCTTGCCGGAATGGCTTTGAACGCGGCGCAGATTCGCCCTGTTCTTGACATGGCAAAGCCCATTCTGGATGCAGTTCCCGAAGTTTCCGAGGACAAGCAGATGGTGGAGCGGCTTTCCGGCGGTGTGGAGCTGAACAACGTTTCGTTCCGCTACAACGACAGTATGCCGAACGTCATTGATGACCTATCGCTGAAAATCCGCCCGGGGCAGTACGTTGCGATAGTCGGCAAGACGGGCTGTGGAAAATCCACGCTGGTGCGGCTGCTGCTGGGGTTTGAGAAGCCGCAAAAGGGCGCGATTTACTACGACGGGCGGGATATGCAGACCCTCGACCCGAAATCCCTGCGGCACAATATCGGCACGGTTATACAAAACGGCAAGCTGCTTCAGGGCAGTCTGTTCGAGAACATAAGCATTTCCGCGCCGGAGCTTACCCTAGACGAAGCGTGGGAAGCAGCGGAACTCGCGGGAATTGCGGAAGATATCCGCGAAATGCCCATGGGAATGCAGACCATGATATCCGAGGGTTCGGGCGGTATTTCGGGCGGTCAGAAACAGCGTCTGATGATAGCGCGCGCGATTGCTCCCAAGCCTAAGATACTCATTCTTGACGAGGCAACCTCGGCGCTTGATAACATCACGCAGAAGAAAATTGCGGACTCCCTTGACACGCTGAAATGCACAAGAATAGTTATCGCGCACAGACTTTCCACGATACGCCACTGCGACCGCATAATCGTTCTGGACGGCGGCAAAATTATAGAGGACGGGACTTATGAGCAGCTTATTGAGCAGGGCGGGTTCTTTGCGGAGCTGGTGGAGCGGCAGAGGGTCGATGTTTAAGGAAAATGGGGTGTGAATTTTGTTGGTTATAAGTGACCTTGCAAAGCGTTTCCCACAGCTTTATATAAAGCCGGAAAAGGGCGCTTCCCAGAGCGAGTTATACCGCGGT
>JBJFGA010000355.1:0-6788 GCA_051892275.1 Oscillospiraceae bacterium | reverse complement strand
CCGGGCGGCGATACCCACTATCGAGGACGTTCAGCTTATTCCTGCGATAAAGGAAGCGGTGAATATCCCGCTGGTGGCGGACATTCACTTTGATTACAGGATAGCTGTCGCCGCAGTTGAAGCGGGTGTGGATAAGGTTCGCATTAATCCCGGCAATATCGGCGGGAAAGACCGTGTAAAGGCAGTCGCAGACGCTTGCAGAAAGCGCTCTGTGCCTATACGCATTGGTGTGAACTCCGGCTCGCTGGAGCGCCCTCTGCTGGAGAAATACGGCAGTCCCACGCCGGAGGCGCTGGTGGAGTCCGCGCTGAACCATGTTAAGCTGCTGAACGAGTGTGATTTCGACGATATCGTAATCAGTATAAAATCCTCGGACGTGAAGCTGATGATAGCTGCGTACCGGCTGCTTGCGCAGCAGGTGGACTACCCGCTGCACCTCGGTGTGACCGAAGCCGGGACGGAGCGCATGGGGCTGGTGAAGTCCGCGGTGGGGATAGGCTCGCTTCTGTGCGACGGCATCGGCGACACGATACGCGTGAGCCTGACCGCCGACCCGGTGAAGGAGATATACGCCGCAAAGGACATTCTCCGCGCCATCGGAATGGGCGGGGGAGTGCAGATAGTATCCTGCCCGACCTGCGGAAGAACCAAAATAGCGCTGATACCGCTTGCGGAAAAGGTGGAGAAGCTTTGTGCGGGTATTGACAAGCCGATAAAGGTGGCAGTGATGGGTTGTGCAGTCAACGGTCCGGGCGAAGCCAGGGAAGCCGACATCGGGATAGCCGGCGGCAACGGCGAGGGCATTATCTTCCGCAAAGGAGAGATACTCCGCAAGGTGCCGGAGGACAGGCTTCTGGAAGAACTGAAAAAAGAGATAGACCTGCTGTGATGCAGGGGCGTTAAATGAGGAAGGAAGTTGCGAATGTCCGCAAAAAAAACAACATTAGGTCAGCTTTTCGACGGACTTGACCTGCCGCAGACTGCTGCCGGGGGCACAGTCCTGAAGATAGTATACACCGAGCAGAACAACGAGATACTTATAAATCTCGGGCTGGACGAGCTTTGCCCCGCGGCAGAAATACTTGCTGCGGAGCGGCAGATAACCTCCGCTGCGGGCGGCGTTGAAACGAAGATCTACCCAAGCTACCACGAAGCACTCTACACTCCGGACTACCTCACGGAGATAATCGCGCTGCTTAAGGACAGAAACGCGGCGGTGAACGGCTACCTCGATGACGCAGAGATAAGCAGCGACGGCGAGAACTGCGAGATATCGCTGAAATCCGGCGGTCGTGACATGCTTATCCAGATGGAGATAGACAAGAAGATAGAGCGTCTGGTGAGCGGGTTCTTCAAGAAGCAGATACATGTCCAGTTCACCGGCGTGTCAGAGGTGAACATGGAGGAGTACATCAAAGCCGGAGAGAAAGACCCGGTGAAGATAGTACCCTACACCCCCGCGCCGCATCCCTCCGAGAACCGTTTTCAGGGCAAGGGCGGAAACGGCGGCAGGAGAGGCCCTGCTGTGCTGAAAGAGCCGAAGGAGATAAAGCTGCCGTTTGAGTCGGACAAGCTGGAAAGCACTGCTTCTCTGTTCTACGGCAAGGGAATAAGCGAAGCGCCGCTCATGATGAGCGAGGCTTTCGGCGAGGGGGACGAGGTGACTCTCTGGGGCGAGGTGTTCAAGACCGACGAAAAGACCTCCCGGGACGGAAATACATTCATTTTCACCGCGTATTTCTCGGACAAGACCTCCTCTGAAATACTGAAAATCATCACCCAGACGGAAAACAGCGACATAATCAAGAGCAACATAAAGCCCGGTAAGGCAATTATCCTCACCGGCAAGTTTGAAACCGATTCCTTCACACATGTGCTCCAGATTCGCCCATACTCCATCGCTTCGGTCAAGGTGAAGAAGCGTCAGGACAAGGCAGATCAGAAACGCGTGGAATTACATCTGCATACCACCATGTCTGATATGGACGCGGTAACTCCCCCCGCAGAGCTTGTGAAGCAGGCTTACGCATGGGGACACAAGGCAATAGCAATCACCGACCACGGCAATGTTCAGGCTTACCCGGAAGCAATGAACACCGTTGAGAAGATTCGCAAGGACGGCGGCGAGTTCAAGATACTTTACGGCATGGAAGCTTATTTCGTCAACGATTCCGGCGCGCTGGTGTCCGGCTGTAACGATTACAGCCTGAACGATGACGTTATCGTGTTCGACATAGAAACCACCGGGCTAAGCCGCGAGAGCGACCATATCACCGAAATCGGCGCGATAAAGCTGCACGGGCTTGAAGAAGTGGAGCGTTTCCAGACTTTCGTCAACCCCGGCATACCGATACCGCCCAACATCACCGACATCACAGGTATCACCGACGCTATGGTGGAGGACGCTCCGGACGAGAAAACTGCGGTTGAGCAGTTCATTCAGTTTGCAGGAAAGGGCGTGCTGGTGGCGCACAACGCGGACTTCGACACCTCGTTCATCTCAAAGGTGTGCGAGCGGAACGAAATCAAGTACGATATGCGCTTTGCGGATACGCTGAAGCTGTGCAGAGCAGCGCTCCCGCACCTGAAGAAGCATAAGCTGGACGTTGTTGCTAAGGAATATAAGCTGGGCGACTTCAACCACCACCGCGCTATCGATGACGCGGAAATGCTGTCAAAGATATTCATTTCGCTGGTGACTGTTTCCTGCAAGGGACATTCCCCGGAGAAATTCGGGGACTTCAACCGGATACTCGGCGATGTGGACGTTAAGAAGCAGCCCACCTACCACATGATAATCATAGCAAAGAATCAGGTGGGACTGAAAAACCTGTACAAGCTGGTCAGCTACTCCAACCTGAACTACTTCTACCGCAAGCCGAGAGTACCGCTGTCTGAGTTACAGAAGCACCGGGAGGGGCTTATCGTCGGCAGCGCCTGCGAAGCGGGTGAGCTGTTCCGGGCGATACTGGACGGCAAGCCGCAGGAGGTCATTGAGGAGATAGCCTCCATCTATGACTACTTCGAGATACAGCCGATTGCCAACAACGAGTTCCTTGTGCGTGAGGGCAGAGTGCCGGACGACGAGGGTCTGCGGCAGCTAAACCGCCGGATCGTCAAGCTCGGCGAGAAGCTCGGCAAGCCGGTGGTGGCGACCTGCGACGTTCACTTCATGAACAAGGAGGACGGTATCTTCCGCAAGATACTGCAAGCCGGTCAGGGATTTAAGGACGCGGACAATCAGGCGCCGCTCTATCTGCGCACCACCGATGAAATGCTGGAGGAGTTCAGCTATCTCGGCGAGGAAAAGGCGCAGGAGGTAGTAATCACCAACCCCAACGCAATAGCGGATATGGTGGAGGATATCCGTCCTATCCCCAAGGGGACATACACCCCGTCCATCGAGGGCGCAGAGGAGGAATTACAGAACCTCTGCTGGACAAGGGCGATGAACTGGTACGGCTACGAGGACAAGATACCGGAGATAGTTTCTGCCCGACTGCAAAAGGAGCTGGACGCTATCATCAAGTACGGCTTCTCGGTGCTTTACATGATAGCACAGAAGCTGGTTAAATACTCAGAGGACAACGGCTATCTTGTTGGCTCGCGTGGTTCGGTAGGCTCGTCCTTCGTGGCGATAATGTCCGGTATCTCCGAGGTAAATCCCCTCGCACCGCATTACCGCTGTCCCAAGTGCCGCTGGAACGAGTTCGTCACCGACGGCTCGGTAGGCTCGGGCTTCGACCTGCCCCAGAAGAACTGCCCCAAGTGCGGCACGGATATGATTCGTGACGGTCACGATATCCCGTTTGAAACGTTCCTCGGCTTCAAGGGCGACAAGGCGCCCGATATCGACCTTAACTTCTCCGGCGAGGTTCAGGGCAAGGTACACCGCTACACAGAAGAATTGTTCGGTAAAGACCACGTGTTCAAGGCGGGTACTATCTCGGCGGTACAGGACAAGACTGCGTTCGGTTTCGTCAAGAAGTACTGCGAGGAACGCGGCATTGAATTCAATAACGCCGAGATGGAGCGGCTATCCATAGGCTGCACGGGTGTTAAGAGAACGACCTCACAGCACCCCGGCGGAATGGTCGTTGTCCCGAACGACTATGAGGTGTACGACTTCACCCCGGTACAGCACCCGGCGGACAAGACCGAGAGCGACATGATAACCACCCACTTCGACTTCCACGCGCTTCATGACACTATTCTGAAGCTGGACGAACTGGGACACGATGTGCCGACCCTGTACAAGCACCTTGAGGACATGACCGGAATAAAGATTTCAGACGTTCCCACCACCGACCGTAACATCTACGACCTGTTCGTATCCACCGAGCCGCTGGGGGTAACGCCCGAGGATATCGGCGCGAAATGCGGCACTTTCGGAATACCGGAGTTCGGTACGGGCTTTGCTATGCAGATGCTTCAGGACGCGCAGCCGAAGAACTTCTCCGACCTGCTTCAGATCTCCGGTCTGTCGCACGGCACGGACGTTTGGCTTGGCAATGCGCAGGACCTCATTAAGAACGGCACCTGCACCATTTCCGAGGTTATCGGAACGCGTGATAATATCATGGTCTACCTCATGCACAAGGGCGTTGAGCCGGGACTTGCGTTCAAGATAATGGAGATAACCCGTAAGGGTAACGCTCTGAAGCTGTTTGACGACACTATCTATCAGGCTTTCAAGGACAACAACGTTCCCGAGTGGTACGTTGAGAGCTGCAAGAAGATAAAGTACATGTTCCCGAAGGCGCATGCGGCGGCTTATGTTACGGCGGCGGTAAAGCTGTGCTGGTTCAAGATAAACAAGCCTCACGAGTTTTATGCGGCGACGCTTACAAAGCATACTGAAAATATCGAACTTGACGTAGTACTGCGCGGCAAGGACGCAGTAAAGACGCGCATCAAGGAGATTCAGGCGATGAGCAATCCCAGTGCAAAGGAAAAGGCGACTCTGGACGCGCTTATTCTTGTCAACGAGATGATGTGCCGCGGTATCGGCGTGCTTCCGGTGGACGCGAAGAAGTCCGGTGCGGCGACCTATAATATAGAGGACGGCAAGCTGCGTATGCCGTATCTCGCGATAGCCGGCTGCGGCTCTAACGCTGCGTTCAAGCTGAAAGAGGTCATTGACGCGGGCAACTACATGTGCATTGACGATATCCAGCAGCAGAGCGGTCTGAACAGCACAGTCATCGACAAAATGCGGGAAATGGGTGTGTTCGGCGATATCCCTGAATCGGCGCAGATGTCGCTGTTCGATATGTAATTACGCTTCGGACAGGCGCGGATATATGTGAAATCTGCGCCTATTCACTGCGTTTTGTTGAAACCGGCTGTATATTCTGCCAAAAAATTGTCCGGTCCTTGACAATATGGCTGGGTTGTGGTATTATATTATTGTAATTTGGTAGTGTGTTAGCACGTTACCATACTAAAGCGGAGGAAAAAAGAACTTGAAAAGATACGATTTACTCACCCCGGAGGGTACCCGGGATCTTCTGTTTGACGAATGTCAGGCTAAGCGCTGTATTCAGGAGCGGCTTCGAAAGATTTTCACTGCTTATGGCTACTCGGAGGTAACTACCCCCGGTCTGGAATTCTATGATGTATTCAACGGAAAGGTGCATTACTTCCCACAGGAGAACATGTACAAGCTGGTGGACGGCAAAAACCGTCTTATGGTACTGCGCCCGGACAACACCATGCCGATAGCAAGACTTGCGGCGACCCGGCTACGCGCCGAGGCTCTGCCGCTGAAGCTGTACTACAACCAGAGCATATTCATGGTGAACCCCAAGAACAGCGGTCGTGACGATGAATTCACACAGAGCGGCATAGAAATTCTCGGCGGCGAAACCATCGCTGCGGACTACGAAGCGGTGTCGCTGGCGGCGCAGGCGCTGTTCGCGTGTGACGAGGATTTCCGTCTGGAGATTGGCGAGAGCGGCATTTTCCGCACCGTGGTGAACGACCTCAACCTCCCGGAGGAGCAATCGGAGCTTGTTCACTCGCTGATAGAGAGCAAGAACTACCCCGCGCTGAACGAAGCGCTGTCCGGCATTGAGGGCGCGGCTGCCGAAGCCTGCCGTGCACTGCCGTCGCTGTTCGGAGAATCCGAGGTGTTCGGTGAGGCGGAGAAGTACATGTACAGCCCGGAGCTGAAAGAGAAGCTCAACTACCTGCGCGGTATCTATGAAGCGCTCTGCTCCATGGGATACTCCGGCAAGATTCGCGTAGACTTAGGTCTGGCGCACAAGAAGGACTACTACACCGGAATTCTGTTCCGGGGTTATGTCGAGGGGTACGGGCTGCCGGTGCTGTCCGGCGGGCGTTACGACACTCTGCTGGGAGATTTCGGCAGGAATGCCGCCGCAGTAGGCTTCGCGGTCAATGTGGAAGCGGCTGCAAAGGTGTACTTAAAGAGCGCAGAAGAACCGCTGATGAAGCCGGCTGACGTTCTGGTGTTCAGCGAGAACGGCTGCGAAATATCAGGTTTGAATCACTGCCGTGAGCTTATCGCCGATGGATTGACTGTGTTCAACTCCCTGTGCGCGTCCGTTGATGAAGCGGTGGCTTACGCACAGCAGCATGGGATACACCGGGTCGATGTAGTCGGCGTGAATGCCGAAGTTACTGTCAGGGAGGTGTGAGCATGATAAACAAGAAGATACGTATTGCCCTCACCAAGGGAAGACTGGAAAACAAGACCGTTGACCTGCTGGATAAGATCGGCTACGATGTGTCGGAGCTTCGGGACAAGGGACGTCGGCTCATTC
>JBJFGA010000354.1:0-6858 GCA_051892275.1 Oscillospiraceae bacterium | reverse complement strand
GGCGGTGGGTTCAATCTATAGACTTTGTCTATAGATTGAATTGAAAATAGTATAAGGAGGAATCGAAATGATACGAAAAATCATAAAAATTGACGAAGAAAAATGCATAGGCTGCGGACTTTGCGTCACAGCCTGCCATGAGGGAGCGATAGAACTTATAGACGGCAAGGCAAGGCTTACCCGTGAGGACTACTGCGACGGTCTGGGAGATTGCCTGCCCGCCTGCCCCACAAATGCTATAACCTTCGAGGAACGCGAAGCCCCTGCCTACAACGAGGCTGCCGTGCTTGCGGAAAAGCAGAAAAAATCGGGAGCGGTGCTTCCATGCGGCTGTCCGGGAACGCATTCAAAGTCTATCAGGCGTGAAGCGGCGGCAGCGCCCACCGCACCTGTAACCGGTCAGCTATCGCAGTGGCCGGTGCAGATAAAGCTGGCGCCGGTGAATGCGCCCTATTTCAACAACGCAAAGCTGCTTATTGCCGCAGACTGCACAGCCTATGCGTATGGCGACTTCCACAGCAAATTTATGAGAGATCACATAACGCTTATCGGCTGCCCCAAGCTGGACGAGGGTGACTATGCTGAGAAGCTCGGCGCAATTTTAGCAAACAATGATATAAAAATGTGACCGTTGCCCGTATGGAGGTACCCTGCTGCGGCGGTATCGAAAATGCGGTCAGAATGGCGCTTCAATCAAGCGGAAAGAGTATTCCGTTGTGCGTTGTGACTATTTCGACCGACGGAAGAATTCTTGGATAATAAAGTGAATGGAGGAATAAAAATGAATTCTATGTTTTGTTTTCAGTGTGAACAGACGGCAGGCTGCATGGGCTGCACAGGCGCAGCAGGCGTATGCGGCAAGAAAGCCGATACCTCCGTGCTTCAGGACGAGCTTACAGGTGCGCTGATAGGTCTTTCCAGAGCGATAGAGGGTAATGAGGATCTGCTTACCGACCGAACCTTTAGGCTCATTATTGAGGGACTATTCTCTACCCTCACAAATGTAAGCTTTAACAATGAAACCTTAAAGCAGCGAATCAACGATATCAGGCATGAAAAGAGTCGTTATGCTTCTCATTGCGGCAGCTGCGCAGTTCCCTGTGGAAAAAGCAGCGACTATGATATGCAGAAGCTGTGGACTGCCGATGAGGATATACGTTCGCTGAGATCGCTTATACTGTTCGGCGTGCGAGGAATGGCGGCGTATGCTTACCATGCTATGTCGCTTGGCTATACCGATGATGATGTAAACCGGTTCTTCGTCAAGGCGCTGTTTTCCGTTGGAAGGGACGATTGGGGCATGGAGGAGCTTCTGCCTTTGGTAATGCAGGTGGGAGAGGTAAACCTGAAATGCATGGCTCTGCTGGATAAGGCAAACACCGGATCCTTCGGAAACCCTGTTCCCACAGAGGTGACGCTGACCGTTGAAAAAGGCCCGTTCATTGTTATCTCAGGTCACGATCTTCTCGCATTGAAGCAGCTTTTGGAACAGACCGAGGGCAAGGGCATAAATATCTACACCCACGGTGAAATGCTTCCCGCTCACGGCTATCCCGAATTGAAAAAGTACCCTCATCTAAAAGGCAATTTCGGCACAGCATGGCAGAATCAGCAGAGGGAATTTGCGGATATTCCTGCGCCTGTGCTGTTCACAACAAACTGTCTTATGCCGCCACGGCAGAGCTATTCTGACCGAGTGTTCACCACTGAGGTAGTATCCTATCCCGAGATGGTTCATATCGGCGAAAACAAGGATTTTTCCACCATTATCGAGAAAGCGCTTCAGCTTGGCGGTTATTCCGAGGACAAGCATTTCACCGGGATAAACGGCGGCGATAAGGTCACTACCGGCTTCGGACACAATACCGTTCTGTCTGCTGCGGACAAGATCGTCGAGGCTGTGAAGTCCGGTGCGATAAAGCATTTCTTCCTTGTGGGAGGGTGCGACGGCGCAAAGAACGGGCGGAATTACTACACCGAATTCGTGAAGCAAACTCCCTCGGACTGCATCGTACTTACTCTTGCCTGCGGAAAATTCCGTTTCAACGACCTTGATCTTGGCAGTATCGGCGGTCTGCCACGGATCATGGACATGGGGCAGTGCAACGACGCTTACAGTGCGATAAAGGTCGCAGCAGCTCTTGCGGAAACGTTCGGTTGTACTGTAAACGAACTGCCGCTTTCTATGGTACTTTCGTGGTATGAACAGAAGGCTGTCTGCATTCTTCTGACGCTGCTGCACCTTGGTATCAGGGATATTCTGCTGGGACCATCACTGCCTGCATTTGTTTCCCCGAATGTGCTGAAGATCCTATCGGAGAAATATAACATAGCGCCCATCACAACTCCTGAGGCTGATTTGAAGAAATTACTATCATGATATTCTGATAGTCTTTAGGACGCCTCTGATACTATTTCAAATTATTCTATAGATATCTTTGCAAAATAAGCCCGAGGGAATAAGCAGAGCTTTTCCCTCGGGCTTTTACTCACAAGAGTTTTTTGAGGTGACCTTTATTTGTATTCGTTGAGTGCTGCGTCAATAACCGGAGAAATCGTGCTGCTCATCTGAGTCCATGATTCTCCATTGAATGCTGCGCCATTTATCGCGTCAACATAAATGTTCCAGAATTCCTGACCGAAACCGAATGCGTTTTCTGTCAGCAGAGTGAACTTTTCAGGGTCACACATATCACGCCACAGGTCATATTCGCGTTCTCCCCATGTAATCTGCCACTTCTCTGTACCTGCGTATTTTCCCTCGGTGTAGTAGATCTTCTCGGGGGAAACATGATCCTTACGCACTTGTGCGATCACATTTTCATCTGTTTCATAAACTCTGAAGCAGTTTATCATGTCAATTGCGCCTTTGATATTTTTTGCGCCCTTGGGTACTACAAAACCGAATATGTCAAATGCCTGATAATATGCGTCCGCCAGAGTATCTCTTGGAAACGGCACGAACGAGAAATCCGACACGGTATCAAATATATCGTTTTCAACGCCCTGTTTGTTCTGCACGTCCTGAGTTGCTGCGGTATATGTCCACTCTGGCTCCATTGCATAGAACAGCAGTTTATCGCTTACTTTTGCAAAATCCTGCGGGCCTATCCAGCTTCCATACTGCTGCGCATACATCACACCGTCACGGCAGAGTGTTTCATAGAAATTCATTGTTCTGGTGACGTTGCTGCTGGCAATATTGTTTGTCATTGTGCCGTCAGGCTGAACATCAACAAGCTTTGTTCCGGTAGTTGTGATAAGCGCACTAATGGTAGTATCCGTTCCGTATAAGCCTATGTTCTCATCGCTTGCGTTACAGAACTCCAGCATCAGCTCACGCATTGCGTCCCATGTCCATTCTCCTGCAACATATAAGTCATAGGGGTCGGTGAGGTTATTTTCTGTGATGGTCTTTTTGGAGTAATTCAGAGCGAAGGACGTGGTTATCTTGTGCGGGAACTTATAATGCTTCCCCTTGTAAGCAAAGGAGTCAACAACATCTTTCATTCCGACCCACAGCGGCGAGTTGATGTCTATATAGTCGTCCAGCGGCTCGAATAAATTCTTGCCCACATTTCCCGGATACAGCATAGCGTCATGCGGACAAAGGTCAGGAGAATCATCAGAAGCTATCATCGTACCAAGACGGTCATAGAACTCCACTCCGCTCGGAGTGCTGATATATTCGATCTTTCCACCGTACTGTTCACTCTGGAAAATAAGACACTGTTCGGTTCCTTTCTGATCCTTTGTGACATCGTAATATCCAAGGTACTTTATTGTACCTGCGTTTCCGTCCGGGGTATAGGTCGAGGTGTCAAGTACTTTTATCTCCTGGTCGGTAGCTGCGTTTTCATTCGGGTCGGTGGTGGTAGACGCCTGGGTTGCCTGTGATGATACCATCGGAGCATTCGAGCCTGCTGGTACTGCTTCGCTGTCGTCACAGGCGGTAACTCCGATAGTCATTGCGGAAATAAGAGCGCAGGCAATGATTTTCTTCTTGTTTGTCATGGTTTCCTCCTTAGAATATGTTGCTTTTTCGCTGAAATTATGTTATAATAGAAACTAACTAACTAATTAACAAATGGAGGTGTGCTATGTTTTATCAGAACAGATTTCAAACATGGGACATTCCCGGCAATTCGCACACAAGCTGCGCATTTTACAGCGTTGATGAAACCGGCAAGTATCCTCTGCACTGTCATTCATTCTATGAAATGAACTACCTTGTAAAGGGGAAGATGTATAACACTCTGGACGGCAAAAGCTATTTAAATGAGGATAACACGTTGTTTATTATCCCGCCAATGGCTTTCCACGGAAGTCGAAATGTCACTATGGTAGATTCAGTAGTTATACAGTTTTCACAGAGCTTTCTTACCAGCGCTTCCGCCCATATCGGTCAGAATGTACTGCTTTCTGCCACCCCTGAAAAACCTTATTTCATTCCCGACAAAACTGGAGAAATATACAGAATACTAGAGAATATCGCAGATTTTGCGAGAGCCGGCGATAACTCATCACCAGCTTCTGAATTTACCGAAAGCAGCCTTATCCTATCGCTGCTGTCTGCCTGCATAAATGAGAAACGTCTGCTGGTAGAAGAAAACACCGTAACTGCAGCTAATATGCCGGCTCTTGACGAGGTAATAAACTATATACTTGAAAATCCCAGTCAGAAGACTGATATGAAGCAGGCTGCAAAGCTGGCAAACATGAGTTATTACGCATTCAGCAGGCAGTTTAAGGAAGCCGTTGGCATGAATTTCTCAGACTACTGTAATGTGCTTCGTATCCGCCTTGCTGAAGAACTGCTGGTGACCACCGATCTGTCGATAGCTGATATTTCCTGTCGTATCGGGATAGATACTCAAAGTTATTTTTCAAGGTTGTTCAAGCAGATAAACGGTGTATCTCCCATGCAATTTCGCGCTCAGGGCTGCTTGAAGTAAAGTTCTGTATCTATATGATATACCTGTTCGGACTAAAAATCAATTCTTGAATTTGCTGTATTTTTATCTTATTTTGCTTTTTGAAGCAAATATGGACAAGCTGCATCGCTTACGTAAAGGATTTTGATTTCTTCAGCAATTCAGAGATGGAACAAATGATATAAAATACAGGGAGCGGATAATTCTGCTCCCTGTATTGGCGTTCTGTTTCACACATGGCATTTTCTGGCATTTACACGGTTAAATATTCAGACTCACAGAGCAGCAAAGGGCATTCTCACATCATTCCCTTACGAAATTTGTTACCTGCCGGGCTGCTGCTCCTTATTTTCTGACTGCTGTCGGCTCAGCTTTGTCCAGTTGACGAAGCCGTACACCGCATTTATCAGATATACCGCCCACATGGTAGTCATTATCATATCACCTCTGCCTGCCCACATGACCACCGTGATAACATCAACGATGATCCAGATCGTCCACTGCTCGCGGAATCGCATGACCATCAGCGCGTTTGCCACAATAGAGAACACCGTGCTGGCGCTGTCCAGCCACGCAGAGCTGCCGCCAAGCTGAATAAGGAGCATTCGGTAGAGAACGATAACTGCTCCTGTGCCTGCCAGTAGAAGTATCGTCGGAATAAGCTTCAACCGTCTGCCGCTGACCATGCTGGGATCCTCTGTGCTGCTGTTCTTTTTCCAGAGGTATATCCCCACAAACTGCGATGGAAGATAGTACAGACCGTTAAGCATTACCTCGCCGTAGAATCGGCTTATCCACGCCACTGCTATGTATGCCGCAATATTGGCAAAGCCCCAGTAATACTGCGATTTCTTACCTGCGGCGCAGAGCACCACGCAGATTATTCCGCAGACAGCGGCAACGGAGCTTATGAGGTTATAGAGCCACCCTGCTTCTGCGTCAGTTACTGCAAAATATATCGTAAATCCTGTCACCGCAAGTACTTCAGCCCACTGAAACGGGGTAAAATACTTCAGTATCTTTGTTAGAAATGCCATAGTGCTTCTCCTTTCATTTCTTTGCCGAAAGCAGCTCGTCAACAAGCTGAACTGCCTTTTCATACCGCTGCTGATAGCTGCCGCGCAGACTTACAAAGTCAAATCCCGCGCTGCGATATATCTCCTTGATCTGCTGACTGTATTTCTCTCTGTCCGCCGCAATCACTTCGCTGCGATCTCCGTCCTGAACGAACTTCACATCCGGTTCGCAAAATAGTATGAGGTCGTATTCATTCAGCCGGGCTATCGCGTCGGCAAGAGCGGCGTTGCGTTCCTTGTCCTTTCCATCAAGGAAGTCCAGATAAAAACGGGTTATCAGACAGTCCGTGTCCTCAAAGAATACCCTGTCGGCGCGCTGCATCTGCTCCAGCTCCCGCTGCTTGTGGGTCAGCAGAATATCGGTGAAATCCTGCGGGATCATCAGCATGTCAGTGCCCGAGCGTTCTGAAATATCCCTGCCCGCTTCCTCCATAAAGGTGGTGTTGTAGTGCAGCGCAAGATTTTGCGTAAGCGTGGATTTCCCGGTGCTCTCGCCGCCTATCAGAAGCACCTTCTTCACATAATGCGGCTTCACTATTGAGGGAAGCCAGTCCCAGTGTCCGTACATATCACGGCGAAGCTCAGTGGAGGATATCCCGTCCCGGGGAAATATGACAAGCTCCGCCTCGGGATAGCACTTTCCCCAGAAGCTGTTTTCGTCATAATCGCTGCCGCAGAAAACCGCGTCTATCGGCTCTCCTGCGAATTCCTTCACCTTGTCGGCGTCACTTGCCCAGTAGTCCTCGGTGTAGTCGCCCTTGCTCGGCGCAGCGTCCTCAAGAATGAATATCCGAACGTCCGGCAGGTGCTTTGTAAGCTGATATACCCAGCGGTAGCGCAGCCTGACA
>JBJFGA010000353.1:0-6877 GCA_051892275.1 Oscillospiraceae bacterium | reverse complement strand
TAGCGGTGCTGGATTTCTGCAAAGATTTCCTGAATTTAAATGGTTATTAGTATGATACAAAAAGGGTATTTCCGTGGTGGAAATACCCTTTTTATTTGCTGCTATAAATTACAGCTTGGCAATAGCTTCGTTAAGCTCGGTTATACGAGTGTCGATGGTGGCAAAGTTTTCCTCGCGCAGCTGTGCGTAGGTCTTTTCACCGGTGAGGTAAACACCCTTGGTGAGGCTCTCTACCGGAGATTCTGCACGACCTGCGTCGGCGATGTCAGTGCCTATGCCGTTCTTGAAGTCGAACACCGGCGTGAGCTTGCTGCTGCCGTCAAGGGAAGCCTGCGCGAAGATATAGTCAAGGTTGTAGTCCGTCCAGCCGAACTTATCCTTGGACTGCTGGATAGAAGCCGCCTTTACAGCCGGGTCAAGGGACGCAGTAATGCAGCAGTCTATCCATGCTGCAACGCCGGCGTCGTTGGTAGAGCCCTTGCACCACATAAGCGCGTCCTGCTTCATGTTGTGGTAGTACTTATCAGCCTGCGGGTCGCGGGGGTAAGCTACAACGCATATCTCGTCGTCAGACCAGCCGAAGCGCTCGCCGAACTTCGCCAGAGTTTCCTCAAACTCCCATGTGCCGCCATTCGCGTAGAACAGGATATCGCCCTGAGCCCACGCCTTGGGGTTCATAGACCAGCCGTTCAGCTCATGCAGCGGATAGCGCAGATTCTCGGACTGCATGGTGTAAAGCAGTTCCATTGCGCGCTCAACGTTGGCGTTCTTCATGTTGTTTATGAGCTGTGTGCCATCGTTGCCGATTATCGGGGTACCTGTGGTGGCTAACAGGTCAGCCTCGGTGCTGAAGCCCTCGCAGGCGAACTTGCCATCGCCGGACTGCTGGAAGGTTCTTGCCATATCAAGGAAGGTGTCCCATGTCCACTGGTCGTTCTCAAACAGGGTGCGGGGGTCCTCAAGACCTGCGCCCTCGACAATGCTCTTGCGGTAGTACATCAGTGAGTTGAAGGAGATCTCATAAACAGCGCAGTAATATCTGCCGTTCAGCTTGAACTGATCCATAACGTCCCGGGCGGTGTTCCACTTTTCGCCGTCAAGGTTCAGTATGCCGTCGATCGCCTGATATCTGCCCTTGATTACGCCGTAGGGGAAGTCGCGTATCTCAAACGGGAACAGGTCAGGGGAGTCGCCGGACTGTATCGCGGTCGCCAGCTTGTCATAGCGCTCCAGATACGGCACGTTGATGTACTCAAAAATGCGCCCCTCTCTGCTGGGGTCGTCACCGGTATCAGGGGTGCCGTACACTTCCTTGAACAGTTCCGCGTTGGCGGTGGTTTCGTCGATATCCCACCAAGCCATCCACTTAAGGCGTTTCGTTACTTCAAGGTCGGGGTTATCAAGGCTTGCCGCAGCGCCCTTTGCTGCGTCAATTACCTGCTGGTCGGTCTCGTATGTGGTGGTGACCAGCGGGGTGGTGACTACTGCGTTCGCGTCAGCGTTGGGTACGCCGGAGTTGCTTGCGGCGGTGCTTCCGCTGGTCGCGGGTTCTTCGTCACAGGCGGTCATGGTTAGCAGCATTCCGGCTGCAAGCACACCTGCTGCGATATTTCTAAGCTTTTTCATATAGTTTTCCTCCCTGTTGATTAAAGGGTATAAAATATCCCTTAACAATAATTATATACCTTTTTTATGTCCCTGTCAAGGCTACAATAATAACGAAAAAGCTATATATTTTTCGTTGCTATAAGTGAATAACTATATGATTATGAATTGCATAATATACCGCCTATCTCTTTGTAAAACTCTTAATTTGTTATGCTTTGCTTTATTCAACGTGACCCAGAAGCTGTTACCATATTGTAATAATATGTAACCAGTTTGTAATTGCATTCCGTAAAAATGAGATGTATAATTAAAGTATAAAACAACATCAAAGGAGCGCACTATGAAACATCTCAGAATTACATCTGTACTTATCTCCCTGCTTCTTCTCTGCTCCTGTTCGGGTTCGCCGGAGAAGTTCCCCTCCGATACCACCGAAGCCGCGCCCGCAGTTACTGCCAAGACCGCTGACGGCGCTGTACTCGCAGCGTCTGCCGAAATCTCCGAAGCCCCCTCCGCTGAACCGACTTCCCAGTCCGGACTTACCGTCGAAGTCCCGGAGCCGGAGTATCCGGAGCGGGATTTCACCGAATATTTCACCTCTCCTGATACTTCTGATTACAGCCAGCGTTATTGCGACTGGAAATTCGATTCTTCCATGCTCATCAGCACGGAGGAGGAATTCCTGCGGCGCGGTGGCAGTGAAAACTGGCTCATCGCCGGGCGAAACGCCGTCCGGGGTACGGAGGAGTTTCAGGCGGTGGAGTCCGAATCGGCGGGAATGTGGCTTTACACCGACGGAAATTACTACTACACAAAGCAGAGCGGCGATAAGGAGATAGTCACCTCCCGCTTCTCCCTGTCCAACGGCTATTTTGACGAGGACATAAAGCCACTGGTGCTTTTCGATTCTGCGGCGGTGGGCGACTTTGACGGTGACGGTGCGGCAGAAGCCTTTGTCATGTTCGAGTTCCCCTCGTTTTCGTGGCTGAATTACACAGAAAGCGCGGCGGTGTTTGTCAATTCTGCGGGACAGGCGGGGGTAATTTCAACCGGCGTAGGCGGGTATCTTGTGCCGATAAGATACCGGGATTTTACACACATGGGAGTAGGATTCGGGGTGAACAATCTCTCCCACCATGCGGAAATTTTTGCCACAGAAAATAACAGTTTCTCCCAGAAACACAGCGCGTTCAGCCTTGGAAGCAAATACGGGCTGTGTATGCTGGAATCCGCAGCGCAAGCTCCCGGAAGCTGGCTGGTCATCTGGGATAACATTGAGAAGAAATATCGCGAATTAGCCCACGAACCCGCCCTGGCGGGTCTTGCGGAGGCGGTCTGTAACTCGCCGCTACGCACTCAGCTTGAGGAATTGCTTGACAATTACGAAGAACTGAAAGACAGCATTGCTGTTATCGGCGGGAAGTACGTCTGTATCGGCACGGCGTGGAACAGCGTAACTCTGGAGCATGATAACGGTAGACTGACCAGGGCTGACGAACATCTTATCTCATCAGCTGCGGAAACCGAGCCGGACTATTCCATGTATCTCCCTGCCGCCGAGGAGCTTGCAGTTCCTGCGCCAAACCCCGCCTACCCTGCTGAATACGGCGAATACGCTCTTACCACGGACGGTATCTACACTTCCGAGGAGGAATTCCGTGCCGGCGAGGGGGACTTCCTGTGCGATACGGCGCACAAAGCTGTCCTTGATACCCGGCAGTACAAGGCGATATCCTACCAGTTTGCGAACGCTTATCAGCTCCCCGGGAACGAGTTTCAATTCACCTACCTCGACCAGAACGGCGAGGAGTACACCGAAAGCATTTCCTACGGCGATTCGCTCACTCTTTATGAGGACGGAACGGTAAAGCCGCAGTTTCTCGCCGCTGCCTGCGCTGACTTCAACGGGGACGGGCAAAGGGAAGCGTTCGTGGTATTCGGTCTGCCTTCCACAGAAAAGTACTATACCTCCGGCGAGGAGCTTCACTGCAAATATCTTGCTGTTTATGCTTCAGCGGACGGAACCGGCATGGCGATTCCCGACTGGGAACTCGTCAGCGCATGGAGCGGTTCGCCCGACCTTAAACTGATACAGCACGAGGACGTAATTCACCTGTACAACGCGGATAATTCGGCGATAGTGGGTCTTCGGGACGGAGTTCCCAAAAGGCTTGCAACGGGCGACCCGGACGGTGACGGGCGGTATTTCAGCGGAACGATGTTCTACCACCCCGACCTCGGGGAATACTGCTATGAAAAGCTCCAGCCCATGACCGGGGAGCTTCTGGCGCAGCTTATCGAAAGTCCGGCTTATAAGGAGTACCTGTCCTTCCACCCGGACAGCATTCCCGAACACGCATGGATAACCGCCGGGGGTTATATCGTCACCGACTATTGCGGCGAATATCGCTGGGACGGCGAGAGCTTCACAATAGTTACTGGCTCGGGAGGCGGCTGGTGGATAACACAGCGGATAAACGGACTGTATTTGTGCTTTGAATAAGCGTATTTCAAAGCAGACCTGCTTTTCAAATAATTAGGCTGCGGTTTTCGCCGCAGCCTGAATTATGTTTATGATCCTATCATCTTTTCAATAAATTCCTTATCCCGAAGCGGCCTGCCGTTGAATATGCCCTCGATGAGGTCAACGTCAAAGCCGCCCAGTGACGCGAGATCCCTCGGACTGTCGATATCCCGGGCGCAGACGGCAATGCCCCTTTCGTGGGCGAGCTTTATTATCGACTTGACGAACGCGGTTGAAACGCTGTCCCCGGTCAGACGGGAAGCGCGAATTTTGACCGTCTTTACCGCGGGGTCGTCCAGCGGTTCTGCGGTGAAGTATCCCGCACCGGTGTCGTCCGCGATGACGTTCACACCCATCTTGGACAGCTGCTGGAGGTATACGCTGCTGCTGTTCAGTGTTCCAGCGCCCTCGGATATGGCAATGCTCACCGCGCTTGGCGGCAGGGAGTATTCAAGCAGCGTGTTATGAAGCACCTCGACCGAGATCTCGGAGTTCAGTATATTCTCCGGGATATTGAAGCTGACCCGGAAGTCCGGGAAGCCCTTTTCCCTCACCGAAGCGCAGAAGCTGCATATCTGGTCGGCTGCGAAGCGGTAAAGCTGTTTCGACAGCCCCAGGTTGTCTATTATCGGCAGGAAGCGCTCCCGGGGCACGGTCATTTCCTCGTTGCCCCAGAACAGGCTCGCTTCGCAGCAGTGCAGCGCACCGGTGTTCATTTCAAGAACCGGTTGGTAGAGGTAGTAGAACCCGGTGAACCCGCTTTCTGCGGCGTCGGTGATCAGCTTCTTGACCATGAGGTTGTCGGTGAGATTGTCCTCCAGACCCTCGGCGTAGCACACCGCGTCCTCTAACCGTCGCTCCTTGGCAAGCCGCAGAGTGTGGGTCGCGGCGCTGACGCAGCTCTGGATATTCTCGGCGTCATGCGGGTAGATGGTGAAGCCGGCGTACACCCGCATGTGGTGCTCGTTGTCGTGCAGGAACCATGGCGAACGGAACTTTGTAAGCACCGCCTGTGCGAACTGCCGTACCTCTTCCTTCTGCACTCCGTTGAGTATGATGAACAGTATATCCCATGCGAAGCGGTACACTTTCTTCGATCCGCTGCACGGCAATGCCTGGATATACTCCGCGCAGCTCCTTAGGATATCGTCCGCGTAGGTGAAGCCGTATATCTCAGAGATGGATTTTAGGTTGGAGAACTCTACCGCCAGCACAGCGCCGCTGCGGTTTCCGGCGATCTCCTCCGTGAAGTCGCGCTCGAACATGCTGCGGTTGGGGATATTTGTGGCGACATCGTAGTAAGCTATACGCTCCAGACGGGTGCGGGAATTGCGAAGCTCTTCTTCAAGGAACAGCTTATATATGACCGTTGAAAGAAGTTGTGTGAGGTTTTTCAGCAGGGAACGCTCCCGGCTGCTCCATTCGCGGTCGGTGGTTTTTGCGGTGTAGAGAAGCACGCCGCGGTTTGTGCCCTGGTCGTAGGTGCGGACGAGAACGCAGCTTAGGTTCTTTCCGTTATGCGCCTGACCTATCGTGCGCAGGTCGGTGCAGACGATACCGCTGTAATCCAGCTCCTCCTGTATCTCCGGCTTGCAGGTGAAATTCACCATTACCGGTAATACCATGCCGGATTTGTCCAGCTTGTAGGACTTTACCGGGTTGAGGTCGTCGGTGCAGAATTCTATCTCGTTCAGCCCGAAGTGTTCGGAAATGAGCACCGTTATGTTTCGTATCGCGGTTTTGGTGTCCGGGCTTTGCAGGAATATGGAGTACACACCATTTACCAGTATCTGGTCCTCAAAATTCTGCCCGAGCAGCTTGTTGGCGTGCTGTGAGGTCTCCATCTCGTTCACCAGCGCAACGTAGGAGTTAGCGACGCTGGAAACGGTATGCACCATGGTGTCCAGAAGCTGAGAATTTCCGTCCACTACCTCCTGGTTCTCGCCGGTGATGAGCCAGCTTCCCATAGTCTGGTGGCGGACGCGGATACTCTTTTTCCGCTGGTAGTCCATCTTGTTGAGGTTTAACCGTTTGTCCTGACTCTTTGGGGTCATGATCGCGCCGTCGGTGTCGGTTATGGCGGAATACAGCCCTGCCATCTGTGAGAACGGCTGCTGTATGCGCACAAGATAGTCCTCACCAAGTATTTCCCGCAGGGTGTATGTGCTCTGGTCGTTCAGCTTAACGCTGTGCTTACTGCGGTAGCGGCGCATGACAATGTCCTCGCCTTCGCAGTCGAGGTAGCTGGTGACGTTGAACATCATGCCTTCAATGAAGTCCAGCAGGGCAGAGCTTTGCCGCGCCTTTCCGGTTATGTAGTACCACTGGTACTCCCCGCCGCAGTTAAGCCGGGCGTGTACCTTTATCTCGTCCGTAGTTCCGGCAATGACCTGGCTTATGACCTCGCAGAACGGCTGGTAGTCGTCCGGGTGGACGGTTTCGCCCATGATTATCGTTTCGCCCGCGGCGCCCAGTGGGCTGCTCCCTGCAAGTATCGTTGCCGGGAAGCCCTGATGAAAGCTCATTGAATAGGCGATATTCCCGCTGTTCTCCACCGCGTGGAACAGCAGCGCCTCGCCGGTCGTTCTTATCTTTTCTCTTGTATCGTTGATAGTTCGTGTTGATATTCTGGCTTGATCTCTCAAGTGTGATCACCTCATAGCTGGCTTTGTTAATGCTTTGTCAATCGGGCTCTCTTTTATACACTGCTCATTATAGTTTGAATATTCACATTTCATCTGTTCA
>JBJFGA010000352.1:0-6882 GCA_051892275.1 Oscillospiraceae bacterium | reverse complement strand
CTTTGCGAGTGCAATAGCCATCTTTTCCTGACCTGCCTTGGTCTTCGGCTCGATAGCGAGGTCGATAACCGGCTCCGGGAACTCCATGGACTCCAGGATAACAGGGTGATTCTCGTCGCAGAGGGTATCGCCGGTGGTGGTATACTTGGTACCAACAACCGCTGCAATATCACCGCAGGGGCAAGCGTCGATGTCCTGTCTGTGGTTGGAGTGCATCTGAAGAATACGTCCCATACGCTCGTTCTTGTCCTTGGTAGCGTTCAGGACGGTAGTACCAGCCTCAACGTAACCGGAGTAAACTCTGAAGAAGCAGAGCTTACCAACGAACGGGTCGGTAGCGATCTTGAATGCCAGCGCGGAGAACGGCTGGTCATCGCCTGCATGTCTTTCAACTTCCTCGCCGGTCTCGGGGTCAACGCCCTTGATAGCAGGAATGTCGAGAGGAGAAGGCATATAGTCGATAACAGCGTCGAGGAGCTTCTGTACGCCCTTGTTTCTGTAGGAAGTACCGCAGATAACAGGAACGAACTTGTTCTCGATTGTACCCTTTCTGATAGCCTTCTTGATCTCCTCAACGGTGAAGTCCTCACCTTCGGTCTCGAAGTATCTCTCCATGAGATCATCGTCAAGCTCGGCAACCTTCTCAAGCAGATTTTTTCTGTATTCGAGAGCCTTGTCCATCATATCGGCAGGGATCTCTTCAACACGCATATCCTTGCCCATATCGTCGTAGTAAATATCCGCATTCATCTCAACGAGGTCGATGATGCCCTTGAAGTCAGCCTCAGCGCCGATAGGCAGCTGTATCGGAACAGCATTGCACTTGAGTCTGTCGTGCATCATATTAACAACGTTGTAGAAGTCTGCGCCCATGATATCCATCTTGTTGACATAAGCCATTCTGGGTACATGATATTCATCTGCCTGACGCCATACTGTTTCTGACTGAGGCTCTACGCCGCCTTTTGCACAGAAAACAGTTACGGAACCGTCAAGCACTCTGAGTGAACGCTGAACTTCAACTGTGAAGTCAACGTGACCGGGTGTGTCGATAATATTGATTCTATGGCTCTTCCAGAAGGCAGTAGTAGCAGCGGAGGTGATCGTGATACCTCTCTCCTGCTCCTGTACCATCCAGTCCATCGTAGCGGTACCGTCGTGAGTTTCACCGATCTTATGGTTTACACCAGTGTAGAACAGGATACGCTCCGTTGTGGTGGTCTTGCCGGCGTCGATGTGAGCCATGATACCAATATTACGGGTCATTTCAAGAGATACGTCTCTTTTCATAAATTCCTCCGTAATTCTGGAATTACCCGGAGAATACTCCCCGGATAATTCATCTGTTTCTGATTACCACTTATAATGTGCGAAAGCTCTGTTAGCTTCAGCCATCTTATGAGTATCGTCACGCTTCTTGCAAGCGTTACCCTGTCCGTTAAGAGCGTCAAGGATCTCGTTTGCAAGTCTTTCCTTCATTGTCTTTTCGTTACGCGCACGGCTGTAGGTGGTGATCCATCTCAGACCAAGTGTGCGTCTTCTCTCGGGGCGAACCTCCATAGGAACCTGGTAGGTCGCACCGCCGACACGGCGAGCCTTTACCTCGAGCTGCGGCATGATGTTCTCCATTGCCTCCTCGAAAGCTTCCAGAGCATCCTTGCCGGTCTTCTCAGCAACGATCTCAAATGCGCCGTAAACGATCTTCTGGGCTACGCCCTTCTTTCCGTCGAGCATGATGTTGTTTATCAGTCTTGTTACGAGCTCAGAGCCGTACACAGGATCCGGAAGAACCTCACGCTTCGGAACATTACCTCTTCTTGGCACTTTACTTCCCTCCTTCATACGAAATGAAAATCATAGGTACTCGAAAGCATAACCTTCCGCCGTCCAAACAGAGGCTTTATGTCAATAATGCCTTGTCTGACAGCTAAAGTCAGAAATTACGCTTTCTTTCCAGCCTTCGGACGCTTAGCACCATACTTGGAGCGTCCCTGCATTCTCTTGTCTACACCCTGAGCGTCGAGGGTACCTCTGATGATGTGGTAACGCACACCAGGAAGGTCCTTAACACGTCCGCCTCTGATGAGTACAACAGAGTGTTCCTGCAGTTTGTGTCCGATACCGGGAATATAAGCTGTAACTTCATAACCATTAGAGAGCTTAACTCTGGCAACCTTTCTCATTGCGGAGTTCGGCTTCTTAGGAGTCTGGGTACGAACTGCGGTGCAGACGCCTCTCTTCTGGGGAGAAGACTGGTCAACCTGCTGCTTGCGCAGTGTGTTCATCGACTTCTGAAGTGCAGGAGCCTTGGATTTCTTTTCAGAAACCTCACGTCCCTTGCGGACAAGCTGATTAAACGTAGGCATTATTTCACCTCCAATAAATTTGTAGCACGTTTGTATTTTTCCGGCATTTTCTGAAAATATACTCACACGCATTTATATATTTTAAAGCAAAAAACGGTGTTTGTCAAGAGTTTCAGCGAAACTTTGTAGCAAACACCGTTATAATGTTAATCAAAAGACATGTTTTTGTGCATATTGGCCAACGTTTTCGTCAGCAGCTGCTTCAACCTCTGCGGCTGCAGTCTTTTCAGCCTCGCGCTGTTCAGCGAACAAGCCGGTTCCAGCGGGTATCAGCTTACCGATGATAACGTTCTCCTTAAGACCGAGCAGCGGGTCGATCTTGCCGCGGATAGCTGCGTCGGTGAGAACTCTTGTGGTCTCCTGGAAGGAAGCGGCAGACAGGAAGCTGTCTGTTGCCAGAGAAGCCTTTGTGATACCGAGCAGTACCGCTTCGGACTCCGGCATTCTAAGACCTACCTCGCCGGCATCTATCCTCTGTTGGATCTCCTCGCATACTGCGGTAAGCTCATTCTTGCCGATGATGGAGCCGGGGAGCAGGAAGCTGTCGCCCGGGTCGGTAATGCGGATCTTTCTCATCATCTGACGAACGATGACCTCGATATGCTTATCGTTGATATCAACACCCTGTAAGCGGTAAACCTTCTGTACTTCGGCGATGATGTAGTTCTGAACTGCTTCCTCGCCCTTAACTTCCAGAACGTCGTGCGGGTTTACAGAACCCTCGGTCAGAGCGTCGCCGGCAACAACGGTGTCACCGTCGTAAACCTTCGGTCTGTATCCGAACGGAACAGCATACGCTTCCTCAGTACCGTCCTCCTGGGTGATGATAGCGTGTCTGGTTTTCTTTATCTCCTCGTAGCGGACCTTACCGGAAACCTTGGTGATGATAGCCGCGTTCTTGGGACGACGGCTCTCAAACAGCTCCTCTACTCGCGGAAGACCCTGTGTGATATCTTCTGCAGACGCGATACCACCGGTATGGAAGGTTCTCATTGTAAGCTGTGTACCAGGCTCACCGATGGACTGTGCCGCGATGATACCAACAGCCTCGCCGATATTGATGAGCTGACCGTTTGCAAGCGAAGCGCCGTAGCAATGAGCGCACACGCCGTTCTTCAGACCGCAGGTAAGCACGGAGCGAACCTTGATCTTCTCTACGCCGGACTTAACGATCTTAGCTGCGTCCTGGTCGGTCATCAGCTTATCCTTGGACACGATAACGTTGCCCTCGGCGTCCTTGAAGTCTTCGGAGAGGAAGCGTCCGATAAGACGCTCGGTGAGCTGCTCTACCAGCTCCTTACCCTCACGGATCTCGTAAACATCGATACCGTTTGTTGTGCCGCAGTCTTCCTCGCGGATAATTACTTCCTGTGATACGTCAACCAGACGTCTGGTCAGGTAACCAGAGTCTGCGGTTCTAAGCGCGGTATCGGCAAGTCCCTTACGCGCGCCACGGGAGGAGATGAAGTATTCCAGAATGTTAAGACCTTCACGGTAGTTAGCCCTGATAGGCATTTCGATGGTCGCACCAGAGGTGTTCGCGATAAGTCCGCGCATTCCGGCGAGCTGTCTGATCTGGTTCTTAGAACCACGCGCTCCGGAGTCCGCCATCATATAGATGTTGTTGTACTGGTCGAGGTTGTCGGTCAGTGCCTTTCCAACGTCGTCGGTAGCCTTGTTCCAGATGCTGATGAACTCTGCCTTTCTCTCGGTGTCGGAGATGAAACCGCGGTTGAACTGCTTGTTCAGCTTAGCGATCTTTGCGTCAGCGTCAGCGAGGATCTGTGCCTTCTGCGGCGGGATATCTGCATCGCATACCGCAACGGTGATACCGGAACGAGTGGAGTACTTGTAGCCCATTGCCTTGATCTTATCCAGCACCTGGGCGGTGGTAGCAGTTCCATGGATCTTCAGGCAGCGGTCGATTATCTTACCAAGCTCGCTCTTGCCTACCTTGAAGGATATCTCGTAATCCAGCTGATGCTCGGGGTCAGTTCTGTCAACATAGCCGAGATCCTGCGGGATATGCTCGTTGAAGATAACTCTGCCCACGGTAGCCGGAACGATCCTTGTTATCTTGGAGTCGCCGAGATCCTTTGTTACTCTTATCTTTATCTTAGCATGAATGGAGATAACTCCGTCCTGATATGCCATCAGCGCTTCGCTGGCGTCGCGGAATATCTTGCCCTCGCCCTTTTCGCCGTCCTTTTCCAGCGTCAGGTAGTAGGAACCAAGTACCATATCCTGTGTAGGAACAGTAACAGGGCGTCCGTCAGAGGGCTTCAGCAGGTTCTTAGCCGCCAGCATGAGGGTGCGAGCCTCTTCCTGTGCCTCGGCGGACAGGGGGAGGTGTACCGCCATCTGGTCGCCGTCGAAGTCCGCGTTGAACGCGGTACAGCACAGCGGGTGGAGCTTGATAGCTCTGCCCTCTACCAGAACCGGGGAGAACGCCTGGATACCAAGTCTGTGCAGCGTAGGCGCTCTGTTCAGCAGAACAGGGTGATCCTTGATAACACATTCGAGGGAATCCCATACCTTATCGTCTGCGCGCTCTACCATCTTCTTAGCCTGCTTGATATTCTGTGCGCTGCCCTTCAGCACGAGGTCGTTCAGCACGAACGGCTTGAACAGCTCCAGCGCCATTTCCTTAGGCAGACCACACTGATCCATCTTCAGTTCAGGACCAACGACGATAACAGAACGTCCTGAATAGTCAACACGCTTACCGAGCAGGTTCTGACGGAAACGTCCCTGCTTACCCTTTAACAGGTCGGAAAGAGACTTCAGCGGGCGGTTGTTGGAGCCGGTGTAAGCTCTGCCGTGTCTGCCGTTGTCTATCAGCGCGTCAACCGCTTCCTGAAGCATACGCTTCTCGTTTCTGATGATTATTTCCGGAGAGTGCATCTCGATGAGCTTTCTCAGACGGTTGTTTCTGTTGATAACGCGGCGGTACAGGTCGTTCAGGTCGGAAACGCCGTAGCGTCCGCCGTCAAGCTGTACCATCGGGCGGATATCCGGGGGGATAACCGGGATAACATCCATTATCATCCACTCGGGGCGGTTGTGTGACTGAAGAAATGCCTCAACAACGTCCAGGCGCTTCAGCAGCTTAACGCGCTTCTGACCCTGCTGTGTAGCAGCAAGTTCAGTCTTTAACTCCGCAGACAGCTTCTCAAGGTCAATTTCCTGAAGCAGCTCCTTGATAGCCTCCGCGCCCATTCCTGCCTTGAAGTCACTGCCGTACTTGGTACGGAAGTTAGCGTACTCCTTCTCCTCCAGCAGCTGGTTCTTGCTCAGTTCCTTAGCCTCGCCGGGATCGATAACGATATACTTTGTGAAGTAAAGTACCTCCTCCAGTCTTTTCGGGGAGATGTCCAGCACCTGACCGATACGAGAGGGTGTACCCTTGAAATACCATATATGGGAAACCGGTGCAGCAAGCTCGATATGACCCATGCGCTCACGTCTTACCTTTGCGCGGGTGACCTCAACGCCGCACTTGTCGCAGATCTTTCCCTTATAGCGTACTCTCTTGTACTTACCGCAGTTGCACTCCCAGTCCTTCTGCGGGCCGAATATCCTCTCGCAGAAAAGACCTTCCTTTTCGGGCTTCTGGGTGCGGTAGTTTATAGTTTCAGGACGAAGCACTTCACCGTAGGACCATTCTCTTATCTGGTCGGGAGAGGCAAGTCCGATCTTCATTGACTCAAAAACAGTGTAACTCAATTTTTACCTCATTTCTCTCAATACAAGCCTGCGGAAGCCCCGGAGGGCTCCGCTGTAATTTTCAGGAAAGCCCGGCAGGATCACTCGTCCTCGCCGAAGTCAATAGGCTCTCCTTCGGAGAAATCATCGTCCGAAAAGCTGCTGTCGTCGCCGGAATCACTGCCGAGATCCATGTCTTCCTCGTTCACGATGCCGTATCCTCTGTCAGCAAGCTCGTCCTCGCTGGTGTTATAGTCTAGATCCATGGTGGTTTCTGCTGCGTACTCTGCCTCGTCCTCGTCGTCGCTGTCGTCGCGAAGGTCAACGACCTCGCCGTTCTCGTCAAGGACTCTTACGTCCAGACCAAGACCCTGAAGCTCTCTGATCATTACCTTGAAGGACTCGGGAACGCCGGGCTTTGGAACAGGCTCGCCCTTAACGATAGCCTCGTAGGTCTTCTGACGTCCCATAAGGTCGTCGGACTTGACGGTGAGGATCTCCTGAAGCGTATAGGCAGCGCCGTAAGCCTCCAGAGCCCAAACCTCCATCTCACCGAAACGCTGACCGCCGAACTGAGCCTTACCGCCGAGAGGCTGCTGTGTTACCAGAGAGTACGGACCGGTGGAACGCGCGTGGATCTTATCATCGACCAGATGATGCAGCTTGAGGTAGTACATATAGCCGACTGTTACAGGGCCGTCGAACTTTTCGCCGGTTCTGCCGTCAGTAAGCTGTGTTTTACAGTCAGGAGTGAACGCGATCTTTGTGAAATCAATTCCTGCGGAATTAGCGCCGAGAAGCTCTGCGTCGC
>JBJFGA010000351.1:0-6934 GCA_051892275.1 Oscillospiraceae bacterium | reverse complement strand
ATCCGGCTGAAACTGATTTCTACTACTTCCTAAGCAGCAGCGACGGTGTGTTCTATTTCGCAAGCACTATTGAAAAGCACGAGCAGAATATTATTGACGCTGCTCTCCATGAGGAGGAACTGGCAAATGAATAAAACAGAGCTGCTCGCCCCCGCCGGGGATATGGAATGCCTTACCTCGGCGCTGGACTACGGCTGTGACGCGGTTTATCTCGCGGGGAAGAGTTTTGGTATGAGAGCCGGAGCGAAGAACTTTGACATGGAGGGGCTTGCACAGGCTGTGAGCCTTGCCCATGCCAGGGGAGTGAAGGTCTATCTTACCTGCAACACAATACCGCTGAACAGCGAGATTGAGCAGTTCCCGCAGTTCATTGCTGCCGCACAGGAATGCGGAGTGGACGCTGCTATCGCCTGCGACCTCGGGGTCATTTCACTTATAAAGGAGCATGCCCCGAAGCTCGACCTGCACATCTCTACCCAGACAGGTGTTGTGAACTACCGCACCGCACAGGAGCTTTACAAGATGGGCGCCAAGCGGGTAGTCCTTGCCCGGGAAGTGGACCTTGAAAATATCCGTGAGATACGCAGGAAAATCCCCGATGACATGGAGATAGAGGTATTTGTCCACGGCGCTATGTGCGTCAGCTTTTCCGGGAGGTGTCTTATCTCGGAGTACCTGACCGGCAGAGGTGCTAACCGCGGCGAGTGCGCACAGCCCTGCCGCTGGGGGTACTACCTCATGGAAGAAAAGCGCCCGAACCAGTTCTACAAGGTGTTCGAGGACGAGCGTGGCAGCTACATTCTTAACGCCCGGGACATGTGCATGATAGACCACCTGGACGACCTTATTGAAGCGGGCGTCACCAGCTTCAAGATAGAGGGCAGAGCGAAGTCCGCATATTACGTTGCATTGACGGTAAACGCTTACCGCGCGGCGCTGGACAGTTATTTAAAGGGCGAAAAGCCGCCGAAGTGGGTGCTGGACGAGGTGAACAAGATAAGCCACCGTCCCTACTGCACCGGGTTCTTCTATGGAAAGCCCCAGCAGGGCGCGGAAAGCCAGGATTCAGCCGAGGTAACGAACGGCGGGCAGTACTTCGCGGACAGTGGATATATGCGGGATTACGACTTTGTGGGGGTCGTGGACTACTGCGAAGGCGGTGTAATGCACCTCACACAGCGGAATTACTTCACTCTTTCCGATGAAATGGAGCTGCTCCCGCCGAACAGCGAGCCAATAAAGTTCGCACCGGAGAAGATGTTCGACAAGGACGGGCTGCCGATAGAAATAGCCCGCAGAGCCACCGAGAAGCTCACGATACCCAGCGGTATCGTTGTCCCTCCGCATACTATCCTCAGAAAGAAAATGAAATAAGAATCCAGCGCCGGAGTGCGCTTACATAATTCACAAGCAGCCCCTGCTGCGGAAAGGAACGTGTTATGGCAGAATACAAATGTCCCGCCTGCGGAGCTGTCCTTAAATGGAACAGCGACGAGCAGAAGATGAAGTGTGATTATTGCGACAATACATACGATATCGCAACGCTGGAGGAATTTGAAAAGGAGGAAGCAGAGAAGGCTGTCGAGGACTACGCCTGGGACCCATATCAGGCGACCGGCGAGGTTTCCGGCATGAAGACCTATATCTGCCAGTCCTGCGGCGGCGCTATCACCGCCGAGACCGACTCCGCTGCGACAAGCTGTCCTTACTGCGACAGCCCGGTGGTGCTTTCGGATAACGTGTCCGGGCTGCTGAGACCCGACCTCATCATACCATTCCAGAAAAGCAAGGAGGACGCCCAGGAAGCGCTCCGCAATTTCTGCAAGGGCAAGCCTCTTCTGCCGCCTTCATTTGTATCAGAACACAGAATTCAGGAGATAAAGGGCATTTACGTTCCGTTCTGGCTGTATGATTGCGACGCCGCCGGCAAAATGCGCTTTGACGCGACAAAGATCAAGAAATGGTCAGCCAACGGCTTCGACTACACAAAGACCGAGCACTACATGGTAATACGCGAGGGCAACGCGTTCTTCGACGATGTTCCGGTGAACGGCTGCGGTCAGATGGAAGACCGTTACATGGAAGCGATAGAACCGTTTGACGTGACAAAGGGCGTGGAGTTCCAGCAGGCATATCTGTCAGGCTATCTCGCGGACAAGTACAACATAGATTCACAGGTGGCGCAGCCCCGCGCAAACGAGCGCATAAAAGCGGGTATCGAGCAGCTTCTGCGCGGCACTGTTGTGGGCTATGACACTGTGACCACCAAGAACAGCAGTGTGCGGCTCCAGACCGGAGAAATACGCTATGCTATGCTGCCGGTGTGGATACTCAGCACCAACTACCGTGGCAGGGTCTACAAGTTCGCAATGAACGCCCAGACCGGCAGGTTCGTGGGCGAGCTTCCGGTCAGCTGGAAGAAGTTCTGGGGCATATTCGGGATAATCACTGCTGCTGTGACCGCGCTTGGCACGGTAATACAGCTGTTCATGTAAGGGGGTGGGCGTATGAAGAAGATAATATCATTCCTTGCGGCGGCTGCGGCTGCGCTTTCGCTTACGTTCACGGGATTATCCGCAGCGGCGGCTCCGGCGGAATACTCAGGCTATGCCGAGCAGTCCGCTTTCGGGGCTGAAACGCCGGAGGATTTCTCCTCTACGGTCGTAATTGACGGTCAGGGAGTCAGCGGACAGCCGCTGGTTTCCAGCGCCGCCACAGAAACTGATATTGATGAGGAAAACAGCTCCGACGGCATCGTAAAAAAGATACTCATATCCCTTGCGATAGGTGTAATTGTCGCGCTTATCGTCTGCATGATAATGAAATCCATGATGAAAACCGCAAGACCAAAGGCAACGGCAAACGACTACATAAGAAAAAACAGCTTTAATATAACACGCTCCCGTGACATTTTCGTTTATGCGAACGTCACGAAAAAAAAGCGGGAAAAGGAAGATAATAAGTAACATCGGGAGGGGATTTTCATGCCGGAACACAGATTTCTTGACGCTTCACTTGACTTTGATGAACGAACCAGAGCACTGCTTGATGAACTGACCCTTGAAGAAAAAATTGGGCTTCTCACCACCCACATGAACCCCGTTCCCCGGCTCGGGATAAAGGAATTCTGGATAGGCGCAGAGGTCGCGAGAGGGCTTGTCTGCCGTGACGATAAGAACGGGGAAGCGCCTACCACCGTATTCCCGGAGCCGTTCGGACTTGCGGCGACTTTCGATACCGACATCATGCGCCGCATGGGTGAAATAACTGGCATTGAGACCAGGATATACCGCAACAAGGACAGAGCCTCGCTTTGCGTGTGGGGACCTACCGTTGACCTCGAACGCGACCCCCGCTGGGGCAGGACCGAGGAAGGTTACGGAGAGGACCCCTGCCTTGTCGGGACTCTTGCGGCGGCATTCACCAGCGGAATGGCGGGCAACGATGAGAAGTACCGCCGTGTTATCCCAACGCTGAAGCACTTTTATGCGGACAACAACGAGGAAGAACGCGTCAGCTGCAACGTCAGCATTCCCACCCGTCTGAAGCATGAGTACTATCTCCGTGCCTTTGAAAAGCCCATTCGCGAGGGTAGAGCGGGAAGTCTTATGACTGCCTACAACGAAGTGAACGGCGTGGAGCAGATAGTATCAAAGGAGCTTCAGAAGTTCTGCCGCGACCAGTGGGGACTTCTGTTTGCTGTCACCGACGGCGGCGACTTTATCCAGAACGTTCAGTTCCACCGCCGGGACAAAACTCACACCGAAGCCTTTGCGAAGATATATTCCAACAACGGAGCTGATATATTGACCGACAACGAGGAGTTGGTGCGTTCTTCGGCGCGTGAGGCGCTTCAGAAGGGACTTATCAGCGAAAAAGACCTCGACCGCGCATTGTCCGGTGCGCTGAAAGCCCGGTTCATGCTGGGCGAATTTGACGCGCAAACGCCGTTCGACAGCTACCCTGAGGAGCTTCTCTGCTCTGACGAGCATTACAAGGCGGCGGAAAAGGCGGCGGAGGAATCGGTGATCCTCCTGCGCAACAGCAGGGGAGTGCTGCCTCTCTCCAAGGACAGCCGACTTGCGGTCATTGGCTATCACGCGGACATGAATTTCCGCGACTGGTACACCGGGCTTTCGCCAAAATGCAACACTATCCTTGACGTGCTTACCGCCGAGGTCGGGCGCGAAAACCTGATTTACGAGAACGGAAACGATATCATTGCGCTTCGCAACGACAAGGACGGCTTCTATTTCTCTGTTTCCGAGGAAGGCACTGTCAGGTGCGACTGTCCGATCATTAATGAAACCTGTCTGTTTGAGTTGTTTGAATGGGGGGACGGCGCAGTGTCGCTTCGTTCCAAGTTCAACAACAAGTTCCTGGCGGACGCTGGCAGAGAGATGATGTGTACCTCCGAACAACCCTACGGTTGGTTTGTGAAGGAGCTTTTCTATATCGAGAGAAACGGCAGGGACTGCGTGTTCCGCAACTGGCAGAAGCGCTTTCTTTACATCAACCCGGAGCGCGGTATCTCGGTGACGACTGCGCTCAAACCGCCTGCCACCGGTATATTCAACATTGAGCTGTTCTCGGACGGAACAGAGCGTGTCCGCCGTGTTTCTACCGAAGCGCACCAGACCGTGGTTTTCTGCGGCAACAACCCCATGGTCAACGCCCGGGAAACTATCGACAGAAATCATCTGAAGCTGCCGGAAAAGCAGCAGCGCAATCTTGATGCTGCCCTTGAAATGAACCCGGACGCGGTTCTGTACCTTGTTTCCGGCTATCCCTACGAGCTGGAAAAAAAGCATTCATCAACAGTCATGCATATATGTCACGCAGGTCCGGCGCTGGGTACTGCGGTGACAAGAACACTTTTCGGCGATGTATCACCCGCCGGGCGCTGTCCGGTCACATGGTACAAGTCCGCCGGGGAGCTTTGCGACATAAAAGACTACAACATAATGCGCACCCGCTCCACCTATCTGTATTATGACGGCGAGCCGCTGTACCCGTTCGGGCATGGTCTTAGCTACACCGCATTCAGATACAGTGCGATAAGACCTGAAAAGCTGTCATACGGCAGGGGCGAAACAGTGAAGGTATCCTTCGACCTTGAAAACGTCGGACGAATGGACGGCGACGAGGTCGTACAGCTGTATGTTTCTTCGCCGAACCTGCCGCTTACAGCGCCAAAAATGCAGCTGAAAGCGTTCAAACGCGTGTCTGTTCCCCGGGGGGACTCTGTCACCGTCGAACTTAGCTTCAACGTGGACGAGCTGTCCTTCTGGAGCGTGACCAAAGACGACTTCGAGCTTTACAGCGGCAATTACACGCTGCACCTTGGAGGTTCCTCCGCCGAAATACGCCGCACCTGCGAGATACAGGTGAACGGGGCTGTCTGCGAGGGAATGGAAGTATCCGAGATGATCCCGGCGGTGTCTGCGCTGGATTACACCGGCGTTCTCTTTGACGCGGACGAAAAACTCGACGAGTACGCCCTCATAAAGGACTGGCAGAGCGTTCTTTCCTTTGAATACTGCCGCATGAGGGGTTATCACAATGTTGAGATAATCGTTTCCAACCCCGGGGATAAGGCAACTCTCACCATTTCCTGCGGCGAAAACTGCAAGACTGTTGCGGTGCTGGAGGTTCCCCCCACGTCAAGCCTGACGGAATTTGTCAGGGTCCGGGCAAACGCAGAGCCGGTGGACGGCGTGTTTACACTGAAAATGACAACAAGCGGCATGTTGTCGCTGAAATCCTTCAGGTTCAGCTGATACTGCCGATTTTGGAGAAATTATGATCACTTTGGAGAATTGGTTCGTTTCCTATGACGGTATAGGCTACACCGCAAACGGCGTTGTTTACGGTCACAGCAGCCCACACTGCCTTGACGGAACGGAAATTCATACCTCGCTTATCGAAAGCGCCGAAGTCCAGGAAAACGAGATAATACTGTTCACGCTGAACTCCGAGTACCACGTCTTTATCGATGAGATGGACTGTGACTGCTTCGACCCATGGCGCAGCCTGCGCATTTTTGAGCGGTTCGCGCGTCACTATGATATTGAGGAGTGCCTGCCGGTGGTTCGGGAGCGGTTTCTGACTATCGAAAAGGAGCTTTTGCAGCTGAAGCAGGACATCTACGCGCGGCTGCCGGATAACGCGCTTTATCTGGAATTGTCGGACGACTGCGAGTTCTATTTCAGGCTTGGTATGTTCAAAAGCGCTGCTGGAACAGAAGAGTTCCTCCCGCGCATAACAGACTTCGACACCGAAAAGGGGAAGCTGATCGCGATAATCAATTATGCAGTGGAGTACTACCCCTACAACGGCGGCAATATCGAGTTTATCAGCCATTCGGAAACAACCATGCCGGACGGCGAGCACCTCGGTATCATACGCAACAGCGGCAGCTCTGCGCTGAACATCAAGTTCAGCTGGGGCAATACGGTGATACTCGCGCCGGACAGCGAGCTTGAAATAATCTGCGGCATGGGCGGTCCGCTTCCGCTGACCTGCACTACACAGGATTTTTGAGGTGACTTATGACTAACGCTGAAATTCTTTCTCATATTGACCACACGCTTCTCCGGGCGACTTCCACCGCGCAGGAGATAGACGCGCTCTGCGATGAAGCGCTGCGGCTGAAAACTGCGAGCGTGTGCATACCGCCAAGCTATGTCGGGTATGTTCATGACAGGTTCCCGGGGCTGAATATCTGCACTGTTATAGGCTTTCCGCTTGGCTACAATTCTACCGCGGTGAAGTGCTTTGAAGCGCAGGACGCCGTAAAAAACGGCGCTTCCGAGATCGATATGGTGATAAACCTTGGAATGGTGAAGAACGGCGACTTCACTGCGGTTGAAGCTGAGATAGCGGAGGTGAGGAAGTCATGCGGCGGAAAGCTGCTGAAGGTGATCGTGGAAAC
>JBJFGA010000350.1:0-6977 GCA_051892275.1 Oscillospiraceae bacterium | reverse complement strand
GCTTGTCGTGGCGCTGCTTTTCGGCTACTGGGAAAAGAAAACGCTGCTGTTCTTCGCAGTGGTGAATATGGTGACGCAGGTCGCTTTGAATGTTGTGCTTACGCTGGTGAATATCCATTACGGACTGCTTTTGTTCCTGTTTGCATATTTTGTCGCAGAAATACTGATAATTACCGGAGAAGCGCTGTTTTACGCAGCAATAATACCAAAATACAGCAAACACCACAAAGGCTCTGTCCGCGCAGTTTTCTATGCGATAATCGCAAATATCTCGTCTTTTATACCAGGAGTAATAATTACAGTTTTCCAGTCCGCCTAAGTTTTTATATACTAAGTAATATACTATATTAAAAATAAATGCAAAAGCTTCTTCCATAAATATACATCAATAAACCGAAAAGCACTGCAAATAATAAACCTGTGCAGCAATTAATGCACAACTATTCGGTAAAGGAGAACAAACATGAAGAAGCTTATTACCCTTGCAGCGGCTGTGGCAGCTGCTATGGCGATCACCACCGCGGCTTCGGCGAATAACGGCGGAGTTGTCGGCGGAGTTGTGGGCGCAGGAGAAAGCATAGTCAACGGAGTTGTCGGCGCGGGCGAGGACATTGTAAACGGCGTGACCGGCAGAAATACCACCACCGGCGCAGGCGACACAGTTTCCGGTGCTGGCAATAACACCACCAACGGCACCGTAAATAACGGCACAACGACCGGTTCCACCACGAACAACACCGGCGCTAACAACAACACTACCGGCAATACTGCCAACAACGCGGCTCCCGGCACCGCCGGAAACACCGCCACAAACCCCAGCACAGGCGTGCCCTTCAGCCTTGCAGCGGTCGGCGCTGCGGTTCTTGGTATCGCCGGTATCGCGGTAACCGCGCGCCGCGACGGACAGTGAATTTAGCTTAATTAAGCAATAAGCAATGCGTTTTTGCCGAGGTAAAAGCGCATTGTTGTTTTGCGTATAAAAAATTATATGTTTTGACTAAAAAAAATGATTATTTATGGTTAAAACGACAGTTGCTTTTTTTCCAAGTTTATTGTAAAATATAAAAGAGGATTTAGTGTTTGCTATCCGCTCATTTTAAAAGTTTTAGGAGGATTTTTCTTATGAAGTTAAGAAAGCTTATGAGCTTTGCTGCTGCAACTGCTATCGTTGCCAGCGTAGCTTCGGTTTCTGCTTCAGCTGCTGATTTTGACTGGGCAGCTGGCGGTCACTTTGTTTGCCTTGCATCTGATTCTGCCGATGTTCCGGTTCTCCAGAATAAGGCTCTCGCAGCTGACATCAGAACCATCAACATGACTATCCAGTGCAAGAACAAGGACTTTGAGAAGGCTGTTCTGAACGGTGACACATGGTACGGCGGCGGCTTCGGTGTTAACTCCAAGTCCACCACCTGGAAGGCTCTTGCTGAATGGTCCATTCAGGAAGGCGCTAAGCCCCTGACCTGGAAGCAGGGCGAAAAGAGATATCAGTACACTCTTACATACACCACTGATGCTCCTATCGTAACCGCTAACGAAGATTACTGCTACTTCTGGCTTCAGGACTGGTCTCACACCTATGAGAAGGAGATCACTCTGGTTGATTTCGAGCTGCTGAACGCTGACGGCGTAGACATCAGAGATATCGACGCTGGTGCAACTGCTCCTGCAGAGACCGAGAAGCCCGCTGATACCACTGCTCCCGTAGAGGTTGAGGAGCCTGTTGTTACCGAGCCTACTGAAGAGGCTGTTGTAACTGTTGAGGCTGACTTCACCGCTGAGGCTGAGACTGTTGAGGTTGATACCGAGGAAGTTACTGCTGATACTGAGGAAGTTGCTGACGCTGACGTAAACGACTACTTCGATGGCGGCACAGTATATCTCAAGAGAGATGACGGCTTTGAGGGCTACATCGACGCTACCGGCGCTGACATCACCGAGATCTACGGCGTTAAGTTCAACGTAACCTTCGACGATGCAGAAGTTGCAAACGACGAAGTTTGGGTTGGCGGCGGCGTAGGCCCGAACGCAAACTCCACCGGCTGGGAAATGCACGAGTGGGGCAAGGAGTCCGGCATGAAGGAGATCATTCCTGACTTCGAGAACGGCACTATCACCTGGTTCAAGGGCGAGCCGATCTTCACTGACGCTGAAGAGTATGCACAGCTCTGGATCCAGACCTGGGGCGGCACTGTAACAGTTGAGTCTGTTGAGCTGCTCTATGCTGATTACGATGGTTCTGACATTGTAGAGCCGTCCGCTCCCGCAGAGGAAACTCCCGCTGACACTGCTGCTGATGACACCGTTGCTGACAAGGGCAACCCTGACACTGGCGTTGCAGGCGTAGCTGTTGCAGCTGGCGTTGTAGCTCTGGCTGGCGCTGCTGTTGTAGTATCCCGCAAGAGAAAGTAATCAATAGCTGACAGATAGTACAAACACTAACCGCACCCCCGGGTAACTCCGGGGGTGTTTCATTTTGTCGTTTCTTTTTAAAAAATGTATTGAAAAATGCAGAGAAACCATGTATAATAAAAGTAGTATTGTTTATTAAAGGAGATATGATGATGAAGAAAATACTGGCGGCATTTTCAGCCCTGTTAGTCATGCTCTGCATGTTTTCAGGCTGCGCTGCGCAAGTCGCTGAAAACACAGTCAACAGCGCCGACGACCTGGTCGGAAAAACCATAGGAGTGCAGATAGGCACGACAGGTATGACGTTCGCCGAGGATATCGAGGACGCGACTGTTGACAAATACAACAAGGGCGCCGACGCTGTTCAGGCGCTGAAACAGGGTAAGGTTGACGCGGTACTTATTGACGCAGCTCCGGCGGAGTATTTCGTGGAAAAGAACCCCGATCTCATGACGCTCCCCGACCCGTTTGTTGTTGAGGAGTACGCTATCGCCATAAAGAAGGGCAACGACGAGCTGACAGAGCAGATAAACGCCGCCCTTGCACAGCTGCGCCAGAACGGCACGCTGGAGCTTATCCAGTCGAACTGGATCGGTGAGGAGTACGGTCAGCACCCCTACGTCAGCCCCGAGGGTATTCAATATGACGGAAAGATCGTCATGGCTACCAACGCCGAATTCCCGCCCTACGAGCTGAAGGAAGCTGGCGATATCACCGGCTTTGACGTTGACATGATGCACGCTGTCTGCGACATTCTCGGCAAGGAACTTGTTATTGACGACATGGCGTTTGACTCGATAATCACCGCAGTGACCTCCGGCAAGGCGGACGTTGGTGTTGCCGGAATGTCTGTCACAGAGGACAGGCTGAAAAACGTCAACTTCTCCGACAATTACACCACAGCAAAACAGGTCATAATCGTCAGAAAAGGCGGCGCTTCCTCCGGGGACTTCATTGAACGGTTCAAGAGCACCTTCTTTGAAAAGGAACGCTGGATGTACCTCATACAGGGTCTCGGGAACACGCTCCTTATCACCGCGCTGGCGCTCGTTATCGGCATAGTTCTGGGCTTTGTTATCGCGATAATACGCTCCACAAACCAGCGAACCCACCGCTTCAGGGTTCTGGATCTCCTCTGCCGTATCTACCTGACGGTTATCCGCGGCACACCTATGGTGGTTCAGCTGCTCATCATCTACTTCGTTATCTTCGGCTCGGTGAACATCAACAAGATACTCGTTGCGGTCATCGCGTTCGGTCTGAACTCCGCCGCTTATGTCGCCGAAATAGTCCGCTCCGGTATCATGTCGGTGGACAACGGTCAGTTTGAAGCGGGCGCGTCACTCGGCTTCGGCTATGCCCGGACTATGGTTTCCATAATCCTGCCGCAGGCGCTGCGAAATATCCTCCCGGCGCTCGGCAATGAAGCCATCGTGCTGCTGAAGGAAACCTCCGTTTCCGGCTACATCGCAATAAACGACCTCACCAAGGGCGGCGATACTATCCGCTCCCAGACCTACGAAGCGTTCCTGCCGCTCATTGCCGTGGCGCTCATCTACCTCGTGATGGTAGTCGGACTTTCCGCACTTGTGAACCGTCTTGAAAGGAGATTATCGAATGATAAGCGTAAATGACCTGAAAAAATCCTTCGGCGAGACCCTCGTTCTTGACGGGATAACCCTCGATATTGAAAAGGGCGAAAAGGTGGTCGTTATCGGTCCCTCCGGCTCGGGCAAGAGCACCTTCCTGCGCTGCCTTAATCTGCTGGAACAGCCCACCGCCGGCGAGATCATTTTTGACGGAACGGATATCACCCACGCAAAGGGCAAGGAGCTGAACTCAGTCCGCATGAAGATGGGAATGGTGTTCCAGCACTTCAACCTGTTCCCGCACCTGACTATCCGCCGCAACATCACCCTGGGTCCGGTAAAGCACAGGCTGATGACACAGGCGCAGGCTGACAAGCGCGCGGACGAGCTTCTCGCAATGGTGGGGCTGTCCGACAAAGCAGAAGCGTACCCATCACAGCTGTCCGGCGGTCAGAAGCAGCGTATCGCCATCGCCCGCACCCTCGCCATGAACCCCGAGATGATACTGTTCGATGAACCCACCTCCGCCCTTGACCCGGAGATGGTCGGCGAAGTCCTGGAGCTGATGAAGCGGCTTGCGGACGACGGAATGACCATGGTCGTAGTGACCCACGAAATGGGCTTCGCCCGTGAAGTTGCAAGCCGCGTCATCTTCATGGCAGACGGCAAAATACAGGAGCAGGGCGCTCCCGGGGAAATATTCACCTCCCCGAAGAACCCGCGCCTGCGGGACTTCCTCGCAAGGGTTCTTTAAACCAAACGCAAAACCGCCGCAGGGCTTTGTGAGGTCCCTGCGGCGGTTCTCTATGAAACCTTTTCGGAGTATCAGCTCCACCACATATTCCATTCGTTGGAAAGGTACGGCGTACTTACTGATCCGGTACCCGTGCCAATTATCTCGAATAAACCGTCCACCCTTTCAAGGGAATAGCATCGGTAGGATTCCACCCAGCCACTATCAAGGGTCACTCCGTCTGCGCCTGTCCAATAGCCTATATTCTCATTGTCTGTATTCGCCGGAAGGACCCGGATAGTCGCATAAAAGGAGAATGATCCGTCACCCTCGCTCACCACTGAGTTGCTGTATACTTCAAAGCTGAAATCGTTTATTGGGTGCTGTGCGGCTTGCTTCGCCTGCTCCAGACGCTCCGTCAGCACATACTCCGCCACCTCTGCCGGGCAGAACCAGTAATAGCTGAATTCGTCCGGCTGCTCCCCCGCCTCGATCCCGGCGATAAGGTCGTTATACGGTCTGTGGAACGCTCCCGTTCCGATATCAGTGACATGGTACTCTGCGCCCTCACGCTGGATAGCGAAGAAACGGCTGTCGGTTATCCTGCCGTCCTCGCCGGGTTCGGCATACGCTCCCCAGCTTGTCCATTCGTACTGCTCCGGCAGCACCGTGAAACCGGCGCAGACAACGAATTTATTGCCGTCATGCATAAGCAGCGTATCGTCATCAATGGTGAAGCTGTATTCACTGATACGCTGACCGTCCTCCCTCGTTTCCCATTCTCTGAAATACTCATCGATAGCCGCCAGTACGACCTGCTTAACACGGAACACAGGCGGCTCTCTGTCCTGCTCCGGCTGAACTTCCCCGGTCTTGGGCAGCGCCTCCACCGTGGGAATGGCAGGAGCTTCACCGGTGCAGATTTCCGAACCATGTTCCCCGGACTGACCTATCTCATCAGTATCAGAAGTAAACACAGTATCAGTTGTCCAGTTTATTTCTGATGTGTTAATTTTATCTGGATCGCTTATTTCTGTTGTCTGTCTGCTCTGGCAGGCTGTAAGCGCCAAAGTGCCTAACAGCATAATAAATCCTATTCTCTTCATTGTATCTCCCCCTGCCGGAAGTATTCTCTCATATAAGTAGACCATTCGCAGCAGCATAAAGTTACATATAACTACGAGAAAAGAAATATTCTACAGATCATACAAATCCACATTCATATATTCATACTAATAACCGTTTGAAAGAAGGAAAAGATTTGCTGAAAGACAGTACCGATATCTAGGAAAAGAAACGCAGACGTACTGTATGTACGCATTATCCGCTGCGCGGAAAACGCTCAAGTTTCTTTGACGACGATAGCGGTGCTGGATTTCTGCAAAGATTTCCTGAATTTAAATGGTTATTAGTATCATACAAACACAAGCAGCGCCCGTAATCCCACAGGATACAGGCGCTGAATTTTACAGCTTAACTACATCATACAAATTCTGCTGAACCAACCAGTTTGGCACAAAGCAGCGGTTCACCGTCCAGTAGCTCGCCCCTGCAAGCCCGTACTCGTCGATCAGCTTCAGCTTAGCCTCAATGCTGCGCGGGTCATCGAACCACACGACATGCTGCTGCCCGTTGTCGGTGTAGTAGAAGAACGGCGCCTGCGCGCTCTCATCGTACTGTATCTCCACGCCGTACCGCTGCGCCAGCTCCACCGCCTCGCTAAGCCCGATGCTTCTCGCCGGCGTACCACGCATATAGGGCAGCGTCCAGTCGTAGCCATAGTTAGGCATTCCCATCAGTATCTTCTCCGGCGGTATCTCGGTCACTGCGTAATCAAGCACCCTTCGCACCTCGTTCAACGGCGAAACCGCCAGCGGAGGTCCGAATGTATACGGCGGGCACGCCTGATACTATTTTCCATTACAGGGTAATGTTACTTTTTAAGGTTTGTTATTCCTGCATAGAACTGACATAAATATCAGCCGCACAGATAATTCCATGCGGCTGTATTCTTATACAAATAACCGTTTGAACGAAGGAAAAGATTTGCAGAAAGACAGTGCCGATATCTAGGGAAACACTGAATAAATCACGCCTAACGGCTTGGCACGCATCTTGCTTGCATCTTTCTGGTTTGGCGCAAAATCTCACAAATGCGCTAACAATCATGTTGCATTTTGCGCCAAACCTGCATATTGCACAAATTTCGCTTGACGGGCGTGTCTCCCCCAGCGGGGGAGGTGGCA
>JBJFGA010000349.1:0-30048 GCA_051892275.1 Oscillospiraceae bacterium | reverse complement strand
AGGTGTCACGCTAGTGACAGAGGGGTTGACCGACAGACCAGCCCGCCTGCGCTCACGAGTTGTCGGCTTGAAGTCGCTTCGCTCCCGCCGACAACCGCAAGTTGTACAATCTGACGAAAAATCGAGTTGTGTCAATCAGCGAAGCGCAATATTGACACAACTAGCGGCATGCAATCGCACGACAATAATTATGCGGTGTTGCCTTAATACTAATTACAAGTCAGGAAATAGACAAGATTTGGAATTAGTATCAGCTTATTCCTCGGTATTCCAGCCCTTGCAGACATCTATCCACGCGGTGAAGCCGGAGTACTTTTCCAGCTCCGGGATAGTCAGCTCAATAGCGCTGTTGCTGCTTCCGCAGGCTGGGAATATCGTCTTGAACCGCTTCATTGACGCGTCGAGGTACACCGTAACGCCGGGGTTTACCGCGAACGGACAAACGCCGCCCACCGCATGACCTACCAGCGTTTCCGCTTCCTCCGGGGTGAGCATCTTCGCCTTTGTCCTGAACTGTGTCTTGTACTTCGGGTTGTCCACCTTCGCGTCACCGGCTGCCACGATCAGCACCGGCGCTCCGTCCACCATGAACGAAAGCGTCTTTGCGATCCTGCACGGCTCGCAGTGGAGCGCTTCTGCGGCAAGCTCCACCGTTGCGCTGGACACCGGGAACTCCTGTATCCTGTCCTCAATACCAAGCGTTTTGAAATACTCTCTGACCTTTTCTATCGCCATTTTTCTGCTCCTTTATGTACGCATATTCCGTGATGTTATCAGTCAAGGAACATGCGGAGATTTTTGCTACGCGACTGCTGACGCAGCTTGCGGAGTGCCTTTGCCTCTATCTGGCGGATACGCTCACGGGTTACGTTGAACTCCTTGCCAACCTCCTCCAGCGTGTGGGAGCGGTCGCTGCCAACGCCGTAGCGGAACTTCAGCACGTCGCGTTCCCTTGCGGGCAGGGTGTCCAGCGCCTTGTTCAGCTCGTCCTTGAACACCGACTTCATTGCGCTGTCGATAGGCGCGGGCGCGTCCTCGTCGGGAATGAAATCCCCGAGGAAGCTGTCCTCCTCCTCGCCGACAGGCGCTTCCAGCGAAACCGGATCCTGCGCGATACGCATTACCTCGCGGACGCGGTCGGTGGTCATGTTCAGTTCCTTTGCGATCTCCTCCGGGGTAGGCTCGTGACCGTTGCGGTGTAGCAGCGTGTTCTGCGCCTTCTTGACCTTGGTGATGGTCTCCACCATATGCACCGGTATGCGGATAGTGCGCGCCTGGTCGGCGATCGCGCGGGAAATGGACTGCCTTATCCACCATGTTGCGTAGGTAGAGAACTTGTAGCCCTTGGTGTGGTCGAACTTCTCCACCGCCTTGATAAGTCCGATATACCCCTCCTGAATGAGGTCAAGGAACGGCATACCTCTGCCGACGAAGTGTTTCGCGATGCTTACCACCAGACGGAGATTGGCTTCAATAAGCCTATCCCGGGCGTACTGGTCGCCGGAGCTAATCTTTTCGGCGAGCTGTATCTCCTCCTCGGTGGTGAGCAGTGGTATTCTGCCTATCTCTTTGAGGTGCACCTTGACCGGGTCATCCACGGCAATACCGTCAGTGGAGTAGTCGCTGTCGTCGTTGTAGTCCAGCGCAGTCTCAAGGTCGCCGGGTGTTATGTCGTCAACTATCTCGATATGATTGCTTTCGAGGTCGTCGTACAGCTTGTTTATCTGGTCTGCGTCGATGTCCATTTCCTCGATCGCGTCAGTGATCTCCTTGGTCGTGAGCTTGCCGTTTTGCTTACCCTGTTCAAGAAGCTCGCTTATCACTTTTTCGTTGCTCATTTCATATCCTTTCCATTAGAAGGCTGCCTGTTTTCAGATCTGGCATAGTATGTAGTAAAACGGAGCGTTATTCAAGAAAATCCTTCAGCTTTTTGCTTCTGGTGGGGTGACGCAGCTTGCGCAGCGCCTTTGTTTCTATCTGGCGGATCCTCTCTCTTGTAACCTGGAATTCCTGACCCACCTCTTCAAGCGTGCGCTGTCTGCCGTCAATAAGTCCGAACCGGAGTATGATGACCCGCTTCTCGCGCTCTGTGAGGGTGTCCAGCACTTCGCCGAGGGTCTGCTTCAGTACGCTGTTGCAGGCTTCGTCAGCCGGTGCAGGCGCGTCCTCATCGGGAATGAAGTCGCCGAGGTGGCTGTCCTCCTCCTCGCCGATAGGGGTTTCCAGTGAAACAGGATCCTGCGCGATACGGATTATCTCCCGAACCTTATCCAGCGGCATGCTTAGTTTGTCTGCGATCTCGTCCTCGGACGGCTCGTAGCCGTTCTCGTGAAGCAGCTGGCTCTGCATTTTCTTTACCTTGGTGATAGTTTCCACCATGTGCACCGGGATACGAATAGTTCTTGCCTGGTCGGCGATGGCTCTGGTGATGGATTGTCTTATCCACCATGTCGCGTAGGTAGAGAACTTGAAACCCTTGGTGTAGTCGAACTTGTCCACCGCCTTGATAAGACCGAGGTTGCCCTCCTGTATCAGGTCGAGGAACTGCATTCCGCGTCTGACGTACTTTTTCGCGATACTTACCACCAGACGGAGATTGGCTTCGCTTAGGCGCTTCTTTGCGGCGGGGTCGCCGTTCGCCATGCGCTCCGCGAGCTTTATTTCCTCCTCGGTAGTGAGCAGGGGAATACGGCCTATCTCCTTGAGGTACAGCTTCACCGAGTCGTCGGCGAGCATACCGTCCGCGTCGTAATTTTCATCGGAGCTTTCGCTTTCGGCGAGGTCGATAAGGTTTTCAATGTCGAGGTCGGCGGTGTAGTCGTCCACGATCTTGATGTTAAGGCTGTCCAGCTCCTCGTAGATACCGTTTATCTGCTCCGCATCGAAGTTAAGTTCCTCCAGAACGTCGGTTATCTCCTTGGTGGTAAGGCTGCCTTTCTGCTTTCCCTGTGCAAGCAGCTCGTGCAGAGTTGCTCCTCCGTTGTTCTCACTCATTTGCTTTTCTTCTCCTTTTGTCTCTGTGCAAATTCCAGCAGTTCGTCAACAGACATGCTGCCGGCTTCTCTCTGATTTATTTTGTCATGGTACTCGTTGAGCACCGTGATGTAGTCGTTAAGTACGTCCTGCGAGTTGGCGAACTGCGCGAAATCGTTCAGTATACCGTAGATACGCCCTACTTCCTCGGTGGCAAACGCCTCGTTGAACATGCCGCCGGTCAGTACCACGCCCTCGTTGTGCTTCTGCTCCATGAACTCGAACACCCGCCGGTTGAACTCCGTCGCGAACCCGCCGGGAAGCTGCTTTCTGATGCTTTCCAGCTTGTCCGGATTGTGGAACGCGAAGCAGATAATGCCGCGTTCTGCCTTTTCCTCCCGGGGAAGCTTTGCAGACTCGGGGTTTATCTTGTCGGTGTTCCTGGGGGAGATGAGGTTTCTGCGCTCGTCCCGGTCAGATTTTCTCTTTTGTCGCGCAATTTCGCTCTCGACTGCGTAACGAACTGTTTCTGCGGGAATTCTCGCGTTCTCCGCCGCTTTTGATACATAAACCGCGCGTTCCAGCGGATTTCTGAGCTGCGCAAGGAACACCACCGCTTTTTTGAGATAAGCGGCTCTGTCCTCCTCCTTGTTGAGGTCAAGCCCGTATGCCAGCTTCCCCAGCTCGTAATCTATCGCCCCGCCGGAGCTTTCGATAAGATGCGCGAACGCCTCCGCCCCGAACTTCTTGATGTACTCGTCCGGGTCTTTCGCGCCGGTCATTTGCAGCACCCGCGCCTTTACGCCGGCTTCGCTCAACAGGTTTATGCCCTTGGAAGCCGCCTTTTGTCCCGGACCGTCCGAGTCGTAGGAGAGTATCACCTCGGACTTTCCCATGCGCCCGATGAGCCGCGCCTGGGTCGCGGTTATCGCCGTGCCGAGGGTCGCCACCGCGCTGTCAAACCCCGCCTGGTGCATGGAGATAACGTCCATGTAGCCCTCGCAGAGAATGAAGTAGTCCTTCTTGGAGTTCTTGGCGTAATTCAGCGCGAACAGGTTGTCCCGTTTCTGAAAGACGTAGGTTTCCGCGCTGTTGAGGTACTTCGCCGGGGCGTCTGCTGCCAGCGCACGACCTCCGAACGCGATTATATTCCCCCGTGTATCAAAAATCGGGAACATCACCCGGTTGACGAACTTGTCGTATACGCGGTTGTTATTTCTTACCAGCAGCGAACCCTCAATAAGCTCGTCCTCGGAAAACCCGATATTGCGCATGTAATAATGCAGCTTGTGGTAGTCGTTCACCGCGTAGCCTATCCCGAAATGCCGGATAGTGTGCTCGGTGAGCTGCCGCCCGGTGATGTAGTTCCAGCCGTCACTGCCCTCCGGTGAGAACAGCTGCCGGTGAAAGAACTTCCCGGCTTCCCGGTTCATCTCGTACAGCCGCTGTCGCTTCTTCGCGGAATCATCGTTTCTGTCCTCCGGCATGGACATACCCGCCCGCTGCGCCAGAAACCTGACCGACTCGATGTAGTCCAGATTTTCTATCGTGCGGATAAAGGTGATGACATCGCCGCCTGCGCCGCAGCCGAAGCAGTAGTAGCTCTGGGTGTCCGGGTAGACATGGAACGAGGGCGTCCGCTCGGAATGGAACGGGCAGCGGCAGGAATAGGTCGCGCCGGAGCGTTTCAGCTCGACATAATTCTCTATAACGGACACTATCTCATTGTTGTCCCGCAGTTCCTGAAGAAACCCTTCCGGAAGCGCCATATCCTCTCACCTCGCATATCACAGCCGTGAACCAGTACCGTTCCAGCCCTTTGGAATACACATTTCCTGAAACAGATCCACCGCATAATCGTCGGTCATTCCGCTGATGAAGTCCCCCACGGCGGTGGGCTTGTCAAACCGCTCCGCGAGGGCAATGTACAGCTCCGGCATTTTTTCCGGTCTGTCTATAAAGTATTTGTAAAGGAACTCCACAATATACTGTGCCTTGTCCTTTTCGGCAACGGTAGGCTCAGCGCGGTACACCCGCTCAAACATAAACGCCCGCAGCTCGTCGTGAGCCTTTTTAACGGTGTCGTCCATGTGAATATTCTCCGCGCCGCCCTCCACCAGAGAGCGCACCAGCGAGGTTATCCGCTGGGACTTGGTCTTACCAAGCACCATCACCGGGAACTCCGGCAGGTCGCTGTCGCTTATTACCCCGCCGCGGATAGCGTCCTCAATGTCATGGTTGATGTAGGCGATCTTGTCGCAGAACCGCACCACCATGCCCTCTCGGGTGAACGGCGGCTGTACGCCCCCGGAGGTGGTGTGACCGACAATGCCGTCAATTACCTCGGCGGTGAGGTTCAGCCCCCTGCCTTCCTTTTCGATGTACTCCACCACCCTTTTTCCCTGTACATTGTGGGAAAAACCGCCGGGGAGCAGCTCCCGAAGCGCCCTCTCGCCGTCATGCCCGAATGGTGTGTGCCCGAGGTCGTGCCCCAGAGCAATAGCTTCGGTCAAATCCTCGTTCAGCCCCAGCGCCCGCGCTACCGTCCGTGATATCTGGCTTACCTCCAGCGTGTGGGTGAGCCGTGTGCGGTAGTGGTCGGAGTGGGGGATAAGGAACACCTGCGTCTTGCGCTTCAGCCGCCGGAACGCGTTGCAGTGGATTATCCTGTCGCGGTCGCGCTGGAAGTCGGTGCGGAAATCGTCCGGCTGTTCAGGCACGGCTCGTCCCCTTGTGTCAGCTGCCTTGCAGGCATACTCGCTTAATATCAGCGCTTCGTTCTGCATGATTCGTTCTCTTGGAAGCATGGGCGCTCCTTTCACATAATATGCGTCAAAAGTCGAAAAAGGACAGAATTCACCTCTGATATTATATACAATTTAAAATGGTGAATACCTTTTTTTTAAACCCAATTTTGTGAAAACTATGCAAAATCATAGTTTGATATTTGTATATCTTCAACAACAACATTGCCGTTGCAGACGTCTACCAGCTTTTCCTTCAGTTTCTGGGCGTTTTCCTCGCGGATATAAATGGTAATTTTCACGTTGTCGGCGAAATCCTCGTTCGCGACCCGGGCGTCGAAGTCCGCGAAAATCTGCGGCATTCTTCCGTACAGCCCATAGTCCACCGTGACCAGCAGCTCCGCCGCAGAAGCCATGCACTTTATCTGCGCCGCGTCCACCGCGTCCTTAGCGCCCTTGGTGTATGCGCGCACCAGCCCGCCCGCTCCCAGCAGCACCCCGCCGAAATACCGGGTGACAACGCAGCATACGTCCACCAGCCCCTCCTTGCGCAGTACCTCGTAAATCGGGACACCCGCAGTGCCGCCAGGCTCGCCGTCGTCGGAGTGTCGGGCGGTGTTGTTCTCCCGCAGGATATAGGCATAGCAGTTATGGGTAGCCTTGCGGTGCATGGCGCGTATCTCCTCAATGAACGCGACAGCCTGTTCCTCGGTCCGGACAGGGCAGAGGTAGCCTATGAACTCGGACTTCTTCTCAATAAATCGGGCTTCGCAGCGCCGGGCAATGGTTTTATATTCCATGTGAACCTCGTAAAACGCAAAAACACACGCAAGATATGGGTAACACCCTCAAGCGTGTGTTTTTAACTTCATTCATACTACCGTCTGAACAATTACTTGCCCATGTTGTAGCGCTTCTTAAATCTGTCAACACGTCCGCCGGTGTCAACGAGCTTCTGCTTACCGGTGAAGAACGGGTGGCACTTGGAGCAGATTTCTACTCTGATGTCCTTCTTGGTAGAGCGTGTAGCGATTTCATTGCCGCAAGCGCATCTGATAACAGTAGCTTCGTATGCGGGATGAATACCTTCCTTCATGAATTTCACCTCAATCCATACACATCAAACCCTGATTTGCTTACCGTCAGCGGTTCAGACCTTGACATGCTCATTACAATTATACATTATATCACACTTTTTTTCAGATTTCAAGGGGTTTTTTGAAATTTTTCAAAAATATTTTCAAAAACCAGAATATTCATGAAATCAGAAGCCGAGTATCTTGGTGAAATCAGCGGAAAGCTTCTCCTGGAGTGCCACAGCGTCAGCCTTTTCAGCGCCCTTGGTGGTGTAATAAACCTTTATCTTCGGCTCTGTACCGGAGGGTCTGATGACAACGCTTGCGGAATCCTGTAAGTAGAATGTGATAACGTTGGACTTCGGAAGGGTGATCTCCTCAATGCTGCCGTCGTTGTAAACCTTGACAGAGGACTGGTAGTCAGCGACAGCCTCGACATTAAGCCCGCCGATGGACTTGGGGGAGTTGGTTCTGAGACCGGACATGATCTCGTTCATGCGCTCCATGCCGCTTGCGCCCTCGCAGGTGAAGTTATCCAGCTTGTTGAAGTAAACGCCGTACTCGTCGTACATTCTCTTTCTTGCTTCGATGAGGGAAATGCCTTTTGTGCGGTAGAACGACGCCATTTCGCAGATGAGCATGGAAGCAACGACAGCGTCCTTGTCCCGGACATATCCACCGGCGAGGTACCCGTAACTCTCCTCAAAGCCGAATATGTAGCGGTTCTCCTCGCCCTTTGCTTCGAGGAAGCCTATCTGCTCGCCGATGAACTTGAATCCTGTGAGCACCTCGCGCAGTTCCACGCCGTACTTCGCGCAGATAGCCTTGGTGATATCGGTGGTAACGATGGTCTTTACTGCAACGGGGTTCTCCGGCATAGTGCCGAGGGCGATACGCTCCTTGCAGATATATTCGAGAAGCAGCGCGCCGACTTCGTTGCCGGTGAACAGCTCGTAGTGGTCGCCGTCAGGAACTGCGATACCTACGCGGTCGCAGTCAGGGTCAGTCGCGAGCAGCAGGTCAGGCTTCTCGGTTTCGCAGAGCTTCAGACCAACGGCAAGCGCTTCCTTTATCTCAGGGTTCGGGTAGGGACAGGTGGGGAAGTTGCCGTCAGGATTTTCCTGCTCGGGAACTACAACAACGTCCTTAACGCCGATCTCCTTCAGAATGCGGCGAACCGGCTTGTTGCCCGTGCCGTTGAGGGGGGAGTAAACTACCTTCAGACCGCTGTCTGCAACGAGGTCAGTGTGCAGACCCTGCTCCTTTACCTTTGCGATATAAGCGTCGATAACGTCGTCACCAATGTAGCTGATAGTTCCGTCAGCAACCGCCTTGTCGAAGTCAACCGACTTGATACCCTCGAAGATATCGGTGTTGTTGATACGCTCAAGTATAGCGTCCGCAGCTTCGATAGTGACCTGGCAGCCGTCAGCGCCGTAAACCTTGTATCCGTTGTACTTAGCGGGATTGTGGCTGGCTGTTACCATGATACCAGCGCCGCAGTCCAGCGCTCTTACAGCCCATGAAAGCATGGGTGTAGGCATAAGCTCCTTGTAGATGTATACTCTGATACCGTTTGCAGCAAGCACCTCCGCAGCGCTCTTGGAGAAGTAGTCGGACTTGATGCGGCTGTCGTAGGATACGGCAACAGCCTTCTTTTCGCCGCTTGCGAGGATATACTCGGCAAGACCCTGAGTAGCCTTCTTGACGGTGTAAACGTTCATTCTGTTGGTACCTGCGCCGATAACGCCGCGAAGTCCGCCGGTGCCGAATTCAAGGTCGCGGTAGAAGCGGTCGCTCTTGCCGTCCTCGTCGTCCTTAATGCTGTCGAGTTCCGCCTTGAGGTCGGGGTCTGCGGTAGCCTTTTCCAGCCACAGGTCATAAAGCTTCTGAATGTCTGCCATAATATTTCCTCCTAATGTATCTCCGGGAGAACCCGGTAAATTTCCTAATTGTCAGGGCAGGACATGATTCCTCCCACTAAAAACCATTATCATTATATCATAACTGCAACAATATTTCAAGTGGCATTGCGTATAAAAGTAGAAATATTGCGGGGGGATTTGCGGGTAAATATTACAATATCTGCGTAATATAGTAACATTACCTTCAGGCATTCCCTAAAATAAGGAAATAACTTTGCAGCAGGGAACACACCTGACATAATTTTTCACATAATTTCCCGTATGCATATCTTGACAAAATCTCCCTTAAAGGAGTATACTATATATTAATATCTGAATCATGGCGGTGATAGTATGACGGACATAAACAGCGGTCTTTCCCAGCGGGAGGCGGAGGAAAAGATCGCCCGGGGCGAATGCAACGGCAGCTTCGCTGTGAAATCCAAGAGCGTAAAGCGAATCATTGCGGACAACATATTCACGCTGTTCAACCTGATTAATGTACTTCTGGCGGTGGCGGTGGCGCTGGTGGGAGCATACCGGAACATGCTGTTCATGGGGGTCATTCTCTGCAACATTGCGATAGGCATAATCCAGGAGATACGCTCCAAGCGCACCCTCGACCGGCTTTCGGTGATATCCGCGCCGAAAGCGCACCTTGTCCGTGACGGCAGGGAAATCACCGTTCCGGTGGCAGACATAGTTCCCGGGGACATCATGCTGCTGTCGGCGGGAAACCAGCTGTGTGCGGACGGAGTTCTCGCACAGGGGGAGCTTGAAGCTGACGAAAGCCTGCTCACCGGCGAAAGCGACACGGTCAACAAGCGCCCGGGGGACGTCCTTTATTCCGGCAGCTTCGTGGTCAGCGGCAGCGGCAGGGCAGAGGTCACGGCGGTGGGCGCGGCGGCGTATGCTAACAAGATAGCCAGCGGCGCAAAGCAGCCCAAAAGACGGCACAGCGAGATGATGAGCGCCATTAACAAGATAATCTCCACGATTTCGGTGTGTATCGTTCCATTCGCGCTGGCGCTGTTCACCAAGGCGCTTTTCGTGGCGCGGCAGGACCTTCAGTACAGCGTCACCAGCACTACCGCGGCGATAATCGGCATGATACCAGAGGGGCTTGTGCTGCTGACCAGCGTGGCGCTGGCGGTAAGCTCGATACGTCTTGCCAGACGTCAGACCCTCTGTCAGGATCTGTACTGCGTTGAAAGCCTTGCCCGGGTGGACGTACTCTGCCTTGACAAGACCGGCACGATCACCACCGGGAACATGAAGGTGAGCGAGGTTGTGCCGCTTGAACAGCCCGCCGGATTTACCCCTGAGCAGGCGCTCTCGGCGCTCTCGTCAGTGATGGGCGCGGAGAACCCCACAATGGCGGCGATATCCCGTAAGTTCACCCCTGAAACCCAGTCGGAGGTTATCCGTAAAGAGCCGTTTTCCTCCGCGCGGAAATGGAGCGGCGCACAGTTTTCCGACTTCGGCACGCTGATACTGGGAGCGCCCAGCTTCGTGCTTTCCCCGCAGCAGCTTGAGAGTATACGTCCGGAATGCGACAAACACGCGGCGGCGGGGCGCAGGGTACTGATCCTCGCGCACAGCGCCGACCCGCTGCCGGAAAAGGCGCTCCCCGGGCAGCTCACCATGATGGCGTTGGTGGTGCTTTCCGACGAGATACGCGAGAGTGCTCCTGCAACGCTGAAATATTTCCGGGAGCAGGGAGTTACGCTGAAGGTCATTTCCGGCGACGACCCTGTGACGGTGTCCAACGTGGCGGCGCAGGCGGGGCTTTCCGGCGCGGAGAGTTTTGTTGACGCTGCCACCCTCACCGATGGGGAGCTTACCGAAGCCGCCGAAAAGTACACGGTTTTCGGCAGAGTGACCCCGGCGCGAAAGCTTCAGCTGGTACAGGCGCTGAAGTCCGCCGGACATAAGGTGGCAATGACCGGCGACGGCGTGAACGACGTCCTGGCGCTGCGGGAAGCGGACTGTTCTGTCGCAATGCAGTCCGGCAGTGATGCGGCTCGATGCGTGTCGCAGCTGGTGCTGCTGAACTCCGACTTTTCCTCCATGCCGCTCGCAGTGGAGGAAGGCCGTCGGTGTATCAACAACATTCAGCGCTCCGCGTCGCTTTTTCTTGTAAAGACCATCTTCTCGTTCCTGCTGGCGGTGCTGTTCATTTTCCTGCCGGCTGCGTACCCATTCCAGCCGATACAGCTGACCCTTATCAGCGCACTGTTCATCGGAGCGCCGTCCTTCCTGCTGGCGCTTGAACCGAACCACGAACGGGTTCAGGGCAGTTTTCTCTCAAACGTGCTTAAAAGGGCGCTCCCGGGAGGGCTGACGGTGGTGCTGGGAATATCTGTGCTGATGGTATTGCAGCACCTTTTCGCGATACCCCAGGAGCGGCTGTCGGTGATGGCAGTGTTCCTGACGGCGGCGGTGTGCTATGGTGTGCTTTGCGGAGTCTGCCGTCCCTTTAAGAAGTGGCATACAGCAATGATCATCCTGCTTCCGGCGGCGTTCTGCGGTGCCTGCGGCGTGCTGGGCAGGGTGTTCTATATCGTTCCGCTGACATGGAAGGAATGGCTCTTCATGGCGGTTGCGATACCTGCGGCGGTGCTCCTGCTGTGGGGGCTGTCGCAGCTTCTGCGCTTTATTCTGACCCGCTGGCAGTGGAAGGCTCCCGCAGCGGTGAAGATGAAGAAGTGTGTGGTGGCGGTAGTGCTGGGGCTGGCGGCGCTGTACGCAGCCTGGCTGGCGGTGGTGTTCACCGATTATCTGTCGCTTAAAAACGGCGGAATGCCGGTATTCGCAAGCCCCCAGCCGGACGGCAGCTATTCCGGGCTGATGTACCATGTTGAGGGTAATGAGGTGTACATCTTCGCCCAGAAATCAGAAGAACAATAAACAACCGGGCTGTTTCCTGAAAAAATCAGCCCGGCTTTGTATAAAGGTCACCTCTAAAAACCTCTTGTGAGAAAAACTGTGCAGTGCACACTTCGTTGTCAAAACTTCTCGTAAAGCATACAGACTTACGAGTTAGAATCCCCCCTGTGGAGAGGCGGCACGAATTGCCGGAGGGTTTGACCGACAGACTCCTGCCCATTTGGGCGTATCACAACGGTTTTAGAGGTTCGCTAAATAGAGGTGTGAAATGAGTATTTTCCGAAAAAAGCAGAAACCCGTGCTCCCGCTGCCGTCCGGCTTTACCGCCGGAGATATCCGCGTGGAGTCCAGCGTTTGCACCGGGGAAAAGACGATAGGCTTCTACGACCGCGCCGGAAAGAAGCTGGTCTGCGCGGAGCTTGTGCGAACAGAAGCAGACATAGACGCGTTCTATGAGCGGTACGGGCTGTCGCGGGATTAGGTCAGCTCCGCAAGCAGCTTGTTGGTTCTAAGGTTTTCCGGGTCGTTCCCGGGAACCGGCGGGGGAGTGGTCATGTTCATGTGACCGCCCTTGATGAGCGAGGTTATCCCAAGGAACACCGTGCCCAGACGGTCGGCTATCTCCTCCTCGGAGAACATGCAGGTGTTTGTGGCGCACAGGGCGCTTATGCCGTAGGCGTATGTCCACATGTGCTGGAACAGCACCAGCGCCTCCTGCTGGTTCAGCCCGTAATCCCGGCGAATGACCTCGGTGCAAAGCTCCTCATAATCCCCCAGCCCGCCGAAAAACGTGCCCGGACCGGCGGACCTGTCGTTTTCGGTCATGAACAGCAGATGGAACAGCTTCGGCTCGTTTTTCGCGAACCGAACCATGCGGATACCGGCTTCCTTGAACGCTGGCGTGTAGTCCACTATCCCGCGGATATAATCGTTGAACTTTTTCCGGGCGGCTTCGCGGACTTCCCGCTGAACGTCGTCCATGCTGATGAACACGGTGAAGATAGGACGCGCTGAAGCTCCCAGCTGCTCCCCGAGATTGCGTGTCGTGAGGTATTCTATCCCCTGTTTGCTGACCAGCTCAAGCGCTGCGGCAATTATCTCTTCTCTGGTGAATTTTGGTTTTGGCGGCATTGTTATCAGACTCCTCAAAGCCTACAATAACGCGTTTTTGCTCTGAAATATCTGCATTCAACGGCAGTCAGAGACCAACGCTCTCCTGATACCTTCAGTATAGCATTTTCGATGTGCTTTGTCAATAATTGTCCTTATAATATCACAAGATTTTCATATGAATAATACAGTTTGTGCCAGATTTTCCCGCACGGTGGAAATGGGAGAGCCTGTTGCTGAATATACTGCACGAAACCCTTTGTGCGCTTGCTTATACTATTCTTCAAGCTTACTAAAAATTAAGTGGCAAGACCACACCCCATAGCGGAGTTGCCTTAAATGCGTGGCTGCCTCATTAAAAGCAGACTTCACCGTAGTGGTTCGCGTTTTGGGTATATTTTGCCCCCAGCCGCGTTAAGCAGCCGGGGGCTTGTGTTTTATACCATGGGTGTGAATTTGCATATACACGTCCCGCAGCTGTCTGTCAGACGCCTTTCGCTGACATCGAAACTACGCATTCAACGTGTCTTGTATAAGGGAACATATCGAACGGCTGTACAGCGTTGACATCATAGTCCCTTACCAGCGACTTCAGGTCTCTTGCGAGGGTAGCCGGGTTGCAGGATACATACACCACCCGCCCCGGTCTTATTGCCGACAGCGCCCGCAGGAACTTCCTGTCCGCTCCGGCTCGCGCCGGGTCTAGGAAAACCGCGTCGAAATGTGTGCCAAGCTTCGCGCGTTCACGCAGGTACTCTCCCGCGTCGCCGCGGTTGAAAGACACCCGCCGGGTGATGCCGTTAAGCTTGCAGTTCTGGACTGCGTCCCGGACGGCGGCGGGGTTGTACTCAATGCCCTGGACGCTGCTCACATGGTCAGAGGCGATTATGCCGATAGTGCCGGTGCCGCTGTACGCGTCAAGTATCGTGTCCTCCGGGGTGAGCTTCGCTGCCTGTATCGCGTAGTTATACAGCCGCTCCGCCTGAACCGGATTCACCTGATAGAACGACTGCGGCGAAATGCGGAACTTCTTCCCACAGATCTCGTCCAGAATGTACCCCTCGCCGAAAAGCACCTCGCAGTGGTCGCCGAGTGTGAGGAAGTCCGGGCTGCGGTTCACCGAGAAGGTGACCGTCTTTATGTCCGGAAACTTCTTCACCAGTGCCGCAGTGAAATCCCGCTTCTTCGGGAACATGGCAGAAGCTCCCACCAGCGTCACCAGAACCTCCCCGGTCCTTGCGCCGACCCGCACCAGAACGTGCTTAAGAAAGCCGCAGTCAGTTCCCGGGTCCCATGGCTTCAGCTTGAACGAGCGCATAAGCTCCCTTATCCCAAGCACCACCTCATCAGCGCGGGGGTGGTTCACCATACAGCGGTCTATCCCCACAATGCCGTTACGGGAGGACTGATACACGCCGGAGATTATCTTCCCGCTGCGATCGCTGCGGAACACCGCCTGAACCTTGCAGCGGTAGCCCGTGGGTGGGTCCATGGGGATAATGGGCGAAACCTCGCAGAAGCCGCCGAGAAGCCCGTTCACGTCCTTCTGTTTCCATTCAAGCTGCTGCTCGTAGGTGAGGTTGGACAGCTGGCAGCCGCTGCATTTCTTTGCAGAGGGGCATGGTGATATATTCGTCATACCTTGAATCTCTCCGTCATCTCTTTAAGTCTGGAGGCCTGTGTATTCAGCTCCAGTGAAGCGCTCGCGCTTTCCTCTGCGTTCGCGGCAGAGGAGGTAACGTAGCGGGATATCTGCTCGGTCTTTTCGGTTATCTCCGCCATGTGCCGGTTCTGCTTTTCGGAGGAAGCCGCGATCTCGCTGATAATGTTGTTGACCTGCTCCGTCTGTTCAAGCACCTTCATCAGCGTTTCAGCGGTGTTATCCGCAAGCTGTCTGCCGTGCTCCACCGCCAGCGCAGCTTCTTCAATGAGCGCGGTGGTACGTCCGGAAGCCTCTGCACTCTTGCCGGCGAGATTGCGCACCTCGTCCGCTACGACCGCGAAGCCCTTTCCGGCTTCTCCCGCTCTTGCGGCCTCAATAGAAGCGTTCAGCGCCAGAATGTTGGTCTGGAACGCAATGTCCTCGATGGTCTTGTTGATCTCCTGTATCTTTTCAGAGGTGGTGCTGATATCCTCCATTGCGCCGAGCAGCGACTTCATCTGTGCGTTGCCGTCCTCTGCGGAACGCGCGGTGCTCTCGGAAACCCGCTTCGCGCTGCCGGTGAGCTGAATGTTGCCGGTGATGATATCGCCGGTGGAGGCAACGCATCCGGATATATCGTCCACCAGCGCGGTCTGGAGCGAAGCGCTCTCTGCGAGGTCGTTTGCGCCCTGGGAGAAGTTCTCGGCGCTGCTGAACACGGAGCCTGCGGTATCAGATATCTCGCCGAAAACTCTGCCAAGCTCGGTGTGAATCTTGTTCATAGAGGTCTTTATCGGTGCGAAGTCTCCGGCGTAGTCCATATCAATGCTGCGCCGGAAGTCGCCATTCGCCATCTCGCCTAGGCGCACTGAAATGTCCTCGACATAGCCGCGGATAGTCTTGTTGGTTTGTTCGATAATGCGGCATACGCTGCCTATCTCGTCGTCAGCGTCATAGCTGAAGGACACCGACAGATCGCCGGAGGTCATGCGCTGAGCGGCGGCGGAAACCTCGGACAGGGGCTTGAAGCAGTTCCTTACTATCAGCGCGCAAATCACCGCCGCAGCAATGATGATGACCGGGATTATTATGCAGTAGATGGTGATGATGCTGGTTACGTCGCGGGTCATTTCAGAGCTGTCGATGGCGAAGCTCAGCGTCCAGTCGGCGGACGGGATACCGGCGGTGATAAGGCAGCGGGATACGCCGTCATAGTCCTTTACGGTGACCGCGGTGCAGTTGTCGTAGACCGCCGCTTCGCCGGAAGCAGTGTAGGAAGTGTTGAACGCGGTGTGGTGCTCGTTTCCGTTCTCGTCAACCAGGGGCATAATGTCCTCGCTGCGGTGTATGATGATGTTTCCGTCAGCGTCGGTCAGCACAGGGTAGCCGTTCTCGGAAATGACCATGCCGGAAACAGTTTCGTTCACCCCGGTGAGGAACATATCCGCCGCCACAACGCAGGAAACCTCGCCGTCACGGCGTACAGCGGTCGCCACGGTGATGACAAGCTCGCCGGTACTTGCGTCGATGTAGGGAGCGGTGATTATCGGCTGGTTTGAGGCGGCGGCGTCAATGTACCACTGGCGCTGGGTCACTATGTATTCACTGCCGGGCACCCAGCCGTCGGAGAAGGAGGTCGTATTGTCCTTGCAGCCGGCATAGATAACAAACATTTCCGGCATACTGTTTATGCAGTTTTCAAGATAAGGCAGAAGCCCGTCACGGTTGTCGGCGTCGTAGCCGTGATAGCGTATCACCTCTGCGGTGTCGCTTACGCGCTGTGCCTGTGTTTCAAGCCAGCTGTCGATCTGGTGCGCGTAGTCTGAAACCGAAGCGGCGGTTTTCCTGGTGATGTTCTCCTGCGAGGTCGAAGCCAGAAAAAAACAGCTGATGACTGCGGTAATGATAAGGGTTGCAGTCAGCAGAACAGCCGTGGTGATAACGATTTTTGTTTTGAGCGAGCGATGGTTCATTTTCCAGGTTCCTTTCCTGTATTCTTAAATGGGTTTTGAATGAGAAGCTGCAATTTATATAATTATACTGCATTTTTTGGTTTTTGTAAATAGTTTTTGGGCATTTTATGAAATGAACGCTGTACAATAAAGAAACCCTGCCAAACCGGCAGGGCAGAAGATCAATTGTTGAGTGCAGAACCATACTGCGGGGATCTCATTAATGAAAACGTGTGATTTTTCAGATATCGAGAAGGTCCTCGATGGAAACGGAGAACACCTTAGCGAGATATCCAAGCTCGATATCTGTGACGAATCTCTGACCGGATTCGATTCTCTGAACGGCGTTCTTGTCAATGTCAAGGTTGATGACCTGAAGTCTGTCTGCAAGCTCTCTCTGGGAGATCTTGAGAGTTTTTCTAAGCTGCGCAACTTTAAGTCCGCAGATATTGTTTCTTCCGTCTTTTGTTCGGTTGCTGAACATGTGGGGATCTCCTTTTTCATACAAAATACATTTATTAAGTTGTGTGACCGATAATTTATGGGTATTTTCCCATATCATCTTGTTTTATTTTACTACAATTTTACCGGCATTGTGACATCTAACAGAAATCAAAACGCCGATATTTTGTTTCGGGTTACATAATATGGTAAAAACGTGTAATTCGCACTTAAAATTATGTCCAGAAAGGCTGTTTGTGACCATGCGCAAATGTTTTAAGGTGCAATTTGCACAAAAAAACACAAAACGCTCCGCAATAATTGTAACAAAACGATATGGCATTTATTATGCTTTACATATTGTTCCCGTTTTGTTGTGAAATATGTATAAAAGATGTATGTTTTTTTCGTTATATACTGATAATAATAGTTGACATAAGATGAAGAGTATGGTAAAATTAATTATAAGCAAATCAGTGGACTGAATAACCCAAATAATGTATATATCGTATTTAAGGGGGGCTTGTTTTTGAAAATCAATTGGAACAAGAAATACACCACCATCGCGGTCTATTCGCTTATCGTGGTTGCAGTTGCGGTGCTGTTCGTGGTGTTTGTGTTCAAGTTCGATTCCTTCAAGCAGGGGTTCTCGTGGATAGGCGAGGTCGCTGCGCCGTTCATCATCGGTCTAGTGGTAGCCTATATCGTCAACCCGCTGATGATGTGGATTGAAAGAACCTTTTTCCGTAAGCTGGTGGAGGAGCCGGTGCCGGAGAAGGGCATAGTCCTCCAGAAGCTGGAAAGCACCCGGGTAGGTTCTTCCGCCGTGGTGAAGTCGCTGGAGAAGCGCAGCGCAGATGTTGCGAAAAAGACGCGCCGCCGCCGTACCCTGGCACGCGCTCTTTCGGTCACAATCGCCTATCTGCTGCTTATCGCGATAATCGCCGGGATATGTATTGCCATAGTGCCCAGCGTTGCTAACAGCCTTGTTGATCTATCCGAGAAGCTGCCGGGATACATCGACAATCTTGAGTTGTTCCTGAACGACTTCTTCGCCAACACCCCCGAGATATCCGGGCTGATAACCGACGGATTTACGGCGCTTGATACGATAATCCAGAAGATAGCGAGCATGATCGAGCCTGTTGCCGGGGACATCATCGGCAGCGTATCCAGCGGAGTTATCAAATTCGCTTACGGGCTTGTCACCGGTCTGAAGAACGTTGTCATCGGTCTTATCATCGGCGTTTATCTGCTGTTCGCCAAGGACCGCCTTTTAGCGCAGTGCAAGAAAATACTGTTCGCCTTCCTCAAAAACAGCACCTGCCAGCGGCTTTTCTACGTTGCGGGCAAGAGTAACGCCATCTTCAAGAACTACGTTGTTTCCAATCTGCTGGACGCTCTCGTGGTGCTTGCGATAATGTCGATAGGTATGGTGGTCATGGGTATGCCCTATCCTATGCTTATTGCGGTGGTATGCGGCGTCACTAACCTTATCCCGTTCTTCGGTCCGTTCATCGGTGCGATACCCTGCGGTATATTGATACTTCTGGTAGACCCGGTTAAGGTGATATGGTTCGCACTGTTCGTGCTGATACTTCAGCAGGTGGACGGCAATGTCATCAAGCCGCACCTGTTCGGCGAGTCCATCGGGCTTCCCGCGCTGTGGGTGCTGGTGTCCATCACCATCGGCGGCGGGCTGTTCGGTATTATGGGAATGCTGCTGGGCGTACCTGTGTTCGCTGTGCTTTATACGCTGTTCGCGGAGTTCGTCACGGTCAAGCTGAAAAAGAAGAAGATGCCGGAAAATACCGGCGCATATTCCGGCGACACGTCGCTGTTCCTCGACGGCTATGAAGAGGACGAGATGTTGAACGAGATACCGCCGTCAGCTGACGAATGTCAGGACTCAGGAGAAAAGACGGAATAACAGAAAATGCCTGTAAAATACCGGCGCAGATGAAAGTCTGTTCCGGTATTTTTTCTAAAAATACTTGAGTTGAGGTATTGAATTTTTGTCAAAGTTATGCTATAATAAATACAGATTATTTATCTTGAGTAAAGTCAGTATTAAAACTTACTCTAATTAAGTGAAATACTGACAGTGAACAGTTTTTTTGTAGCCGGAGATAACATCCGGCTGTTTTCGGCAGTACATAGAAATGGTGGTGTTTGTATGGCGTTTAGTTCCGGATATGAGGAAGAAATGAACAGTGCGGCGGAGGGGAACCGCGGCAGTAACGGCGCTCAAAAGGATCCGGAGAAGGAAAAGGGCGAGCCGAATATAAAAAAAGAAGCGGTAGACGGTTCGGTTGAGATAACCTTTGACCCGGAAGGAAATGCAGCCACAATGGTGCTTCACCGCCCCTATAACGGCGGAAGACCGATTACTCCGGCGGCGGTAATGCTGGAGCTTTCCCGCAAGGGCATAACCACCGGCATTGACGAGATAGATATCAAGGATATGGTCGAGGGCAAGGTGTACAACATGCCCATCGTTGTTGCACGGGCTATCCCGGCGAAGCGCGGAAAGAACGGCTCCATCAAGTTTCTTTTCGAGAAGAACCGCGTTCCAAAGCCCAAGCATGACGAGTTCGGCGTGGCGGACTTCCGGGAGCTGAACCTTATCGTGCCGATAAAGAAAGGGCAGGTCATCGCGGAGATAACCCCTCCGACCGACGGCGAGCCGGGCGAGAACATCTTCGGCAGGCTGATAAAGCCGGAGCCGGGCAAAATGCCCACAGTAACCATCGGCAAGAACACTCTTCTCACCGCTGACGGAAAGCAGATAGTTTCCGCCTGTGACGGACATATCATATACGGCACCGGCTGCTTCAACGTTGAGGATACGGTGACGGTAAAGGCTGACCTGGATATGTCGATAGGAAATATTGATTTCTTCGGGGACATACTTATCAAGGGCAATGTCATGGAGGGCTTCTCGGTTAAGGCGGGAAGAAACCTCAAGATAGAGGGCACCGTGTTCAGCGCCGACATTTCCGCCGATGGTAACATCGTGATAAACGGCGGCGCGATAAACTCGAAGATAGAGTGCGGCTGCGACCTGAAGGTAGGCTTCTGCGAGAACTGCGACATTAAGGCGAAGGGCAACGTTGAGTCCGCGCAGTTCGCGTTCTGCAACGTATTCTGCTACGGCGAGCTTACCGCAAAGGGAAAGACCGGCGTCATCGCCGGCGGCACCATCACCTGCATGAAGAACGTTACCGCCGGGATAATCGGCTCGGAGAAGTACACCTCCACCGAGATAAACATCGGCGACGGCTCGGTGACCTGCGCCCGCAAGCGCGAAGCAGAAGCGGAGCTGGAAAGCGTTATTGATATATACGAGAAGGCGATAAAGAACATCGACTTCCTGAAGATGCGCAAGAGCCGTCAGGACGGACGCCTGACAGACGTACAGGCAAAGCAGATGAAGGCGGAAACGCAGAACAAGCTGTACTATTCCGTCCGCCGCAAGGAGCTGGAGAAGTACATCGCCGAGCTGGAAGCGGACTTAAAGAACCGAGATGACCTGTGCGCCATTGTGACCGGTACCATCTATCCCGGCAGTCATTTCTGCATAAACTACCTTTCGCTGGACGTGACCGAGGTCAATGTCCGTTCAAGGGTGTGCATTATCGACAACACGGTTATGATAGTTCCACTTTAAATACATATCCGCTCCGCTGTGTGTGAGAGCGGATTTTGTCGGTGCAGACTGTAAACGTTTTTACGGAGTGAGATATGACAGACAAGAGCATGATCCGTACATTCAGCGGGATATTCTTTTCCCCGCTTTCGCCCTCGCCGGAGGACATCGCCCCGGTGGACATAGCGCACGCATTGTCGCTCCTGTGCAGGGCGAATGGGCATTTCCGCAGCTTCTATTCGGTGGGGCAGCACTGCCTTTCCTGCGAGCGGGAAGCGTGTGCCGCAGGGCTTCCGCGGGAAACGCGGCTGGCGTGCCTGCTGCATGACGCGAGCGAAGCCTACATTTCCGATATCACCCGCCCGGTGAAGCTGGGGCTGCCGGAGTACCGGGTGATAGAGAAGCGGCTTCAGGACACGATATACCGCCGCTTCGGCATTGACCCGGCTGACGATACGGTAATGAGGGAAGTTGCGCGTATCGACGACGCAATGCTGTACCACGAGTTCCTGACGCAGACCGGATACCCGCTGTACGACAGCGCCCCGGAGATACTTACCACCCCGGATTTCGGGTTCGTCCCATTTGAAGAAACTGAAAAGCAGTACATGCGTACTCTCAACGAACTATATATGGAGGAAACCACATGACCGCAAAGAATATCCTGTTCAACGACAACTGGCAGTTCTGCCTGTGCAAGCCTGGAATGGAGCTTTCAGCGCTCCCGCAGCAGCACTGGTACAACGTAGAGATACCCCACGACTGGCTTATCGGCGACACCTTGCAGCTGTACGCCACCGGCGAGGGCTGGTACCGCCGCACGCTTTCCTGCGACAGTGAAATGCTGTCCGGCAGGGTGCTGCTGAATTTTGACGGCGTTTACTTCAACTCCACCCTGTTCGTGAACGGAAAGGAAGCCGGAAGCTGGACATACGGCTATTCCGCATTTGAGTTCGACATCACTGACTTCCTCCATGAGGGCGATAATGAGATACTCATGCGAGTGCTGCACGAAAGCCCGAACACCCGCTGGTACTCCGGTGCGGGTATTTTCCGTGACGTCACCCTGAAGCTGCGCCCGCTGACCTATATCCGAACCAACGGCGTGTATATCCACTCGGACAAGCTTTATTCCAGAGTATGGAAGACCGAGATAGACACCGATATCGTTGGCGATGCCGCGGACATCACCATGACGTTGGAAGTCCTCGACCCGCTGGGCGGGAACACCGCCGGTTTCAGGCTTGAAACCAGTTTCGGCGGCGGTATGGAAACCATCTCCAACAGCTTTGAGATAACCTCCCCGCAGATATGGGACATAGACGACCCCAATCTCTACACACTCCGGATAAGCCTGTACCGCGGCGAGGAGCTGCTTGACTGCGTGAACGAGGTGTTCGGCTACCGCACGCTGCACTTTTTCCCGAAGCACGGCTTCCTGCTGAATGGTCTGCCGCTTAAAATGCACGGCGTATGTATGCACCACGACCTCGGCGCGCTGGGTTCGGCAATGAACACCGCCGCCCTCAGCAGACAGCTTCGCATAATGAAGGAAATGGGCGCGAACGCTATACGCACCTCCCACAACATGCCTTCCCGGCAGCTTATACAGATATGTGACGAGATAGGTCTGCTGGTGGACAGCGAAGCCTTCGATATGTGGGAGAAGCCCAAGACTGAGTTCGACAACCACCGCTTCTTCATCGAACATGCCGAGCGTGACGTAAGAAGCTGGATAGAGCGCGACCGCAATCACCCCTGCGTTATAATGTGGAGCATAGGCAACGAGATAAACGACACCATCGACCCCCACGGTCAGGAGATTACAAAGCGGCTGCTTGACTATGTTCTGAAATACGACCCCAAGGGCAACGCCAAGCCAACCATCGGCTCCAACTACATGGGGGACGAAAACGCGCAGAAATGCTCCGATATACTTAAACTGGCGGGCTATAACTACACAGAATACCTCTACAACGAGCATCACGAGAAATACCCCGACTGGGTGATATACGGCAGCGAGACCGCTTCGGCGGTGCGTTCCCGCGGTATCTACCATTTCCCGGCGGAGCTTCCGCTGCTCACCGCGCCGGACTATCAGTGCTCCTCGCTGGACAACAGCGTGGTTGGCTGGGGTTCCTCTGCGCGTAAGTCATGGCGGCTGGACAGGGACTGCGACTTCTGCTGCGGTCAGTATATCTGGACAGGCTTCGACTATATCGGCGAGCCTACCCCCTACGACACAAAGAACAGCTATTTCGGCATTGTTGACACCGCCGGCTTCCCCAAGGACATCTACTACTTCTACCAGAGCGTATGGCTTACCCCCAGGCAGAACCGGGTGCTGCATGTTGTGCCGGGAAGCTGGGACTTCAACCCCGGCGAGGTAATTGACGTGCTTGTTTACACCAACTCCAAGCGGGTGGAGCTGTCCCTCAACGGAAAGCTTCTCGGCAGCCATCTCATGAACCTCGACAGTGACGAGGACATGCGTGCGCACTTCAAGGTGCCCTACGAGCCGGGAACGCTGTACATCGAAGCCTTTGAGGACTACGACATTTCGGTCGCAAACATGATGATATCCACCCCCGGCGACCCGGTAAAGGTGGTCATGAACTCTGACCGTGACGTTATCATGGCTGACGGCAGGGATATCGCGTTTATTGAGATATCAACGGAAGATGAAGAGGGCATCGAGGTGGGCAATGCCCGCAACCGTATCCGTGTCGAGGTCTCCGGAGCGGCGCGTCTGGTTGGTCTGGACAACGGCGACGCTACCGACTACGACAGCTATAAGGGCGACAACCGCCGCCTGTTCTCCGGCAAGCTGCTCGCAATGGTGCAGAGCACCTTCGAGTCGGGCGAGATAATCGTCCGCGCATATTCCGAGGGGCTTCAGACCGCAGAGCTTCATCTCGCCGCCGAGGAATGCGGCAGAGTAGATGGCGTGAGCGTAGTCACCGAGAACTCGTTCCCGGTAAAGACCACCGAGTACACCAGCGAAGTCCCGGTCAGAAAGCTGGTTCCCACGGTGGAGGGCGGAAACCTGTTTACTACCGACCGCAGAACTGCGGAGGTTCGCGTAAAGCTGCTGCCGGAAAACTGCACCTACAGCGACATCGAGTGGAGCGTTGTCCGCAGGAACGGTGTTGAGTCGAACCTCGCAGAGGTAAGCTGGGACGGCGTAAAGGCGACAGTCACAGCAAAGGGCGACGGCGAGTTCTTTGTCCGGGCTATGGTCTACAACGGCGCAAAGCACCCGCAGGTCATCACCGATATTCCGTTCAGCGCAGAGGGTCTTGGCGCGGCTGTCCGTGACGCATACAGCTTCATTCAGGCGTGCACGCTGGACAACACCGACATCAACGCGAGCCTTATCGAGGACGGCGCGATATCCGGCTTCAACGGCAGAACGGTGATGATATACAAGGACGTTGACTTCGGCAGGACAGGCACTGAATCTTTGACGCTTAGTATCGGCGCATGCTTCGACGCTCCGGTGGAGATCTGGGACGGCACCCCCGACAGCGGAACGCTCATCGCCACAGTAACCTTCAGCAACAACGGTCACTGGTGCGGCTTCGACGGGCAGGAGTTCCCGCTGGCGCAGCGGCTTACCGGTGTGCATGACATCAGCATTGTCATCAGCGAGCGGATAATCTTCGGCGGCTTATGTTTTGTTCCGATACAGCGCGCCTACGACACTAACTGGACAGGCGAGGCGGACAGCGTTTACGGCGACGACTACAAGATAACCGGCAGAAGCGTCACCAACATCGGCAACAACGTCATCATCAACTATAACGCGCTGGACTTCGGCGGGAACGGCACAAAGACGCTCATCATCAGCGGCGTGACCGGCAACCCGGTGAACTCGGTGCAGCTTAGATACACGCCCGCCGGCGGCGAGCAGAAGACGGTTCTTCTCGACTTCGCACAGGACGGCGGCAGGGAACAGACCTTCGATATCCCGGAGATAACCGGTGTGAACGATATCAGCTTCGTGTTCATGCCCGGCTCGAAGTTCGATTTCGACTGGTTCAGATTTGTGTGATCTGTAAATACTACCGCCGGAAAGGCTGCCAAAGCAGTTTCCCGGCGGTTTCCCTTGTTTTGTAACCAATTTGTAAGAATATTGTAACCAAATTGCTATTGAATTTTTGTGTGTATTTGTTGTATAATATAAACAGCAAAATTTTTTACATGGTATGCGTAAAAAATCGAAATAAAGGCGGTGTATGAATGAAGAACAATATCATACTTATTCTCATTGTAACCGTGATAAGCATTGCCGTAATAGTGATCAGCATAGCCGTGAGTGCAGGGAACCGTGAGACAGAGAACAGCAGTTCCCACGACAGCAAGCCGGCTGTGACAACCCAGAAAACCACCACCGACCCGCCGGAGGACACCTCCGAGCCGGACGTACTGCCGCAGCAGACCACCTCTGCGGCGTCCAATGAAGCCGAGCTGCCCTCCGAGCCGGACAGAGTGACCGACTCCCAGACCTCCGCTGACATTATTTCGGTCGCCCGGTCGCTTATCGGTACTGACTTCGTGGACGGCGGCGATTCACCGGCTTTCGGCTTCGACAACAGCGGCTTTATCTATTATGTTCTCCGCGAGAACGGCTATATCACCTGCCCGAGAGGCGTTTCCGCGCAGGCGGAGATGGGCGCTGCAATAGGCTTTGACGAGCTTCAGCCAGGCGACCTCGTATTCTTTTCGGAGAGCGGCGTTTCTGTTGAATTCGGTGGCATTTACGCTGGCAGCGGCGTGATGATCGCCTGCCTTATGCCGGGAACTCAGGTCAAAGAGGTGAACATCACCACCGACTACTACACCAGAAACTTCTATCGTGGTGTGGCAATAAGTTGATTTTATGCCGTATTCCTTTCGGAGTACGGCTTCAGATTTGCTATCATGTTCTTGACAATGTGAACGTACTTAACCACCGAAGGACTTTGCTATGGTGGTGCTTTTTTTGTGCAAAACGTCAAAAAGAAAAATCACATTTCCTCTTGAAAACGTTTACAGATTATGATATAATATTGTCAGAATGAACACCGCAGGATACCTCAAAGCAGGGAACAGCGCGTTAAGACGAAAGGAAAAGTAACCAATGGAACAGAAAATCTATTCAGTTGAAATGAGCGCGGCGAAGTGCGCAGTAGACCTCGGCGACGGAAGCGAGCGCGGCGAGTACGTTGACCAGGACTACATACTCCACAAGCTGGGCAGACCGCACCGTGCAGTCAGCCTGATGTACTGCTACTATCCTCTGGACAAGACATGGCCGGTACGCGCAAGGGAAGCCTTCGCAGACCAGGAAGTCAGCTTCCAGTGGGACTATCCCTACGATGATTATTTCACCTACAAGGGTGGTATCGGCGGCACTACTGACGGCGAGCCGTTCACCTGCATGAAGGACGTCCGCCGCCATGGTCAGGACGTTATCCTCACCCTCACCATCGACCCCAACCTCACGGACGAGTACCTCATAAAGATAGCGCAGGAGCTTCGCACCTACGGCAGAATGCAGCTGCGTATCAACCACGAGGCGACCGGCAACTGGTTCAGCTTTACCAAGAGGGCGACCTATCAGCAGATTGCGGACTTCTATGTGCGTTTCCACAACATCATCAAGAGGGAAGCGCCCAACGTGTCCACTATCCTCTGCATCGGCGGTATTGAGCACCCCGAAACCGGCAAGATAGAGATGGAAGAGGAGTTCGCCGAGGCTGTACGCGCGACTGACATCTGGTCTGTTGACAAGTACATGAGCCTGCACTGGGGCTGGCCTTATGACGTTGCAGACGAGGGCGGCACCAGCTTTGGCAGAAGCAAGGTTTCTGACACTTACAACCTCACAAAGCTCTCACAGAAGCGCTATAAGGAAATTTGCGGCGGCAAGGTCAAGCCGATGGTAATGAGCGAGTTCAACGCCGATGGCGATGTTACCGGTCCCTACGATCAGGCGGAGATGATAAAGGATTTCTGCTTCCTGCTGAAAAACGACCCGGAGCAGGGCTGGTTCACCGGCTTCACTTTCTATCAGTTCCGCGACCGCGGCAGACTGGGTCTTGAAATCGAAGATCCGAACAATGCAAACGTTGGTATCGAGCAGCCCGCACTCAAGACCTACAAGGAGATAATCCACGATGAGTACTTCTACCCGGCGATAAAGCTGGGCGATGAGGTAACGCTCCCCGTGAAGCTCCGCTGGGGCGGCAGCGAGGACAGCACCGGTATCGCTATCCCGCTTCACTTCGACAAGAGCCCGGTGTTCTGCGAGGCGACCTTTGACGAGCCGCTGAACCTGATGATGGAACTGAACGGCAAGTGGTTCTACAAGAGCCCCGCGGCAAAGACGATAGACTTCATGCCCGCGTTCTTTGAAAAGCCCCTTGACGGCGCTGCTGACCTCACTCTCAAGATATTTGCGCCCCCTGCTTCCGGCGAGAACGACCCCTCGCAGGGCGATGACTGGCAGACCAACTACTACACCACCATCACCAAGCTGCCGAACATCAGAATAAGATTCAAGCCGATAATCGAGGGCTGAAAATAGTATACAGGGGGGGTACATTCATACCGCCCCTGTCAGGCTGACGAGAAACCGTCACCCTGGTACAGCTGAATTTTTGACACAAATACAGGGACGGTTTTCCGCCCCTGTATTTTCTGAATTGGCATAATAATGCGGAAAAATCTGCATAGCCCGGTCATAATTACCGCTTCTTTTTCAATGGATTATGAGCAAACTAAACACAGGACATTATGCCGCAGAAATTGGCAGAAGTCCGCTGAACGCTGACGTGATACGGAATGTTGACCGGTATATCAGAAACGCATAGCGCCCCGGGGTTGATTTTTCCCCGGAAATGCGTTATACTGTACAAAGCCGCGCCGGAAATGCGCGGAGCTGGAGGGCAGAAATGACAGAATACAGAACAGACATCAACGCACTTGAAAAAAGCCTGTCCGAAAAACCGGTCGACCCCGGCAGGCTGGTGACAGAAAACCCCACGCTGAACACACAGCGTCTGTGGGAATTCCTCAAATCCTGCAAGGGGAAGAAGTATATTTCCGGGCAGCAGTACCTCTGGGAGGACGAAAAAGAGGACATCGTGTACTACACTGTTACCGGGAAGCTCCCGGCGATCCGCGGATACGATTTCATGGGCATAAGCGGACTGGCACGGGGTTACGACCAGATAGGCAGAGCCTACGACTGGGCGAAGCGCACCGGCGGCATACTCACCATGTGCTGGCACTGGAATGCTCCGGACGATATGGAGGACATCAGCAAGCGCTGCTCCTTTTACTACAAGACCACGGGGTACGACCACAAGACCAGCTTTGACATTATCCGCGCAATGCAGGAAGGAACTCCCGAAAACCGATTCGTTATCGAGGAGATAGACCTCGTGGCGGGGGCGCTGAAAATGTTCGAGCAAGCGGATATCCCGGTGATATGGCGTCCGCTTCATGAGGCGAACGGCAACTGGTTCTGGTGGGGAAACAGGGGCGAGGAGAGCGTTGCAGCCTACAAAAAGCTGTGGTACACCATCTTTGACCGGTTCATGAACCATCACAAGCTTAAAAACCTTATCTGGGTGTGGAACGGTCAGTCGCAGGAAATGGCGGTCAGTCCCAACAGCTTCGACATCGCCGGGGAGGACATCTACCCGGAACAGCCCTCCCACGCTTCACAGATCGCGAAGTACCGCGAGGTGAGCAGCTACACTGCCGGAAAGCTGATAACCCTGTCCGAGTGCGGGAGCATTCCCGACCCGGAGGAAATGCAGCGTGATGGCGCAGAGTGGCTGTGGTGGCTGCCGTGGTGGGGTTCGTTCGTGTATGACTGCGACCCGCATGGCAGGGCGGTGCTGGACGAAAACGGAATGCCGCGCCCCAACCCGAAGTATATGGACGAGCAGTTCATGAAGCGGGTGTTCACCGACCCGCGGGTGGTAACGCTGTCAGACCTGCCGTGGTACGACAACGACAAAAAACCGCTGCCCATCGCTCTCCGGCACTGGCTTGACAGCAGGGAAAAATAACGCTAAAAGCACCGCAAATGGTGTTTTAGACATATAGATAAAGAACAAGCATTGAACCAAGGAAAGGACGAGAAACATGAAGAAATTTTTAGCAACAGCTATCGCACTTGCTGCGATGACCACCGCATTTACCGGCTGCTCCGGAAACAACGATTCAACTAACAGCAGCTCCTCTGCGGCAAGCTCCGGAAACACCTCCGAGGCGAATAACTCCGGTACCTCCGGCGCTTCCGGCACATCTGAGAACTCCGCAGCAGAAGCACGCACCGCAGCCGACCTCGGCATGGCGGCTTCCACCTGCATCGAGTGGGGCGACCTTGCGCAGATAGAAGATGAGGAGATGATCGGCAGCCTTCTGGACATCGACACCGCGCTTCTTGAGGACTACTACGTTGCCACCGCAATGATGAGCGTTCACCTTAGCGAGATCATCGTTGTGAAGCCCATCGCAGGCAGCGAGGACGAGGTTCAGGCTGGACTGGACGAGCATTTCGCGTATATCAAGGACGGCGCTGCGTTCTATCCGGCACAGGAGAAGTCCGCTGCCGGCGCAGTTCAGGGCAAGACCGAGGACGGCTACTATTATATCATCGTTCACGAGATCGGCTCTGAAATTGCTGACGTGATGAACGCATACCAGCCCGGCGACGAGGTTCCCAAGCTGGAGCTTCCCGAGGAAGAACCCATCGGCGATAATGGCGTGGTAGTAGTTCCCACCGACGAGCAGGGCGCTATTAATTATGGCACTGCTGAAAGTGCAAACGGCTCTACCGGCGAAGCAGCAAGCGCCGCTCAATAATCTCTAAGAGCAGCACACTCCCTCCGTTTTGGGGGGAGTTTTTGTTTGCAAGGACATCTGGTATCATAAAATAGTTGCAAACTGGATATACCAATATACCCAAAGCCGATATAATATGCATAAAAAGAAAAAGGAGAGTTTTATTATGGAGAACAAAGGAAAGGCAAAGGACAATCTGCTGAAGATATGCGTGACCGCAATGTTCGCGGCGCTTATATGCGTATCCACTATGCTGATACAGATACCATCACCGCTGAACGGCTATGTTAATTTCGGCGACTGTTTCATACTTGTTGCGGCGTGGGTATTAGGACCTGTGTACGGTTTCGCTGCCGGCGGCATTGGTTCGGCGTTGGCTGACCTGTTCACAGGCTATGTTCACTACGTTCCCGGCACGTTCGTCATCAAAGGGCTTATCGCGGTTGCTGCGGCGCTTATCTGCCATGCGCTGCTGAAGAAGTCCCAGAAGCTGGTATTCCCGGCGTACATAGCGAGCGCTGTTGTGGGAGAGATAATCATGGTCGGCGGCTATTATCTCTATGCTGCTCTGCTGCTTGGCAAGAGCTTTGCGGGTGCTGCGGCTTCCGTTCCGGGTAATCTGGTTCAGGGTGCTTTCGGCGTGGTTTGTGGGGTTGTCATCATCAGGATAATCGCTAAGACTAAGGTACTGAACAAGTTCGGTACTTATGCGGTGCAGTAATTGAAGAGAACTTATCAAGGGCGCGTTTACTTTGGTGGACGCGCCTCAGACCGTCGAAAAAGTCCCTAAAGGGACTTTCTCGCCGAACATCCGCCCTGCGCGC
>JBJFGA010000348.1:0-1836 GCA_051892275.1 Oscillospiraceae bacterium | reverse complement strand
AAGGCAATATGCACGCTGGACTTCTACATGCTGGCTCATGTCTGCCGGGATATCCGCAGATGGCTTAACGAGGGCAAGGAAGTTGTCAAGGTTTCCGTCAACCTTTCAAGACTACATCTTGGCGACGAGGACCTGCTTGAAACCATTATCGGCATAATAGACAAGTACAATGTACCTCATAAGTACATTGAGATAGAGCTGACCGAAACCACCACAGACGTTGACTATGCGGAACTGAAAAAGCTTGTCTGCGGGCTTCGGGAGCAGGGCATAAGCACCTCTGTGGACGATTTTGGAATGGGTTATTCTTCGCTCAATCTCATTCGCGAGATGCCGTGGAACGTGCTGAAGATCGACAAGAGCTTCCTTCCGGAGCGCGTCGAGAAGCAGGAGCATTCCAAAACCAAAATGCTGCGGCACATAATCAACATGTCGCAGGATCTCGGACTGGAGTGCATTGTGGAAGGTGTGGAAACCGCCGAGCAGGTTAAGCTGCTGAAGGACTGCAAGTGCTATCTGGCACAGGGCTACTACTTCGACCGCCCGCTGCCGGTGAGCGAGTTTGAGCAGCGGCTCGACAGCAACGTTTGCTGACGTAATACAGACCCCGGAGTCCGAGACAGACTTCGGGGTGATTTTATGCTTGACAAACTCCTCACAAACAGATATAATTTCTTGTGTAGTATATATTAAGGAGAACACCCATGAATGATGAAATAACCATCGGGGAGCTGAAAGAACTCCCCGGTGACAGCTACATGATAATCGATATTCGCGACAGTCACGCTTTTGAACTTGGGCACATAGACGGCGCGGTGAACCTCAACACCGACCAGCTTGAAAACGACGATCTGCCTAAGGACAGACTGTTGGTGATATGCTGCCGCAGCGGTATCATCAGCGACGAAGCAGCCGCAGGTCTGCGGGAACGCGGCTACAATGCGGTAAATCTCACCGGCGGATACGTCCGCTGGCTGGGTGAGAAGCTCCGCGCAGAAAGCACCGCTGCCAGAGCATCCGACATCGAACGCAGCATCACAAAGAAATTCCATCGCAGCATATTCAGCAGGTTCACAAAGGCTATCACCGAATATGAGCTGGTGAAGCCCGGCGACAACATCGCCGTCTGCATTTCCGGCGGCAAGGATTCCATGCTCATGGCGAAGCTGTTTCAGGAGCTTCAGCGGCACAGGAAGTTCCCTTTCGGACTGGTTTTCCTTGTGATGGACCCGGGTTACAGCAGCGAAAACCGCGCCATTATAGAGGGCAACGCAAAGCTGATGAATATACCGGTGACATTCTTTGAAACGGATATTTTTGAGTCGGTATACAACGTCGAAAGCAGCCCCTGCTACCTCTGTGCCCGCATGAGAAGGGGACACCTGTACAGTAAGGCAAAGGAGCTGGGCTGCAACAAGATCGCGTTAGGACATCACTTTGACGACGTTATCGAAACGATACTGATGGGAATGCTGTACGGTGCACAGGTGGAAACTATGATGCCTAAGCTGCACAGCACGAACTTTGAGGGAATGGAACTTATCCGTCCTATGTGCTATATCCGCGAGTCGGAAATAAAGCACTGGGCGGCTTACAACGGGCTGAATTTCATTCAGTGCGCCTGCCGTTTCACGGATACCTGCACCACCTGCAACCCCAACGGCGAGGTGCGCTCCAAGCGCCAGAAGGTGAAACAGCTCATCGCGCAGATCGCAAAGGACGATCCGCAGATAGAGATGAATATCTACCGCAGCGTACAGAATGTCAACCTCAACAAGATAGTTGCGTATAAGCAGAACGGTGAGATACACAGCTTCCTCGACAATTACGACAAAT
>JBJFGA010000347.1:0-7112 GCA_051892275.1 Oscillospiraceae bacterium | reverse complement strand
CATTATACGGAAATGAACCGGAGCAGACCGACGAGCAGATAGACAGTATTCTCTGTCATATTGGAATACAGCGTGATGGACGAGTGTTCCCAAAGCAGAACGGCGAACATAGTGAACTGCTTGATTCTATTATATCGGCAGTTATGTCGGCGTTTGACACGGGCGCAACGGCAGTCTACCCTGCGGCAGTGTTCGAGCGCTATCATCAGCAGCTTGCAGACGAGCTTCACATTTACACAGAGGGTACGTTATGTGAACTGATTTTGGAGCGTTCCGGAGGTAAACTGTATCAGAGCCATTCTCACATTGCGTTAAGGGGTAGAGAATCAAATCCTGCACAGGATATACGAATGATATTGCGTGAATCACATTCATCGCTGACAGTTGATGAAATACACAAAACTGCTTGGTATATTCCTCTTGACAAAACAAAGTGGCTTTTGGCAGCAGATAAATCGCTTATTTGTGTTACAACGGGCACATACTTTTACGCACCGAATTTCCCGATAAGCGAAAGCGAGAAAAAACTTCTTATTTCCTTGATAAGCGAGGAACTTGATTATCGCGGACATATCACCGATGTTGAGCTTATGAGTATGATCAACGATAAATGTCCAAGTCTTGCGATAAATGCGGGAGAGTTTTCACGGCAAGGTGTTCGTGACTGTCTTGGTTACCTTTTGGGAGAGCATTTTTCTTTCAACGGCCCGATCATTACAAGGATAGGCTGTGAGATAAACCGAAACGAGGTTTTCGGACAATTTGCCAGAGAGCATGAGAGAATGACCTATGACGAACTGAAAGCGTTTGCAGATGAAATGGAAACCCAGATCTATTGGGACGCTGTTATTTCAGAGATGATAAGGCTCAATGCGGACGAATTTATCCGAAAAGACATGAACGAGTTTGATACAACCGCGATCGATGATGTACTTGACGGAATGTGCGATGGCGAGTATGTTCCGCTCAAGGAGATAAATCTGTTCCTATCTTTCCCGAACATAGGGTATCAATGGAACAGCTTTGTGCTGGAAAGCTACCTGTTTAATTTCAGCCGAAGCTTTAGGCTAGTCCACACCGGCTTCGGGAAAAAGGACACCTGCGGTGCAATGGTGCGGGCGGAATCGGCTATCAACGATTACGACGCACTTATCACCGATGTGCTGGCAAGGGCAGGCAGAGAATTTACGGAAAGCAGCGCGCTCAATTACCTTGTTGAACAAGGCTATCAGGCAAAAAGAAGCTACAAAGGTATAGGGAATGTTCTGCGGGCGGTAAAGCTGACATCTTCACAGCAACTAAACTAACGGAAAAGAGGATACGCTGATGTATCAGTATATATGGGACGAGGAAACCGGAGGTCCGCTGCTTATAACAGAGCAGTCAAAATTCAGCAAGGAGCCGCGCCCCGTTTATTATAAGGAACTTGACATACTCGGTTTCGACAAATACTGGAACTATCCAAAAGACGATTCCGCTCCGCTCATGTGGGCTGAGGCAAATAAATACATCTACTGCGGGAGAACAGTGGCAAAAACAAAGGGCGGTTCGCTGTATACTGCGCCGGAGCTTGTCATTCTCGAAGAACCCGAGCCGGACGGCGCTCCGCTGCGGTTCGTGGACATTGACGGAATGATCAGAAAGAACTCCGAGATTCTGGAAACGCTCGTTCAGGAAACTATCCAGAATGTGTATAACACATATATGGAGTACAAGGACAAGATAGATGTGTTTTATGTGGCGTTCAGCGGCGGTAAGGACAGCGTGGTGGCGTTGGATATTGTGCAGAGGGCGATTCCGCACGACGAATTTATGGTGCTTTTCGGCGATACTCAAATGGAGTTTTCTGATACATATGCATTGGTTGAGAAACAAAAAGCAATATGCGAAGAAGAACACATAAAATTTGTTGTGTCAAAATCCGAGCAAACCCCTGAATACACATGGAATCAATTTGGACCTCCTGCTCAGACAATAAGGTGGTGTTGCAGCGTTCACAAAACATCACCGCAGATCCTATTATTAAGAAAGATATTAGCAAATCCTTCGTTTCGAGGAATGGCTTTTACCGGAATAAGAGGCGACGAAAGCGTGTCTAGAGGACAGTATGACGATGTCAGCTATGGAGAAAAGCATAAAGGACAATATAGCTGTCATGCCATATTAAGCTGGAGTTCAGCTGAAGTATTCATGTACATCTTCAAAAACAAACTATTGCTAAATGAAACATATAAAAAAGGAAACAGCAGAGCGGGCTGTCTTGTGTGTCCTATGGCAGCATACAAGAATTTCTTTTTCAAAGAGCAGTGTTATGGTGGCGACTCTTTATCCTCACTATCGACTACAAAATACAATAATATCATACTTAATACAACATCAAAGATTTTTTCCACGGAAAAAGATAAAATGGATTTTATGGAAACCTGTGGTTGGAAAGCCCGTCGAAGTGGAAGAGAATTAAATTTCTCAGAAGATCATTGCGTTGAAAGTCTTGAAAACGGATTATTAACGATTGTTTTGGTTAGGGAACGAACAGATTGGCGTCAATGGATAAAGACTATCGGCGATATAATCAGTATAACCGACGATAAAGTCGAGATTATTTTTGAAAAGAAAACCTATATGGTAAGCCGCCGTGTAGAAGGAAGAAAGCAAGTGTTTTCTGTTGACCTAAGTTCAAATACCAAGGGTGACATTTTATTCGGTTCGGCGCTTAAAACAGTATTCAGAAAATCAGCATTTTGCATTGGTTGTCATGTTTGCGAAGCAAATTGTCCTAATGGATATATTACAATGCATGACGGAACAGTCGAAATAGATGACAAGTGTGTAAAATGCAGAAAATGTCACGATGTATTCCATGGATGTTTAGTAGCAAATTCATTAAGATTACCGAAAGGAGATAGAAAAATGGGCGGCATTGACAGATACGGGAACATAGGGATTGAGTACGAGTGGGTCGTTGATTATTTCTCGAAGGGAGATTCTTTTTGGGAGGATAATGGTCTTGGAACTAACAAAATCAAGAATCTAAAAAGCTTTTTATCTGACGCAGGTGTTACTGTACAGAAGAAAAACACTATGTTACCGTTTGGAGAAAAAATTACTGCGATAGGCATTGAAACCGAAGCGGCTTGGGGATTACTTGTTTCCAACCTGGTATACACCTCCGAGTTTAATTGGTGGGTGATGAATATACCCATTGGTCGTACCTATACTCCCGCTCAAATAATTTGTATGCTTTCAGAACAGGTTACTTCCGAGAATTCTCAGAAGCACATAGTGTCCGCATACAAAAATATATTTGCGTCGAATGAAATACTCGGAAAAACATTAGGATTAGGAATATGCAGCTTAAAAGAAGGCAGTTCTAATAGAATCCTTATGGAAATTAAAAGGGGTTCCTGGTCCAACCCCGACCCCCGCGTGATTCTCTACTCCCTCTACAAATTCGCAGAGAAATGCGGCGGGTACTATCAGTTCAGACTATCTACCCTGCTTGACGACACGATAGAGCGCGACGGAATAAGCCCCACCCGCATTTTCGGGCTTGACCGCGAAACCATGATAGCGATACTCAACGGACTTACCGTAAATTATATCGACTATATCGACGCAAGCTTTACACTTGGTTTGGAAACTATCACGCTGCGCCGTGAAAAAACGTCGGAAGACATTCTTTCGCTGTTCTGATGGAGGTATAACAAATGAGCGAGAAGGTTTATAAGGAATATTTCGATATTGACCCGAAATACTATGCCGCGGTAACAGCCGAACTTATAAAAAGCGGTCAGGTAAAATGGAACGCATACTATCCCCACGAAACCTTTGTTAAGCTGCTGGAAAAAACTCATATCATGCTGTCCGGCAAGGACTCCCGTTCGCTGTGGGTGCAGGGCGCTTATGGTTCGGGCAAATCCCATGCGGCTCTTACCGTAAAATCCCTGCTTGAAGCGAGCGATGATGAGATTCGCGATTATTTCCATGAGTACGGATTAAGCGACGATCTCTGTCAGAAGCTTATCACCGATAAGAACGGCGGAAAGCTGATCACTATCCACCGTATCGGATCTGCGTCTATCCGCAGCGACGATGACCTTATCCTTGCTATTCAGGACAGCGTTACCGCCGCCCTCAAGGAGCATGGAATACAGAACAAGGGCGAGGCTTCGCTGAAGGACGCCGCGCTTAAATGGTTCGCAGAAAAGGAAGCAAACCGTACATACTTTAACAGCCTTATCCAGGAAGATAAGTATATGTGGGAGTTCGGCGGCAAACAAGTCAACGAGGTCATTTCCCAACTCGAAACCGCCGATGATGATACTGTATCAAAGCTGATGCGCAGCATTATCCAAGTAGCAAAGGACAATGGTATTACAGCACTGCGCATGGATATTGCTGCTATGTGCGAGTGGATAAAGAGCATAGTAAGCAGCAACGACATCTCTGCTGTACTGTTTGTGTGGGACGAGTTTACCGAGTATTTTGAACATAACGCTAATGCCGTTACCGGTTTTCAGACTATCGTTGAACTGAGCCAGTCGGTACCGTTCTATTTCCTTATCGTTACGCACGAGGTTGGCTCTTATTTTACAAACCCCGCTACTTTGAACAAACTGCTCAACCGTTTTGTCGGAGATAACGCAATCAGAATCGACATACCCGAAAACATGGCTATGCGCCTTATGGCAAAGGCAATGAAGACTACTACCGACCCTGTTCTGCTGCCTGAATGGGAACGCTATAAGGAAGACATCAACAACAGTGTGGATCTGCGCAACGCACGCAGCAGCATTTTTCAAAGCATAAAGGAAGATGAAAAGAATTATGGCAGCAAAATAATGCTGTCAGATGACGATTTGAAATCGGTATTCCCGCTGCATCCTTATGCCGCAATAATGCTGAAGAATATGTCGGTAGTATTCAGCTCAAACGCAAGAAGTATGTTCGATTTCATCATCAGCAACGACACCACCGAAGCCAAGGGGTTCAAGTGGTTTATCGAAAACTATGGGCCGTTGACGGATAACCATCTGTTGACAATTGATATGCTGTGGGACTACTTTACTGCAAAGGAGCAGAAACTAAGCGACAAGGTTCGTACTATTCTGGATTCTTTTTACCTGATAAGAAAAGGCTCGCTGTTATCTGACCAGGAGCGTGTTCTGAAAACTGTTCTTCTTTTAGAAGCCGTTTCACAGGTGGTTTCAAACGTTTCTTTGTTACGTCCTACCTCAAAGAATATCGACCTTGCATTCAGCGAGACCGGCTGGCAGAAGGGTAAGGCTATGAACATCGCCGAGGGCTTGTATAAGCAGGGTATCCTTTTCGAGCGGTCTGTCGGCAACGGAATGAAGGAATACACAGTAGCGAACAGCGGTGCTGGCGGCGCAGATATCACAAAGCTGAAAAACGAGGAGCGGAGCAGACTAAAGACCCAAGACCTTATCATCTCCGCCGACCTTATGTCTGCCGTGTCGCTCCCCGCTGCTATCCGCGAACGATATAATATGGAGGGCGCTGCTTACGGAAATTTCCCGCAGGTGCTTTCCAGAGCAAGTAACTCTGTTCGTCCCGACCGTTTCAAGGTCGTTGTTACTTTTGCAATGAACGATGACGAGGCGGCGGGTATTAAAAGCTCGGTGGCAAAGGCTGTTGTTCAGCCGAACAACGAGCTGTTCTTTATTGAGAGTCTTGTTCCTATGGGCAAGGACTTGATCGACCAGTATGTTGAGAATATGGCATACAGCAAGAGCTACGCTCAGAGCGACAAGCAGCGCGCGTCCGGTTTTGAAGAACAAGCAAAGAAAAATCTGAGCGAGTGGAAGCAGAAGATAGCCTCCGGCGCATTTATGCTGTACACTCCCGATAACAAAAACGGTATCCGTGCGGCTAACCTTGACGCATTGAGAGATGAACTGCTAAAAATAGATAGGCAGAAGTATTTCTGCGGTCTGGAGCAGTACAATCTTATCGACAATATGTTCATGAAAGGTCCTCTCGCGCAGGGCGCAGAAAGCGGTATCGAACAGGAACTTAAGGGAACTTTCCGCAGCTCCAACTCATCTAACAGCCTGTCCACCGCTCTAAAGGACGCGTGGAAGATAGACCGCTACTGGGAAGACCCTGCCAAAAAGAGCCTTCCTATCGTAAGGATAAAGCAGCGCATCGAGCAGCTAATCCAAGAGGGCTTTTCCAAAGATGCAGGCAGAGTAAGCGTCCTGTCGCTTTTTGAGGAACTGGAGGAAGCACCCTTCGGGTTTATGCCTAATAATGTGGCGGCGTTCGTTATGGGCTTTGTACTAAAGGAATACGCGACAGCGGATTTCTTCTGGAGCAACGGCTCAACAAGCGAGGCTATGACCGTTGATAAAATGAAAACGATGATAGCAAACGCGATAAATCAGCGCTCTGTCCCCTCGCCCAAGTATAAGGAAGAATACATAGTTGCCATGAGCGCGGAGATACGCAGCTTCCTCAACTGCACAAGTGCTGCGTTCCATATCCCTGCGGCAAACTGCGGCTCGGTAGAGAGCGCCCGCGACCAGATACGCATTAGAATGAAGGGGATGACCTTCCCGATATGGTGTCTGAAATCCATTCTTGATACCGTTCAACTGCAAAGCTCTGCCGATGATATTGCGGAGGTGATCGACGCATACTGTGGCGTTGCAAATACTGCAAACAGCAACAAGGCGACCGAAAGCGGACTTGCGGAGCAGATCGGTAAAATGGTGATCGCATACCCCACGATAAAGGAAGATATGGAGCGCCTGCTGACAAACGAAATGTGCCGCAAGGGTATGCTTGCATATATCGACACATATCAGGGCGGAATACTAAAGCAGCTTGCCGCGGACATAGGCGACGGCGGCGCTTATCTTGACCAGGTGAAGCAGAAATTCAGCGCTGACGCAGCTAACTGGGTATGGAGCCAAGTCACCGCAGACGAGAAGATCTCCGATGTTATCCTCGAATACCGCATAATTGCCGAGAGCAACAAGTCGCTTCCCAAATGTGTCAGCATACGCGACGTAGTTCAGGAGTGGAGCAAACGAACCAACAATATTTGTATGCCGTTTGACGTGCTGAAAAAGTACACAGGTGATATG
>JBJFGA010000346.1:0-1858 GCA_051892275.1 Oscillospiraceae bacterium | reverse complement strand
ACCTGTTTGAGGAAATGCGCCACTTCTTCTCGGTGTATAAGCAGCTTGAGGGCAAGTCCACCGCGGTGAACGAGGTAATGGGTCAGAAGCAGGCAGTCGAGGTTATCCGCCAGTGCATTCATAACTACAACGAGATATACGCTCCGCAGCACCCCTACACCCCCGAGCATTCCCCCAAGGGTAAGAAGTGATGATACTTGCAAGCCAGTCCCCCCGCCGCCGCGAGCTGCTGGGGATCATCGCCGGGCAGTTCGATGTGATACCCGCACAGGGCGAGGAGCTTCTGCCCGAGGGCATTTCCCCCCGTGACGCGGTTATCCTGCTGTCGCAGCAGAAAGCAGAGGAAATACGCCGCAGGAAGTTCCCCGGCGAAGTCACAAACACGATAATCGCCGCGGACACGGTGGTAGCAATAGACGGCGTGATACTGGGCAAGCCCTCCGACCGGGAAAACGCAGCCGCAATGCTGCGCCAGCTCTCCGGCAGAAAACACAGCGTTTTCACCGGTGTTACCCTGATAACGCCGCAGAAAACCGTTTCCTTTGCGGAAGAAACGCTTGTGGAGTTCTACCCGCTGACCGAGCAGGAAATATCCGACTACGTCGCAACCGGCGAGCCTATGGACAAGGCGGGCGCCTACGGCATACAGGGGCGCGGCGCACTGCTGGTGAAGCGTATCGAGGGCGACTATTACAACGTTATGGGGCTGCCGGTAGGGCGGCTTTACAGAGAACTGTAATCGACTGAAACAGGAGATTTAATGCCGGAAATAACATACACAAAGCTTACAGAACAGAACTTCCACGATAATTCACTTGACGACTTTATCCGCCATCAGCAGGTAACGGAATGCTGGCGCAGGGCGAACGGCAAAATGGAGCTTCAGCCGGTGTGCTTCGTTGAGGACTGGGATATCGCAAAGCGCAGGAGTATCGCCGGCGAGATCCTGTCCTGCATAAAGGACAGCGGCTTCGCCTACGGCGCTTTTTCAGGCGGTGTGGTCGTGGGATATATCTGCGTTTCGGACAAGCGCTTCGGCAGTGAGGGGCAATACATTGAGCTGACCCTGTTCCATGTGTCAGAGCCATTCCGCAGAATGGGTATCGGACAGGAATTGTTCCGGCTCGCCTGCGCACAAGCACGGAAGCTTGGCGCAAAGAAGCTGTATATCTCCGCGCATTCCTCTAAGGAAAGCATATACGCCTACCGCAGATTTGGCTGCGTTGAAGCAGAGGAGATAAACCACGAGATAGCCGAAAACGAGCCATACGATATCCAGATGGAATATCGGCTGTAAGAAAGGCACGTCATGACAATAAAAAAGCTCGACCCGTCCGAATACGCGCCGGCGCTGGAGCTGGTGTGGCGGGTGTTCCTTGAATTTGAAGCCCCGGACTACACGCAGGAAGGCATTGACGAATTCCGCAGGAGCATCAACGACAGCGGGTATCTGTCTATGCTGACGGTTTACGGCGGCTATGTGGACGGAGTTCTCGCCGGGGTGATAGCTACCCGGAACTTCGGCGGGCATGTCGCATTATTCTTTGTAGACAGGCAGTACCAGCGGAAGGGCATAGGGCGCAAGCTGTTCAGCGCCGTCCTCGCCGACTGCAAATTCGACAGTATAACGGTAAATTCCTCGCCTTATGCGGTGGAGGTATACCATCATCTCGGCTTCACCGATACCGACAATGAACAAACCGTCAGCGGGCTTAGATTTACCCCGATGAGGTTTGACCGCAGCAAATCAGGTAAAAACTGATCAGATCTGGCTCGCAGGATGCGTGCCAATTCAGTGTTTCCTTATACTAATAACCGTTTGAACGAAGGAAAAGAATTGCAGAAAGACAGTGCCGAT
>JBJFGA010000345.1:0-7165 GCA_051892275.1 Oscillospiraceae bacterium | reverse complement strand
GTGAACAGCTGCGTGAAGCCCATCAGCAGACCCTCGGCGAACTGGTCGGCGTCGGCGATAACGCGGTTTACTATCTCGCCGGAGGGGTGCGCGTCGATGTACTTCAGCGGCAGTATCTCTATCTTTCGGAACGCCTCGTTGCGGATATCCCGAACCACATGGTAGGTTATGCGGTTGTTTATGGTATTCATCAGCCACTGCACCAGTGCGGTGACGCCGATAACAATGGCGGTGTGAATGAGTATTTTCGCGATAGCCGCGAAATCTACGCTGCCGGGTCCGACTATAAGGTCGATGGCGTTGCCTATAAGGATAGGCGCGTACAATGTAAGCGCGACAGTCACCGCCGCAAGAATTACAGACAGAACGATAAGGAATCCGTGCCTGCCGACATAGTTCAGCACCTTTTTCAGCGTGCCTTTAGGAGCGGTTTTCTTTGTAGTTTTCTTTGCCATTCAGACCGCCTCCTTCTTGAATTGGGAATTGTAAATCTCACTGTAAACCGGGCAGTTTTCCAGCAGCTCGTCATGCTTGCCGATACCCACGATATTTCCATCGTCCAGTACTATTATTTTGTCCGCGTGCTGTATCGATGAGGTGCGCTGTGATACTATGAACACAGTAGGGTCGCTGTCCATTTCCCGGATAGCCTTGCGCAGAGCCGCGTCAGTTGCAAAGTCCAGCGCGGAGGCGCTGTCGTCCAGAATGAGTATTTCCGGCTGCTTGACCAGCGCCCGGGCTATCGTGAACCTCTGCCTCTGACCGCCGGAGAGGTTGCGTCCCCCCTGTTCTATCTCGTAGTCAAGTCCCCCCTTTGACTCGATAACCTCAGCCGCCTGTGCAGTCTTAGCTGCCGCCATTATTTCCTCGTCGGTCGCGCCGTTCTTGCCCCACTGCATATTCTCCCGGATAGAACCTTTGAACAGCACCGCTTTCTGCGGAACTATGCCGATTTTGTCCCGAAGCTCCGCCAGCGGGAAGCTGTTCACGTTCCTGCCGCCGATAAGCACCTCGCCAGCCGTCGCGTCATAGAATCGCGGTATCATGTTCACCAGCGAGGTCTTGCCGGAACCAGTGCCGCCGATTATGCCGACAGTTTCGCCGCGCTTTACCGCGAAGCTCATGCCGGTCAGCGATTCCTCGCCAGCGTTGCGGTATTTAAGCGAAACATTGCGGAACTCCACAGCATTGCACTCGTCGCCGACAATGGAAGTGTCCTCTGATATCGTTTGGGAGGACTTTATCTCGAACAGCGCCTGAACGCGGTTGCCGCAGGCTACGCACTTTGTAAGGCTGATGATGAGGTTTGCCAGCTTGATAAGCTCCACCAGTATCTGGGACATGTAGTTGTACAGCGCCACTACGTCGCCCTGCGAGAGAATGCCGTCGTTCACCTGAACAGCGCCGGTCTGGATAAGCCAGATAATAGCGAGGTTGATAATGATGTAAGTCAGCGGGTTCATCAGCGCGGATATCCTGCCGACGAATTTCTGTCCGACTGTAAGCTCGTCATTGCTGCGGGTGAAGCTCTGTATCTCCTCGTCTTCCTTGCAGAACGCCCGAACTACACGCACGCCGTTGAGGTTTTCGCGGGTGATACCAAGCACCTTGTCCAGCTTCTGCTGGACTTTCTTGTAGAGCGGAATGCACCAAAGCATAATGCCGAAAATGACCACCGACAGCAGCGGTATAGCCGCCACGAACACCAGCGCCGCCTGAACATTCACGGTGAACGCCATAATCATCGCGCCGAACACCACAAACGGCGAACGCAGCAGCAGACGCAGCGTGAGGTTCACGCCGTTCTGTATCTGGTTCATGTCGCTGGTCATGCGGGTCATAAGGGTGGATGTTCCCACCTGGTCTATCTCCGAGTAGGAAAGGCTCTCGATGTGCTTGAAAAGCTCATGCTTTACCTTTGTGGAGAAGCCCACTGCCGCCTTAGCTGCGAAGTACTGCGCGGTTATCGAGAACGCCAGCCCCACGATACCAAGCCCGACAAGCAGCACAACCATTCCCACAACATAGCCACGGTCGCCGTTCGCGATACCGTCGTCAATGATGGACGCGATAACAAGCGGCACGAACAGCTCCAGCAGCGCCTCCAGCAGCTTGAATAAAGGACCAAGCACGCATTCTTTCTTGTATTTCTTGATATGAACAAGCAGCTTGAACAATTTATACAACTCCTTTTTTGTACTTGACAAATCGCCTTAAACAGTATATCATAAAATAAGGATATTTTAAAGATATATCTGACAAAAATGATATACCTTTTTCGTATAGAAATAATATTTGTAGAATATAGGTGAAATATGGACTTAAAACAGCTGAAATATTTCGTCACCGTCGCGGAGGAGGGCACGATTAGCGCCGCCGCAAAGAAGCTCTACATGTCGCAGCCGCCGCTCAGCACCCAGATGAAGCTGATAGAGCAGGAACTGGGCTGCCAGCTTTTTGAGCGCGGACAGAAGCATATCCGGCTGACTGAAAGCGGCAAGCTTCTGTACGACCGTGCGCAGACCATGCTGCGAATGGAAGCAGTCATGCGGCAGGACTTAGCAGCATGCGCCCGGGAGGAAAAGGACACGATACGCATAGGGGTGGTGTCCTCGGTGGTATGCACCCGGGCTGGGGAGTGGATATCGGATTTCCTCGCGGAGAACAGCGGGGTGCGGTTCGAGATATCCGAGAGCGACACCTATTCGCTTATCGAGAAGCTGCGGGCGGATATAGTCCACGCGGTTCTTGTCAGAACACCGTTTCCGGAGAACGAGTTCGCCGTTCACCCGCTGGCAGAAGAAAAAATGCTCGCGGTCTGCCAGCGGGGGAGATTTTCCGGCGCAGTGACGCTCCGGGAGCTGTCGGAGCAGCCGCTTATATTATACCGCAGATGGGAAGCTATTATAAGGGAGGAGTTTGCCCGGGTAGGTGCAGAGCCGCATTGTATCTGCGTCTGCGATGACGCGAGAACTGCGGTGAACCTCGCGGAGCGGACGGCTGGAACAGCATTCGTTCCAGCTTCGGCGGCGGGTCTGATACACCCGGAGCTTGCAGAAGCACTGCCGATAAGCGATTGCTCCATAACCTCCGCGATAGTACTTGCTCACAAAAAAGAAGCCCGCTTCCCGGAGAGCGTGAAGCGGTTCGCAGAATTTCTGCTGACACAGGGTACATAAAAAAGTGGCTGCTGCATAATGCAACAGCTACTTTTTTAGATGTTTTTTTACCGTAGGGGAGGGGCTTGCCCCTCCCGCTCATTAAGCGTAGCGTCATGCGCTGGTCTTTACGGCGCGCTGAATGTAAATGTCACAGAAATAGTGTCAACATACTGCTTATCTTTCAGCTGGAGTATCTGTGCGGAGCAGTCGGTGAGGTCGCCGTCAGCAGTTCTTGCTTCCTCGGGAACACCGCTTACCCATGCGTTGTAGAGGTTTACTCTTGTGCAGTGGTCGTCGTCGCTGGATGTGTAGCCGCGCCCCTGCATCTCATACGGCTCGCCGTTGATGAGTATCTCGTCTATCGTCACGATATATCCCGGGAACAGGTCTTCGCCGTTGGAGATACCCAGCGCCGAGAACGCTACGCCCTTTGCCGAGCCTGAACCGGTGAAATCAAGGCTGACGGTATATGTACCCTCGCCGGTGATGAGCGCGTTCTGCTCCTTGATACCCTTGGTCTTGTTGGTGGGGTCATAGAGGTCGCCTACGCTGTAACACTTGGTGTAGTCGGCGCTCTGGTACATTATCCACGCTATCGCGGAATCCTCCGAGGGCATAAGCTCCACGTCTGCAACCGATTCTTCCATCGCGAAGGTGTAGGTTTCCTCCAGCCGGGTCTGCGCAGCGGACTTTATCTCCTCAACAGACTTGCCGGCTTCGTTGGCAACTGCGCGGTCTGCGAACAGCTGTGCCAGTGTTTCGTCTGCAAGCGTGTTGGTTATGCGCTTGTAGAAGTTGCTGCAATCCCACAGAACAGGGCAGAAGTCGTAAACATCACAGTTGTCCATCAGATTTGCGTAGAACTTGTCGGTGTCCTCTTTGATACCGCCGTTCTTCTTCATGACTGCGTACTCGCCGATAACAACGCCATAGCCCTGCTCGGAGAATTTGCTGAGCATCTCGAACAGGTCGTTCTGCTCCTTGAGGTCGTTGGGAGAGCCCCACTGGTTCACGCCGTCGGTGCCGCAGTAATCCCACGGAGTGTAGTAGTGAACAGAGAGCAGCAGCTTGCTGTCAGCGGTGTCCTCCGGCATAACGAAGCGGTCGTCGCAGGTCTTGGTGATGTCGGTGTTGTATCCGGCGATAAGCAGGAAGCGGTCAGCATTGTTGCCGCCCTGTGAACGTATCAGCTTCACGAACTCGCTGTTGATGAGATTTGCGGTTTCATAGCACTCGTTCTCTTTGAGAACGCCCTTTGAGCCGGTTATCTCCTTGTCGTTCAGACGTTCGCCAAGCTCTTCGTTTCCCGATTCAAATATCAGCTTGTAGGAACGGTCGGCAAAATGCTCGCCGATCTGCGTCCACATTGCCTTGTACATCTCCATTGCCTTGTCGCGGGTCTCCTGTTCCGAAGAGCCGAACATGCCCCACCAGCCGCCGTCCCAGTGGTCGTTGATTATAACGTACATGTCCGCGTTCAGCGCCCAGGTCACAACCTCGTCAACTCGATCCATCAGCCGCTGGTCGATGGTGTAGTCGCCGCTCTCATAGTTCATGCCGTTTGTCCATGCTATCGGAATTCTTATCGTATCGAAGCCCGCCGCTTTCATGCCCTGGATCATTTCCTCGGTAGTCCGGGGCTGTCCCCAGCTGGTTTCGAAGGAAGTCGGGCTGGAGCCGTTCAGATAGCCCTGATGGTTGTATGCTTCAAGCGTGTTGCCGAGGTTTATTCCGTTGCCCATTGCGCGTATAACTTCAAGGGAAGTCATAGTGTTTTCCTCCGGTGCGGAAGCGTTCTCCTGCGCTGTGGTGGAAACGCTGCTGTCAGTCTGGCTTTCAACTGCTGACTGAGTACCGCTGGAGCAGGCTGTAAGCGCCATCACCGCCGAAAGCAGCGAAGCTGCGCAGGCTTTTTTGAAAGAATATCGCATCATTAATTCCTCCGATATGATCATGTAAGTAGTAAATCGCTCAATAAATCGATTACATGAGTATTCTAGCACAAAAACATTTAAATTTCAAGCGCTTTTTTGGACATCATTCAGTACAATAACGACAAATGGGAATATCCTTATATATCTGGGGTAAATGCGAAAACCTACCGCCGCCAGATATCCACCTTGATTTTTCGCCGCAGATGATATATAATAGAGAAGAATTCCGGCTGACCCGGAAAATACGACCAAGAGAGAACAGACATGCCAAGATTTATTGAACTTACCGACCTGACCGCCCCGGAGGCGGAGGTATACACAAAACTCACCGAAGCACAGCTCCGCAACCGTCTGGAGCCGGAAAAGGGAATATTCATAGCCGAAAGCCCCAAGGTGATCAAACTCGCGCTCGAAGCCGGGTACGATGTCCTTTCCATGCTGACCGAGGAGCGGTGTCTTGACGGCTGCGCCGCTGAAATCATCGCGATGCTGAACGCTTCGCCGAAATACGCTGACCTGCCGGTGTATCTTGCTGATCACGACCTGTTGTCCGGGCTGACCGGCTACCAGCTCAACCGCGGACTGCTCGCGGCTGTCCGCAGACCTGCACCGAAGTCCCCGCAGGAGATATGCCGCAGCGCCCACCGTATTGCCGTCCTCGAAAACATCGTGGACTCCACCAACCTCGGCGCGGCATTCCGCTCGGCTGCCGCGCTGGGTATAGACGCGGTGCTGACCACGCCCTCATGCTGCGACCCGCTGCTGCGACGCGCTGTCCGGGTGAGCATGGGAACAGTGCTGCTGGTGCCGTGGGCGGTTATCTGCGATTCCCCGGAGGACTGGTACGCGAACGGCGCTGACCTGCTTCGCTCGTGGGGCTTCAAGACCGCTGCAATGGCGCTCAGCGATAATTCCGTCAGCATTGACGACCCTGCCCTTGCCGCTGAAGAAAAGCTAGCGATAATCCTCGGAACCGAGGGCGACGGGCTTTCCGCGCATACGATTGCGAAATGCGACTACACCGTGAAGATACCCATGTATCACGGCGTAGATTCGCTGAACGTTGCGGCGGCGGGTGCAGTCGCGTTCTGGCAGCTTAGATGGCGGGGGTGAGCCGACTGAAATTCCTGTTTGAAAAGGGCGACGTCCTCAACCGACCGATTGAGTGCTTTTATTTCGACACGGATTCGTTGTACTTCCCGATAAGACCCCACTGGCACTTCTACATGGAGCTTATCTACATGCTGGAGGGAAGCGTGGAGATGACCTGTTGCGGGGAGACATTCACCGCACACCCCGGTGAAATGCTGCTGTTCCACCCAAAAGCAGTCCATGCCATCACCGCTTGCAAGGACTGCAACGGCACAGCCAGATACGCTGTTATAAAACTGGACATCAGCCGAATGAGCCTCACCCCGAGCTACGCGCCGAAGCTGCGCAGCATATTCCGAAGCGCCGAAAAGAAGGGCATGAACATCTTCTTCAACGCCGAACAGACCGCTGAAATATGCGCGCAGGGCGTGTTCACCCGTTGTATTGAGGAAATGCAGCGCCAGCGCTACGGCTTTGACCTGATGATAACCTCGGAGCTGTATGGGCTGCTGATAAGGGTGCTGCGCTGCTGGCAGTCACAGGGCTTCTCGGTGGACAGCGAAGCCTACTCCGAGGACGCGCATTATGACATCTACAACATCACAGAGTTCATAGACGAGCGACTGTCCAGCGGTGTCCAGGTGACCGAAGTTGCACAGCGCTGCGGCATGAGCTATTCCTATTTTGCGAAGAAATTTCTTGCTGTTTACGGCAAGACCTGTAAGGAATATATCGAGGAAATGCGCATAATCAAGGCAGAGGAGTTCCTCACCTTCACCGATTTCGACCTGAACCGCATAAGCCGCGAAACCGGCTTCTCCGACTGTTCGCACATGATACGCAGCTTCAAAAAACTGCGTGGCGTAACTCCGAAGCAGTTCAGAAGCAGAAGGACAGGAGCAGTCGGGAGAACAGATTGAAGTAAGAGCCATAAAACGCGGCAGATAAACAGTTCGGGCTGGCAATTGCGCCAGCCCG
>JBJFGA010000344.1:0-7205 GCA_051892275.1 Oscillospiraceae bacterium | reverse complement strand
TTTGTGCGGTATTGCCCTAGATATCGGCACTGTCTTTCTGCAAATCTTTTCCTTCATTCAAACGGTTATTAGTATAAAAAGAGGTTGATACATAGTGTACAAACTGGTGATATTTGATCTTGACGGTACATTGCTGGATACGATCGGCGACCTTGCCGCAGCGGGAAACCACACGCTGGCGCTGCTTGGACTGCCGCAGCATCCGCAGGATAGCTACAAGCGCTTTGTCGGCAACGGAATACCAAAACTCATCGAGCGAATGCTGCCGCCGGGGCACGACAAGTCCACCGAGGAACGCGCCTTTGAGATGTTCAACGAGTACTACGGGCAGCACAAATCCGACCTTACCAAGCCCTACGCCGGAATGCCGGAGCTTATCCGGGCGCTGCGCGGGAACGGCGTTATCTGCTGCGCTAACTCCAACAAGGCGCACGAGTTCTCCGCCGAACTTCTGAAGCTGAATTACGGCGATGTGTTTGACGAAATCATCGGCTTCGGGGCGGGATTCCAGCCGAAGCCCGACCCCGGCGCAGCACTGGAAATGCTCCGCCGCACTGGAGTGCAGCCGCAGCAGGCATTGTATGTCGGCGACAGTGATGTGGATATGATGACCGGACACAATGCCGGGATAGATGTCTGTGCAGTGCTGTGGGGCTTCCGCAGCCGCGAGGAGTTGAAAGCGAAATCCCCCACCTACATGGCTGAAAACCCGGGACAGCTGAAAAAGGTCATTCTAGGGAACCACTGAATAAATCACGCCTGACGGCTTGGCACGCATCTTGCTTGCATCTTTCTGGTTTGGCGCAAAATCTCACAAATGCGCTAACAATCATGTTGCATTTTGCGCCAAACCTGCATATTGCTCAAATTGCGCTTGACGGGCGTGGTCTCCCCCTGTGGGGGAGGTGTCACGTCAGTGACAGAGGGGTAAGTTATGCGCAAAATGTCACATGTCCTATAAGTGAGATGTTCTCTTTTGCGCATAACTTACGACAGACCAGCCCGCCTGCGCTCAATTTGTACAACCTGACGAAAAATCTGACGGCGCTATCTGCGCACCAGATTTACTCAGTGCTTCCCTAGGTTAAGACATTTTGCATAAATTTTCGTATGATTTCGCACAAAGTTTGTGGAAAATGGTGGACAAATCCGATTTTCTGTGATATAATATAGATACAGAAAAACTTCTGATCTCATTCACAGGCATTGGAGGCGATGAGCTATGGCAAAGAAAATAATCACTATCACAAGACAATACGGCAGCGGCGGTCGCGAGATCGGTGAGAAACTGGCACAGCGGCTGGGCATTGAGTTCTACGACAACAAGCTGCTGGATATTGCCGCAAAGGACAGCGGTATCCACAAGACCCACTTTGAGGAAAGCGACGAGCGCCGCACGAACAGCTTCCTGTATCTTCTGTCCACCACCTACGGTCAGGGCGGAGTTCCGTTTGACGATGCGCTGTTCTTCGCGCAGCTCAACGCGATCCAGAAAATAGCTTCAAAGGAAGCCTGCCTTATTATAGGGCGCTGCGCGGACTATGCGCTTCGCGACTTCAACAACGTGGTGAACATCTACATCACCGCGCCGCTGGAGGACCGCATAAAGCGCGCGATAAACTCCTATGGCATCGCCGAAAAGCATGCCGCAGAGTACGTCAAGCGAATGGATAAGCAGCGTATCAGCTACTACAACTACTATACCGACAAGCGCTGGGGAACTCCCGAGAACTTCGAGATCTGTCTTGACAGCGCCGCCCTCGGCATTGAAGGTTCAGTAGATCTGCTGGAAAGCTTTATCAAGTCCTACTACAAGGACTGACAACACCTGAACACACGACCCGGAGGGCTTCCCTTCCGGGTCTTTGCTGTGAGATAACGCTTTTCCTCTTGACATATTATTTTAATAAGTGTATAATTACTTTGTGAGCGTTGCTCATATAGTCAGATTTATACTAATAACCATTTAAACTCAGGTAATCTTTACAGAAATCCAGCGCCGCTATCGTCGTCAAAGAAACTTGAGCGTTTTCTGCGCAGCGGATAATGCGTACATACAGTACGCCTGCGTTTCTTTTCCTAGTCGGCACTGTCTTTCTGCTAATCTTTTCCTTTGTTCAAACGGTTATTAGTATTACTTAAAATCAAGGAGAAATATTATGAAGAAATTTTTGGCAGTAATGCTTGCCGGGGCAATGGTTCTGGCGATGGCAGGCTGCTCCGGCGGAAACAGCTCCACCGGGGACGCAGCAGATCCATCTGTGGCTGAAAGCACCGTGGCTTCTGACGCAGACAGCGCTCCCGCTGATGACGCCGCAGTCAACACTGATGACGCCGCAGCCCAGAACGGCACAGTGCTCTCAAACCCGATGAAGTCTGACCTTATTTCGGCTGCTATACAGTCCTCATTAAGGCTCGACGAAGCAACAGCTACCGGGGCTGCCGAGAAAATGCTGCCGCTTCTGATGTACACTGAGGGCAACCCCGCACGTATCGCAAAGGTGCTCCAGAAGCTCCAGGCGGGCGAGGAAGTCACCGTTGCATTCCTTGGCGGCTCTATCACCCAGGGCACCGGCGCTGACAACGAGAACTGCTACGCTGCGCTCACCGCAAAATGGATCCAGGAGCAGTACCCCTCTGCTACCGTGAACTACGTCAACGCTGGTATAGGCGCGACCGGTTCATATATCGGCGTTCACCGCTGCGACACCCAGGTGCTGAACAGCGACCCTGACCTCGTATTCATCGACTTCTCGGTAAACGACACCTCCGACCGCAACACCCTGAACAAACTCACCTACGAGGGACTGATCCGCAAGATATGGAAGCACGACACTGCTCCCGGAATAATCTGCGTTGCAATGACCCAGGACAACGGCACCAGCGTACAGGAAGCCCACGGCGAAGTTACCGAAAAGTACTCCGTTCCGTTTGTTTCCTACCATGACGCAATGCTGGACTTCCTGAACAGCAGCGACAGCGTTCAGTGGTCTGACATCTCCGGCGACAACATTCACCCCAACATGGCTGGACACGCGATACTTAGCAGCATGCTGACCACTTATCTCCAGTACATCGCTGACAATCTCGGCAGCATCGACACCACCGATCCCGCGCTTGCATCTCCCGGCGACAGCGGCGAAAAGTACGAACATGCGCAGCTGCTTACCACCGATGACGCACAGCCTGTTTCCGCAGGAGCGTTCCAGCAGAAGCAGATGGATTTCGGCGGCTTCAAGAACCCATGGATAGCTAAGAGCAGCGACGGCAATTACACCGAGGACGACGCGCTTGTTATCGAGGTCGAGGCGCAGAACATTGGTATGCTGTACGGAAAGCTCACAAACAATGCCGGTCTTGCGGACATCTATATCGATGACGAGTTCGTCACCACCATCAACGCCGATTTCTCCGGCGGCTGGGGCAACTACGTTGAGTTCACCGAGGTCAAGAGCTTTATGACCTCCGGCAAGCACACGCTGAAGATCGTACCCAAGGGCGTCGAGGGTCAGCCCTCCGCGTTCTACCTTTCGGGTATCACTATCAGCTGATATATCACCAACACAATAAAAGCAAACCGCTGGGAGCATTACTCCCAGCGGTTTATACTAATAACCGTTTGAACAAAGGAAAAGATTTGCAGAAAGACAGTGCCGATATCTAGGAAAAGAAACGCAGGCGTACTGTATGTACGCATTATCCGCTGCGCGGAAAACGCTCAAGTTTCTTTGACGACGATAGCGGTGCTGGATTTCTGTAAAGATTTCCTGAGTTTAAATGGTTATTAGTATTACTTGTCGAAAAAGTCAATTCTGCCTGCGGAGAAAACCTCCCGATCGCAGCACGGACTGCTGTCAGTCCAGATACTCCAAAGCTTTCTGCATTACATAGTCTCCGCCCTGGTCGAACAGTACATGCACCGCGTCCTCGTCAAAGGGTACCTTTATGTCCACATCGTTTCCGCAGATCCCGTCTGTGCCTGCGTCAACAAAAATGCTGCCATCCTTGTCCAGAACGACCGACGACGAAAACCCGAGAAATCCGTGATCCAACGCCACAGTACCAACGCCCTGTGCGCTTCCGTTGGATTTGGTAAAGCCCATTACCGTTACGTTTTCAAAGCCCCGCATTATCTTTACGAAATGGTCGGCGGCACTGGCGCTGCTGGCATTTACAAGAATAACGACCGGCTTGCCGCCCCATTTGTCCTCTCCTGTGAACATATTCTCAACGCCCGGGATATACCGCCCGTTTTCGTCAACAGCATAGCACTTGTTCTCATCGTCCCATTTTCCGTCGGTGCAGTAATAATGCTCGCCCTCGGGGGCAAAAACCTCCGCCAGTGCGCGCACCATCATGCCAGAGCCGCCGCCGTTTCCCCGCAGGTCAAGCACCAGCTTATTAAATCCGCGGTCGTTGTACTCGTCCAGCATTGCTTCGATCATTCCACGCATGTGGGAGTAATCCTCTGTCTGGTCCGAAGTCCCATCATAAGCCATCATCTTTATGCGCAGGCAGACGGTTTCTTCATCAAGCTCCGTCCACGTCATGTGACCTGCTTCAAGTCCCTGATTTACTATCCCTAGAGTGTCGTCAAGCCGTTGGCAGTAGTTGCCAAGCTTCGGCAAAACAACAGTCTTTTCAGCACCGCTGTCGTCTATAAAGCAAACGCTGACGCTGTCGCCGCCTACTCCCGCCGCAAAAACCGCACGGTAGAAATCTCTGTTGTCGTTGTCGGCAAACTGTGCGACATTAAAATAGCGCGAACGCTCCGCAAGCGCTTCGGGCTTTTCGCCGTCCCACGAAAGGATTACAGTTCCGTTATGTATTCCCTGCGCAGAAAGCGTTTCATCAACATTCACCGCCACAGTGCGTCCATCGGAAAGCGTCATCATAGAAAGGCCGTAATCGTTTCCTGCAAGCACCTCCTTGGCGCTGTCAGAAAAGCTGGAATCGCTGCCCACATATCCCACATGACCGTCGTTAAATTCCGAGCAGAATTCCAGCCAGAATATCTGGTTTTGTACTCCGTCGTTTTCCGCGGTCGCCTGACGGAACATGGGGAGATACTCGTCATACAGAGCGTCCCAGTCAATATCCTTGTGCTCGGTAAGGATATAATGTTCCTTCATTATGCGAAAACCCTTTTCAAAGTCACCTACATAATCCTTCGCGCGGTAGTCCGTTGTCAGCAGGCACAGCGGAACTGATACCGCCACTCCCACAGCTGCGGCAACGCTCGCCGCCCTGCGAAGCACAACCTTTTCGGAAAAGAAGCCCGCGAGCATAACAACCGAGCCGATATAAGCCCCGAGGAGATATTTCTCGAAGCCATCTATCGTCATCATAACCACGCAGAACACAAGAGGAACAGCATAGCACAACCGCCATTTCGGTGAAATGTATTTTGCAGCAATTTCAGTCAGCACATACAGACCGCCAGCCATCACAAGCACAACAATAAGGAGAATAATGTCGTTTATTATCATCTTGATCTCCTCCTTAGTTCATGTCGTCTTTCTTAAAGTAATAATAACCCATTGCAAGGCTCAGCGCAGCAGCAGCCAGCGATATTACGACCACGGGTACTATCACATCTGCCTCGATCGCTGTGCCGAATGAGAAGTGGATCTCCGAGTCTAGCCCATAGGTAGTCCAGACATCGGTGTTGAACAGCATGGGTATTGTCGTAATACCAAGCCACGGACCGCTGAAGTACATTGCAAGGTTTATTCCAACCATATTTATCACACAGCCGACTACAATAACTGCCACCATATTTTTCAGCATGAAAGCGATAAGCACGAACTCACAGCTGATACGAAACAGCGGAAAAATCAGCATAAGTCGGCGGAGAATTATCTCGCCCGCAGGAATGTCATTTCCCCAGCCCAGCATGATCGTCGCGGTGATATCAGGAAGAACACAAAGCACCAGCGCTCCGAGCGTTCCGAGAACGAGACACGGGATCGCCCTGCCCCAGAACACCTGCAAACGGGTGTGTCCGCCCATGATCTCATAGTATGAGGTTTTGTCGCCGAAATCTCCAAGACATATCTGCGCTGTGATAGTGAAGGTGTACACCATCGAAAACAGCAGAGAGGTATAATCGGGCATGGCACAATATATTCCGGCGTTCGTCGCCGAATATGTCTGCAAATTACCCCATGTTGAACAAACAATGACGAAAGCCAGGCCTATAAAAACAAAATGAGAAATGGTGTATTTCGGCAGCATATAAAGCTGTCCTTTTATGATATTCTTCATGTCTGCTCCTTACTTCATGTCGCTTTTTCTGAAATATACGAAGCCGATTATTAGGCAAGCCGCTCCCACAAGCACCGAAGCCGCAGCAGTGCCCACAACAAGTGAAGGGTCGATCGAAGCGTCGTAAATAACTACGTCCTCGCCGTTCACATAGCCGTAACTGTAATCAGACGGGCTTGAAAGCACCATGAAGTTTAAAGTGCCCAGTATCCATGGGCAATCCACTTCCTCCTCCATCATCATAAACGAGGAGATCATAGCTGAAATATCAAGAAGAACGAATCCCAGGACGGTGCCAAGTCCTCCGTTCCTGACAAGAAATGTCAGCAGAATGCACTCGCACGCAATGCGGAAAAGCGGAAGAAGAAGCATCAGGAAGCGCAGCATTATCTCTGAAAAATCTGCACGATCCCCCCAGCCGTTTATCATCGCACAAGCCGCCATTGGCACAAACAACAGCACAACGCTGGCTGCTCCAACCCAGATGAAGCTCGTGATTATTCTGCCGAAATATATCTCCGACTTTTTGTGTCCCGCCAGAAGCTCGTAGTTTATGGTCTTGTCTGACTGGTCCCAGCCGCACACTCTTGTAGTTACGATAAGCAGGATATACAGCAGGAAGGCTTTTTCAAAGTTTAAGGCATACTCACTTCCGGTCAACTCGCTGAAAGGAATGGCATTGAACACCGGCGATATAACGGTCAATGCAGATATGAAAATCAGCGCCGCAACAGTAACGATGTCACTTCTTGTCTGATAATTCTGCGCTCTTATTATGTTCCACATTTGCGTCACCTACCATGTTCATATAGTATTGTTCAAGGTTTGCTTCGTTAATGCAAAGCGTTGTGGGAGTTACTCCGTTCTCGAAAAGCGTTCTGGATATCCTCACCAAATCGTCAAAGCCCTCATAAAGCCGAATGCTTCCGTCGCGCTCC
>JBJFGA010000343.1:0-7230 GCA_051892275.1 Oscillospiraceae bacterium | reverse complement strand
TTCGGTAAGTCAAAATTCATGCCTACCGCCATAGATTAACCTCCTGCTTTGGTCTGCGCGGCAAGGAGTGCGTCTGTTGCCTGAATAATGTCAAGCACAGAGCCGCCGTTTACCGCTTTGTTGTAGTTGTCCTGCGCTGCCGCCGCGTCAGTAAGAGGAACTACCCCCGGCGCGGGAGGAGGTGTCTGCATAGCCTCCTGCTTTGCCGCCGCCGCTGCCGCCGCAGAGCTTGTCGAAATAGCCTTGATGAGGTTTTCCGTGAATTGCAGGGTCGCTTCCTCGTTGTCAGAAACAAGATTATCCAGAAGCGGAGTGTACACGTCCTCTTTGATTCCCGCCTCAACGAACTTTGCCTGTGCCTTTGTGCGGTTGAGCATTCTGCCGTTTTCCGCTTTCAGCCTTGCGGCTTCGGCAAGCAGATTGTCCAGCTTTTCCTTTTCGGAAAGTTTGTCCTGCTGTTCCTTGTCGTAGAGGTCAGCCTTTTCCTGCAAAGCCTTGATTTTATCGTCGTAGCTCTTGGATTTAGCCGTGACCTCCGCATGGTGCGCCGCCAGTACCGCCGAAAGCTGCTCGTCGGTGATGTCCGGCATTATCTTCTTGATGTCGTCCCTTGATAAACTCATAGTAAAACCTCCTATAACACCGCATTTCGCTGCGGCAGCGTAATATATAGCAAAGAGCCGCCACCAGTCCCGAAGGACTGAATGACGGCTCAAAGGCTCAAAAGTCATTTAAATATATTCTACCGTACATCGGCAGTTCACGATTTCAGCCGGACTTGCCCCAAGCGAGCTGTCGCAGGGAAACATCAGCCGGGAACTTCCCACAACAAACGGCTGGTCAAGCGGGACTGTCTGCCCGGCGGCTTCCCGGTGAGTACCCCTCACACGGTTGTCGCCAAAGGTTTTCCAGCGCTTTTTCGTCTTGCCGGAACTGAATGCGGCATGAAGCAGCGCAAGATTTCCTATCTCGTTGACCTCGGTGTGCACGGTGTTCAGCAGGCGGTCATACAGCGGCGTATTGTCGCCGTTTATGCTGGTCTGGGCTATCCACAGAGCTAATTCCCGCGAATGCTTCTGCGCCCAGCCGGACGCGCTCTCCGCGCCATTTCCGCCCACCTCACCGAGGTATTGAGGATAATATTTTTCAAAGAATCTCCGGTATTCCTCCGCGAACTCGACGGCAGCAGAAGCCAGAAGCTCCGCGCCATCAGTTCCGGTTATGAAAGGAGACATTCTTAGAATGGTGTCATAGTATTTCAGCAGTATCTTCGCCAGCGCCGCCGCCATTACGACACGCAGCGCCTTTTCCGCGTCGGTAAGCTCCATTTCTCCAAAGAAGATAATGTTGAGCTGGTCTACCTCCGCTAGGTTATGCGCTCTGTTCATCAGAAGCACCGCCCGTCAGCCGCGTGAATATCTCGTTGAATTCGTCCTGCGCGTTTCCGGGAGAAGCGGCAGTGTTCTGCACCACAGCCTTGTCCTGTTCGCCCTGAACCTTCCATTTTTCGAGATATTCAGCGCTTTCCATATACACCTGCTGCGGGTCGGAATAAAGTCCGCAGTTTTCTATTGCGATCCTCGGGTGAATTCCCGCTTCAAGCTGATTCTGCAAGCCCTGGGTCTTTGTCAGCAGATTATCCGTCTTGTTCCGGGTAAACTTGATGTCAATATCGTCCACGTCAAGGTTTCGGAAATCAGCCGGGGAAGTGGAGCTTGTCTGCACCGTTTTCACTGTCCGCAGAATGTTCGCGAGGAACAGCTTCTCGCTCTCGTCAAACGACTGCTCAAAGGACTTCGCCGCAGCTTCTGCCTGCGTCCAGCCCTCGCCGATAATAAGAGCCTGTCCGGTGTTTCCGCCTGCTGAAGCCTTGCGGTCGGGAACTGCGGCTATCTGCAACATCTTTTGGTATAGGTCGTCCGCGAACACTTGGCTCTGGGTCTGGTCTAGGACATTCTGTAACATCTGGATAGACGCCGGCATATTTGGTGCGGATTTCGTGCAGATACCACCCATTTCACGCAACTGCTTGAATTTATCCTCGTCTATATCTACATTGTTGAACCACGTCAGCGCCTGTATCTGCTGCTCGATTCCGTCCGCGCGATTGGAAGCGATACTGTTCAGCGCGTCAATTATCTCCATGACGGTTTCAAAGCAGCCCTGCCGTGTGGGATTCGCCCAGTATTCCACCACAGGATTTCCGATACAGCTAGCGCTTTCAACTATTCTGTCGTCCTCAATGCGCCAGTAGTGATTATCGGAATACACCGTCATTCTGCGCTTGTAATCGTCGCCGATTTTTGTTGCGTCCGGCAGGCGTTCTTCTGAAAGAACCACCGACAGAAGCACCCTGCGGCTGAAATCGTCCGCGCGTATTGTGAACGTGCAGCGCGGGTCGCAGATGTAGGTTTCAATCTCCGTGCCGCTGTACAACGTGATACGCTGCGCCACACCGCAGATGTAAAGCCATTGAGCCAGTTCCCGGTCTTTGGAGGATTTCCCCATACGATACATGAGCTTGTTCAGTGCAGTAATGCTCTCATCGTCCTGTTGGTTCATGCTGCCGTTGAGAGTATCCTTGCCGCGATAGACGTACTGCACAGGTTCGCCAAACGTAAATCCGACCTTGAAGTTGGTTATCTCCGCAGCATGGTTTATCACGACCTTGTTGTTTATTTCCGGGCGGACTTCCTTTTCGCGTTTAAGAATATCCATTTTCCCGCGATAGTAGTCAAACAGCCGCTGAATATCACACACATTCTGGTTGTGTACGCTCATGGCGCGGGACACAATATCCAGTATGTTTTTATCCGTGAAGCTGCGCTCCGATGTATATATTACTTGTCTGCCGTAATTGTTCATTCAGATTTTCCTTTCAGCTCCACCCGCACGGGTTCTTCGCAGCGCTTGCAGTAGGCACTTATCGTCCCGGAAGTGTTCTCAGCGGCTTCAAACAGCCATTTGCCGCACTTCGGGCAATATATCTTCACCATTTCCATACAAGCACCACCTTTCCCGCTCTAATACTATCATATCACATAAACTTGAATTTGTAACTGTACTCTTTTCGGGTTACGTCTTGACAAGAATATTTATCGCGGTTTCGTCCGTCATAGGCTTGAAATGCCTGCACACAGCGCACTTTTTCTTCCGGCAGCTTCCGTTTATTCCGCATTTGTGATACGCGCAGTAGAATTTCGGATTCTTGCTGGTGAGCTTTCCGTAAAGCAGGAGATATTTCATGCTGCTCACGCTACCACCGCCTTTCGATTATCTGCACCTGCGACAATCCATTGAACCGGAAATCCATGCACATGGCTAGGCTGTCCGGCGCGTCATCATGCTGTTTCTTCGCGGTGAGAGAGTACCGGCACAGTTCATTCATAGCCTTGTCGTACATTTCCCCGCGGTCTTTGTCAGAACGGAAATACAGTTTCTTCTTGATGTCGTCGCTCCAGCGGATTATCCTGTCCCCCTTGCTGGACTTTGTGCTGGCGCGCTGGGAGGTTATGTTCATCTTATAACCCTGCCCCCGAAGCTGGCTATCTATTTCCTCGGCGTATTCATCACCGCCGACGTTGGCTTCAAACTGCCCTCTCGCTACGTTATTCCGGATAAAGGCAGAGCAGACCAGCGGCTGTGTCACAGTCTTGCCGCCTCCGGAGAAAACCCAGTCATGCACATAGCCGATGTCGCCGTACCAGTAGATTATCGGCGCGGAAAGGCTGTCACCACCGCCCCACGCAACGTCTACCTTTGACATTCTATCGCACTCACCGTCCGGGAGAACGCCGTTGTAGTAGTTCAGACTGTCACGCTCAAACAACAAGCCCTCGCGGACGTAGGGGTCGCCCATGTATTTGCACGACCATGTGCAGGGGTCAATACTCTCTTTCATGTCAAGATAATACTCGGTGGAGAAACCTCCATAGGCATACTTGAAATTGCTCTCGTTGTTTTCGTCAAGAGCCGGAAGGACAAGAAATTCAGTCTGCGGATCATCTCCATACTGCGCCTGCAAACGCCCGATAACGTCATTTACAGCCCAGCGTGTTCCTATGTGAAGCTCGACCGCGCTGTCCTTCTTACGGTCTTTCGTCTGGTTTAAATAGGCGTTATATTTTGCAACAAGGCGATTTTCATTGCACGCTTCCTCAAAATCCCTGATAAGGTCGTCGCAGTAAAGTATATCGGTGATATCAATTGAACCAGTCCACGACGCTTCAACACCACGGCAGGTGATAGTTGCATATCTTCGCTTTTTATTCAAGCAGAATGACCCGTTTTCGCGGCTGATGTGCGCTATCTGACATGTCGGGAAAACATCTGCCCATAAATATTCCGGATCTGAAATTATGCTTAGTATTTCGTCAAGAAAGCTGTTAGTCAGCGTATCTGAATATCCGGTAAGTCCGCTTGACCCCAGCGGGTGCCGACCTGCTACCCATGACATGAAGAACAGCCCCAGAGTGCTCTTGCCCGTTCTTGGTGGCATGCTTATCGCAAGCCGCTTCAATTTGCGCTCTTCAAGCCTTTGCAGGCTGTCCACAACGCGTTTCAAGACGTGCATTCTCGGCACATAGAACTTCTTCTCCGGCAGCCTGTCCCACTCCACATAAAGCATGAAATAGTGAAACAGGTGCGGCGCAAGGCACAACGCGGCTTTCTTCGCCAGCTCATAGAATTTTATAGCAGTCTGCGGTTCATACTTCGCAAGCTCCACCTTTCTGCGGGAAGCAAGCTCATATATTCTCTCAAAATGCGGACGCGCCACGCTGAAATCCTGTTCCAGCCGGGCGGTTTCAAGATAAAGCTCCAGATTTTCATACTGGTTAAGATCTCGCTTCTGCGCAAGGCGGAGCAGTTCGGCAGTTTCCATACATTCCCCCGAAAAAGAAAAAGAGCCGGACTACATGGTTTTCCCATGCGGTTCGGCTCAAAGGCTCTAAATAATATTCGATTCAGCGGACACAGCGGACTATTGCCCGCCGCGCCTCTCACTGACGCAGGGCAGCTTCACCCCGCGTTTTTATTATAGCACACTTTTTCGGGTTTGTAACTGTACTCTTTTCAGACCGACTGCTTTTCGCGGTAGAAGTAGTTCTGTATCGTTGTCCGGGGAATGCCGCTTTCCTTTGCGGCAGCGTACATCGTGATTTCGCCCCGGTTTATGCGGTCGATAAGCTCCTGCGGTATCTCCCGGCGCTTCCTGCCGTTGCGCCATTCGGGGTCGGCGGCTTTGGCAACGTCCATTCCGGCATTGAAACGCTCAATTATGGTATCACGCTCGAACTCCGCGAAAGCCAGAAGCATAGTCACCATCATCTTTCCCATAGGCGTGTTCTCTATAAGTCCCATGTTCAGAATGTGAATCTTCACGCCCTTTTCCTGCAAACGGCTGATGTAGTCAAGCCCCTGCTGGGCGCTCCGGGCGAACCTGTCCAGCTTGCAGACTACCAGCGTGTCCCCGGCGCAGAGCTTCTCCACAAGCTCCTCAAATATCGGGCGGGACTTCGCTCCCGAATAGGCTTCAAGGCTTATCTGCGCTCCCGGGTAGACGTTCAGTATCTGCCGGCGCTGTTCTTCAAGGGACGTGCCGTAGCGTTCCTGACCTTTGGTTGATACTCTGCAATAGCCGTAAATCATGTCCATCACTCCATTTCACGCAGCCGAATAATTCACGACCGCAATTTCAGTAAGGACTTTCTCAAATCCAGAAACTATCTCCTCTATGCGAGCTGCCACCTCGCCATTGATAACCACCTCACCGCACTTGTCGCATTTGTGGCACGGCACATTTTTTATCACAACAATGCAGTTTTCAAGCTGAACAGTATGGATAGTAGTACTTTCCTCCATATTGCCCTTGCAAAAGAAACAAGTCATATCAATCGACCACCTTTCTGGTTTTCATGTCTGGTTGCCATTCTTCCTCTGACGGATAGTATGCGGTTATGAGCCACAGTTTATTATTCCCTACACCACAGCATACATGAAGATACTCTCCACGCACCGAGAAGCCAAGTTCCAGACAGCTTGGGTATGGATAATCGTTAGGGTACTGCTCAATTATCTCTCCATGCAACAACACGTTTTCAATGTCTGCGATACTTATTCCTCTCTGTCTGCATCGTTCAAGTACATGAAGCGTCAATTGCAGGTTCTTTCGCTCTGCCGCAAGCGATTTAATCACGTCAGCGCTTATATCGCTCACTCGGTTTCCTCCTTTACACGCTTCTTACCACGTCCGTCCGGTATTCCACTAGGCTCTAACACGATCGCACCGTCCTTCCGCTTGCCCTGCGTTTTCGGCTGGACTACGACTTCGTAATCGAGGCAATCGAGTAGTTTAACAAGCATATCGCAAGAAATCTTCTTGGTAGCTATGTTAGAAATAGAACCCTGTGAAGCAAGACCAGCCAACTCCGCTAATCTTGACTGAGTAACTTTTTTCTCTCCCATAACAGTTTTAAGTGTATCGTAAGGCTTCATAATACCCCTCCTATGCGTTAAAATATCCTTTGCGCTTATTATAACACCGAAAAGCGTTTTTGTCAAGTCTTTTTTTCAAAAATTTTTATTCAAGGGGTTGAGTACCACCGCCCCGGGGCGATCCTGCACACCCCCGGGGTAGGGTGCAGAGCTGCACCACCGGCAGCCGCAAACCAGCGCCGCAGCGGTGAAGCCCCGACATATTATCCGCAGGGCATACCCCGAAGCAGGACACGCCGCCCGCCGTAGGAGAAGCCCGGCAGGATATCCCCGCCGCCTATACCTATTATAAGGCAAAAATCAGCCCCGCCGCAGTACCGGAGGGAGCGCCGCCGTTTTCCCGTCAATCTGCACAAATACCCGCGCCCGAAAACGTACGATTTCCGGCAATATAAATGAAAACGTAGAAAAGCGTTAAAAAAAACGCCTAAAGGTGTTGACAAAAACGTAGATATGCGTTATAATACAGACAACACCAAAAAAGCCCACCGGGACGGCACAAAGCCCCGGAGAACGGAGAAGACACCATGAAAGAGAATTACACCGTATCCTTTATCAAAAACGACATTGGACAAGCGCGACTTGTAAAGGCTGAGAGCAAAGAGCAGGCAATTGCGTACTTTGCCGAGATCGAGCCCACCGCGACCATATACGGCGCGAGCCTCGACCAGTGCAATCTTGAGCGCCGCGGCTGCCCCGTTGAGATCGTGCCGGACGGCTGGCAGCCTGCCCCCT
>JBJFGA010000342.1:0-7259 GCA_051892275.1 Oscillospiraceae bacterium | reverse complement strand
GGACAAGAAGCTCCAGTGCGTGCGCTACGTCGGACAGGAGGCAAAGGACGTCATCGGACGTACCCCCGGCTCTATCGTTGCAGTAAGACCGCTCAAGGACGGCGTTATCGCAGACTTCGACATGACCTCCAGCATGCTGGAGCAGTTCATAAAGAAGGCGCTCAAGGGCCGCGGCAAGGCGCGTGTTATAATCTGCATTCCCTCCGGCGTCACCGAGGTAGAGCGCCGCGCAGTTAAGGAAGCAGCACAGAACGCCGGAGCAAAGCGCGTTTCCATCATCGAGGAGCCTATGGCTGCCGCTATCGGCGCAGGGCTTCCGGTGGCTGAACCGATAGGCAGCATGATAGTTGACATCGGCGGCGGCACCAGCGAGGTCGCTATAATCTCCCTCGGCGGTATCGTGACCGCGCGTTCCGTCAGAGTTGCCGGCGACGAGTTCGACTCCGCCATCATCAACTACATCAAGAAGAAGTACAACCTGCTCATAGGCGAACGCACCGCCGAGAACATCAAGATGGGCATCGGCTCCGCCTACAAGACAAGCGACAACGAGCCGGTAATGGACATCAAGGGACGCAACCTGCTCAACGGTCTGCCGGAGAACATCACCGTCACCAGCGAGGAGATACGCGAGGCTATTTCCGAACCGCTCTCCCACGTCATTGACGCAATAAAGACCACCCTTGAAAAGACCCCGCCGGAGCTTGCCGCAGACATCATTGAGTCCGGTATCATGCTCGCGGGAGGCGGCGCACTGCTGCGCGGTCTTGACCAGCTTATCCACCAGGAAACAGGTATGCCCGTCAAAATCGCCGAGCGCCCGCTGGACTGCGTTGCGGACGGCACCGGTAAGGTGCTTGAAAACATCGACAAGCTGGAGGACGTGCTCAGCGAGGACGAGAGCATTTATTAATGGCGTGCAGGAGCGGCTATGAAGGAATTTTTCCACAGCGTCAGATTTAAGGTGATCCTGTGCATTGCGGCGCTGCTGCTGGGGCTTATGACTTACGTTGCGGTAGCGGCAGGCACACAGACCCTGCCGGAACAGGTGCTGAACACCGTGACCTATCCGTTCGTGACGGCGGCAAACGCTATCTCCAACGGCGTGAACGGCTTCATTGACACGCTGGTGAACGCCGACACCTACAAGGCGCAGAACGACGAGCTTCGCGAGCTTATCACCGAGATGTACGAGCGAACCGCCGACTACGAGGAGCTACAGAAAGAAAACGACCAGCTCCGGGATATGCTTGAACTGAACCGAAAAAACGAGGACTTCAGGTTCTCCGAGCCGTGCAGCATTATCGCCAGAAACGCCAACGACATATACGGCGGCTTCACGATAAACCGGGGCAGCAGCTCCGGCATTTCGCTCAACGACCCGGTGATAACCACGATAGGGCTTATCGGCAGAGTGACTGAGATAGCGCCGAACTATGCGAAGGTGTCCACGCTGCTATCGCCGCAGGTGAACGTCGGCGTATACACCATGCGCACAAAGAGCACCGGCGTGCTTGAGAACGACACAGCCTCCGCCGGGCAGAAGCAGTGCCTTATGAGCAACATATTAAAGGACGCGGACATCGAGCCGGGTGATGTTATCGTCACTTCAGGCAAGAGCGGACTGTTCCCCGAAGGGCTTATCGTCGGCACCGTAAAGGAGGTCTACGACGACCCCAACGGGCTTTCCAGGCACGCGCTGGTAGAACCCGCCGAGGACTGCTTCACCATAACCTCGGTCTACGCGATAGTTGACTTTGAAGGCAAGGGACTGTCCTTCGAGGATACAGAAGAATAACACACCCGCAGGGGAGGGATTTTCCCTCCTCTGCTTGTTTTAAAGGAAACTACAATGGTCAAACGAATTTCAGGAGGAAGGGCTTCCTACCGCGCCCGGACGCGCCGCGCCATGATAAGGGCGTTCCTGCGGTGGCTGTGCTACGCGGCGGTGCTGCTGGTGTTCTACCTGTGGGAGGTCGCCCCGCTTATCCGCGGCTGGTGTCCGCTGCTGATAATACCCCTGGCGACTGCGGTCGCAATGCGCGAGGGCGAGCTTGCCGCCGGTGTGTTCGGGGTGTTCTGCGGGCTTATGCTGGATATAGCCAGCGGCACTATCCCCGGCTTCACCTCGCTGTGGCTGCTGCTCTGCTGCCCTATGATATCGCTGCTGTCGCGGTTCTGGCTGAAGTCTAACTGGATAAGCCACTTCGTCATGAACGCCGCGACCACCGTCATTATCGGCGGGCTGGACTTCCTGTTCCTGCACTGGGTATGGGAGCGCGAGGCATCCGGCATTTCCTTCCTGCATTCACTGCTGCCGGCATACGCATGGTCGCTGGTGTTCTCCATTCCGGTGTACTTCCTCGTGGTGTTCATCTCCAACCGGTTCCGTCCCAAGGAGGAGCGCCGGCTTGAAGAGGCAGCCGCCAAAAGCGCCGCCGAGGACGATATTACTAAAGGCAGCGAGAAATGATTTGTCCGCAGCAGACTACACACCAAGTAGTGGATAGGCTTGCTCCTACCGCCTGCACGAACTTCAGTTAACGGGAGGGGCAAGCCCCTCCCCTACAATGTATATCGCATCTTATCCAGCCGTTAGGAGGAACAATGTCCAAGTTTTCAAATATACTGCGCTCGGCGATACTCGCGGCGCTGGTCATAGCCGCCTCATTCCTGTGCGGACTGCGGCTGCTTGAAATACAGATAGCCGACGGCGACAAGTACCTCGCCATGACAAAGAGCAGCCACACCTTCACCCAGGATATTGAAGCCGCTCGCGGCAAGATAGCGGACAGCAGCGGCAGGATACTCAACACAAATGAGCTGAACTGCAGCGTGAATTTGCAGAAATCCTACCTTGAACCCGGCACCGAAAACGAAGTCATCTACCGCATTCTGACCGTGCTGCTAAAGAACGGCGAGGAGTGGAACGAGTCCCTGCCGATAACCAGAACACAGCCCTACCAGTTCGAGCCGGACCGCGAAAACGCGGTGGACTCCCTCAAAATACGCATGGGGCTTGGCGTGTACGCCACCGTTGAGAACTGCATGAACGCGCTGTACACCACCTACGATATATCCGACAAATACGACGAGCCAATGCGCCGATATATCGCCGGGGTGCGCTATGAGATGTCGCTGAAGGACTTCAGCACCGAGAACAAGTTCGTACTCGCTTCCGGCATTTCCAGCGACACCGTGTTGGAGCTGAAAGAGCTGTCCTCGCTTATGCAGGGCATGGAGATATCCGAGGGCTGGAACCGGCTTTACCTCGACGGCACCACCGCCCCACACCTCCGCGGCACCGTCGGCGCTATCTCCGCCGAGAAGTACGCCGAGCTGAAATCCTCGGGATACAAGATGAACGATATTATCGGCACCTCCGGTATCGAGTTTGCAATGGAAAGCACACTGCGCGGTGAGAGGGGAGTTCGCGAAATAACCCGGAACAGCGACGGCATGAAGGTGTCGGACGAGGTGATACAAGAACCAAAGTCCGGCAACTCGGTAATGCTCACGATAGACAGCGAGTTCCAGAATATGGTGTCAAATATCGTACAGTACCACATGGACTTCCTGCACTCCCCCTACTATACCACCGCCATGGACGCACAGCACCGCGGCACTGAAACCGAGGTAGGCTCGGCGGTGGTTCTGGACGTAAAGGACGGCGCGGTGCTCGCAATGGTGTCACTTCCAGGCTATGATATCAACGACCTTGTGGAGGACTACGGCGCGGTGCTGAACTCAAAGAACGCGCCGGTACTCAACCGCGCAATAAACGGCGAGTACCGCCCCGGCTCGACATTTAAGACGATTACCGCCACCGCCGGGCTTGCCGAGGGCGTAATCACCCCCACCTCCACCATCACCTGCGGTCAGGTGTACACCTACTACGCCCCCAGCTTCACCCCGAAATGCACCGGAACCCACGGCGCTATCACCGTGCAGTATGGTCTGAAGTACTCCTGCAATATCTTCTTCTACGAAACCGCCCGCCGAATGGGAATTGACAGCCTTGCATACTGGGCTTCGCGGTTCGGCGTGGGGCAGGACCTCGGCTTTGAAATTCCCATGTCCACCGGGCGCATGACCTCGCCGGAACTGTTCGAGAAGCTCGGGCTGGAGTGGAACGCCAGCGACACTATCCAGGCGGGTATCGGTCAGTCGGAAACACTGCTCACCCCGCTCCACCTCGCCACCCAGGCTATGACTATCGCAAACAACGGCTTGCGCTACCGCCCGCATATCGTTAAGGCAGTGTACAACTACGACTTCACCGAGCTTATCGAGGAGGTTCAGCCGGAGATAATGGACAATATGACCGGAATGGACGATATCTTCGCCGAAGTTAAGGCGGGTATGAAGCTGGTAAGCCAGAACGCAAACTTCCTGCTGGACGGCGGCTGGTACAACATCTACGACTATAAGGGAATAGGCGCGGAGAATGTCTGCACCAAGACCGGCACTCCCGAGGTCATCGCAATGACCCGGTTCAATTCCACAATTGTGGGCTTCTACCCCGCGGACGACCCGGAAATAGCGTTCGGCGTGTGCATGGAGAACAGCGAGTTCAGCAGACATATCGCCTGCAATATCATCTCGGCATACGTCACCGGCAGCTTCGACCCGGTCTATGACGAAGAGGGCAACGCGATGTACCCTCTCGGCGAGTCTAACAAGGCGAAAAAGGAAGCCGAAGCCGCAGCGCAGCAATCCCAGCAGCAATAAATCGACCCCACAAACCGCATTACAACGCGATTTGTGGGGCTTTTTCTGTTTTATACTAATTTCAAGTCAGGATATAGACAAGATTTGCAAAGAGATCAGGTAGATTTCAAGGAATGAAACCTTGCAAGACTGTATCATGTTGCCCATTAATGGGCGGCGTCCATTTCTGTATAGATTTCCTGTGTTTAAATGGTTATTAGTATCAGAACGAAATAATCAATTCTACCAAAATCCTACTCCCACTTAAAGAATTTTACTGCAATCCCTGTGCAGATAACAGTAACAGCTGTCATAACCGTGACAGAAACCCACACATTTTCTATTGGTAAGCCAAGAAAAGCCGACTTCATCAGTTCTATACCCTGTGTCAGCGGAAAAACGCTCACTATTTTCTGCATTACGGGCGGCATAACCTCAAATGGAAGCGTCGTGCCCGAAAAAATCAGCATCGGAAAGTATAGGATACAAGCGATAACGCTTGCGCTCTTTGAGTTTTTGGCAACGCCGCCTACCATCATTCCGATACTCAATGTAGATGCCATTGTCAAAAGCCAGCTGCCAAGAAATGCTATAAGCGAACCTTTCATTCTCACATTCCATATCAGCATTGCCGCAGGAAAAAGCGTAATCATAGAAATGATACAGTACACGACATAAATCGAAAGTTCTACAAGAAGCAGCTTCAAGGGGCTTACTGGCGTGACCTGAAAGCGCTTTAATATTTTGCGCTCTCTGTAATCCGCAACAACGAGTGGCAGTCCCATTAAGCCGCCAGCGCATATACTTATTGTGCATAATGCACCGAAGGATTGTTCTATAAAAGAGTAATCTGCGCCCTCTGCGGCAGGCTTTGTCCCGTAGATCAAACCGAGAATTATCAGAACAACAAGCGGCATGATTACCGCAAAAATCACCATATTCATATTTCGGATATTCAGCTTCAGCTCGTTTTTGAATAGTATTGCAAATGATTTCATTCTTCTACCTCCTCACCGGAAAGCGCAAGATATGCGTCCTCAAATTTTTCGCAGCCGCTTGCTTCTTTTGCCCGTTCAACCGTTCCTTGAAATACAGCCTTTCCTTGCCTTAAAATACAAATCTCGTCGCAAAGAGTTTCCACCTCGTCCATAAAATGCGAGGTCAGCAGAATAGTCAAGCCATTGCTTTTAAGCTCGGACAGTATTTTCCATACACCTCTTCGTGCTTTAGCGTCAAGCCCCGTAGTAAGCTCGTCAAGAAATACAAGCTGCGGGTTGGGAATAAGCGCAAGGACGATAAACAACCGCTGCCTTTCGCCGCCTGAAAGAGATTTTACGGCAGTATTAAGCTTACCGCCTATTCCGAAGCGCTCACAAAGTTCTTTCCAATCGGAAGGCTTCCTGTAAAGGCAGGCTGTTTCCTCGCACAGCTCCAAAACCCTGATTTCGGGTTGATAGTCGCACTCCTGAAACTGTACGCCTATCTTCTGAAACAGAGTTTTTCTGTCCTTTTTTGGGTCGCCCCCGAAAATAGAAACTGTTCCGCTGTCTGCTGGTTTTGTGCCCAAAATACATTCGATAGTGGTGCTTTTTCCTGCGCCGTTTGCTCCAAGCAAGCCGAATACTTCTCCTTTCCTTACCTGAAAGCTCAGATTGTCTACGGCGGTAAAACTACCGTATTTTTTTGTAAGGTTATCAACGACTATTGCATTCATATTCTTTCCTCCTTAATCGTGATAAACGAATTATACCACCAAACATAAGTCTGGTGGTATAGTGGAGGGTTTAGTTTTTGATTTGTTTTATTTCTATAATAATCGCGATTGCTTCATAGGCGTTTCTTATCGCATTTTCAAGGGAAACAACAAGCTTATCGCAGGCGGAAATAATATCCTCGTCCTCTTCTGGAGTATTCAGTATATAAAAAACATCTTTATCCATTCCGCTGTCAAGCTTTTTAAGCATACGCAGAATAGCCGACAAAGAGTAATTTGCACACCTTAAAGAACGTATGATTTTCAGGCGGTTTATGTCGTTTGAGTCGTACATGCGATAGCCGTTTTGCTTTCGCTTTACGGTAAGCAATCCGTTCATTTCCCAGTTGCGTATTGTATCTATCGTCAGTCCCAGTTCCTTTGCCGCCTGCGACCTCTTATAAACGATACCATCATCTTGTGGCTTTTGCCGATAAAGCATTTCGCAGATTTCAGCGGCTTCTTTTGCATTTTCTTTTTCTTGTTCTGCTATGCGGATATATTCTTCTGTGAGCTTTATTGCCTCATCAAACCGATACTGCGCCGATAGCTTTAGGGTTTCAATTATCCGTTTGCGCAGTCCTGCCTGAAGCACTTCGATCTGAAGTGCCTTTCTTGCTAACCGAAATTGTTTGATATGAATATCGGTGTAAATGCGATAGCCGTTCGCTTGGCGTTCGGGCTTTGAAACAAGTCCCCATTCCTCGTACATTCTTACTGTATTGGGGTGAAGTCCTACGATTTCGGCAATTTGGCTTGTGGAATATGTGCCGGATTTTTCTTTATTCATAGTAAT
>JBJFGA010000341.1:0-1890 GCA_051892275.1 Oscillospiraceae bacterium | reverse complement strand
GATTATCCGATGAAGATGACGCCGCTATCTACTTTTCGTCAGGCACTACCGGCTTCCCCAAGGCTATACTGCACTCTCACAGAGCGCTCATGCACTCTGCAAGGGTGGAGCAGAACCACCACCAGCAGACGCATGACGATGTATTCCTTTGTATCCCTCCGCTCTACCATACGGGTGCAAAAATGCACTGGTTCGGCAGCCTTTTCACCGGCAGCAAGGCAGTGCTGCTCAAGGGTGTAAGTCCCGAAATGGTAATGCAGACCATCTCAAAGGAAAAATGCACGATAGTGTGGCTTCTTGTACCGTGGGCGCTGGATATTCTTGAAGCGCTGGATAACGGCAGCATAAGGCGGGAGGACTATGAGCTTTCGCAGTGGCGGCTGATGCATATCGGCGCACAGCCTGTTCCGCAGAGCCTTGTCAACCGCTGGAAGGAGTACTTCCCTGAGCACAAATATGACACCAACTATGGTTTAAGCGAGTCGATAGGTCCCGGCTGCGTTCACCTCGGCATGGAGAATATCCACAAGGTCGGCGCTATCGGCGTACCGGGCTATGGCTGGGAAGTTAAGATAGTTGACGACAAGGGCGAAGAGGTTAGTCGGGGCGAGGTCGGCGAGCTTGCCGTAAAAGGTCCCGGCGTAATGAAGTGCTACTACAACAACCCAGCCGCGACCGCAGAGGTGCTTCATGACGGCTGGCTGTGGACGGGAGATATGGCGCGCCAGGACGAGGACGGCTTCTACTTCCTCGTTGACCGCAAGAAGGACGTTGTAATAAGCGGCGGCGAAAACCTTTACCCCGTTGAGATAGAGAACTTCATGAGCAAGTTTGACAAGATAAAGGACGTTGCGGTCATCGGTCTGCCGGACAAGCGTCTTGGCGAGATCGCGGCGGCTATCGTTGAGATAAAGTCCGGTGTGGAATGCACCGAGCAGGAGATAACCGAGTTCTGCCTCGGTATGCCGCGCTACAAGCGCCCGAAGAAGATAATCTTCGCGCCCGTTCCGCGCAACGCGACAGGCAAGATAGAAAAACCAAAGCTCCGTCAGATGTATGCAGGCGAGAATATTGTTGAGAAAGAGAACCAGAGTTGATATTTCTGGAGCGTCGGAAGGTTATTCCGGCGCTTTTTTGTCGCATTTCATACAAAACGGAGAAGAAAAATTCTATTATAATACTAATTGACACAGTGAATTTATTCTGTTATAATAAGATAGTGCTTTATTGCTTTAATGCTTGCACGCTCAAAAGTGCTAAAACAAAAAGGAGAAAGAGGAAATGCTTTACGCGATACTTGTAATTTACCTTGCTGTTATAATAGGCATCGGCGTATACTGCCACAAAAAGGCTTCGTCGGTGTCCGATTTCGTTCTTGGCGGGAGAAACGTCGGCGGCTGGATAACAGCGTTCGCTTATGGAACGTCATACTTCTCGGCGGTCGTGTTCGTTGGCTATGCCGGTCAGTTCGGCTGGAGCTACGGCGTGTCTGCCGCATGGATAGGCGTCGGCAATGCGGTCATCGGCTCTATGCTCGCATGGTTAGTGCTCGGAAAGCGCACGCGGATCATGACAAAGCAGCTCAACGCCTCCACCATGCCGGAATATTTTGAAAAGCGTTATAATTCAAAAGGGCTGAAAATAGTATCCGCGGTGATAGTTTTCGTGTTCCTTATCCCCTACACCGCGTCTGTGTACAATGGTCTTTCCAGACTGTTCAGCATGGCATTCGATATACCTTATGCAGTATGTATCATCGCAATGGCAGTGCTTACGGCGGTTTATGTTATCCTCGGCGGCTATACGGCAACGGCGATCAACGACTTTATTCAGGGTCTTATCATGCTCGGCGGCATAACAGCGGTAGTGTTCTGCGTGATCGGAAACAAG
>JBJFGA010000340.1:0-7319 GCA_051892275.1 Oscillospiraceae bacterium | reverse complement strand
TCGGAATGTTTGTTTTTGAAAAGTAAGCTCTGCAGATCGCACTGTTCTTTCATCATCCGCAGGGTTTTGGAACGGCTTGTTTTGTACTAAAATACAAGTATCCCGACAAGTTCCCATAAGTCGAGCAGATGAAATTATAATACTGATTGAATGCCCCGTCACCCGACGGGGCGTTTCCTGTCTTACGGCTGCACCGCCGAAATAGTCGCAAAAAGCTCATCGGACATACCCGTCCTAAAACCCTTAAACCACAATCGCGGATTGACTTCAACACCTAAATCTGCGGCAGAAAGTCCGCGGTAGTAGTGCGGCTGGGAATACTGCGGCTGCGACACCTCACCGCTCATTATGCTCGCCTTTATGCTGACGTGCGGAATGGTTTCTCCTGCCGGAAAAGCATGATACCAAGAATTTGTCCCCGTAATAAAGTCGCGGGTGCTGTCGGCTGTTCCGTTGTGTGCGTAGCCCACGCGAAAACTGCCGTCGCTGCGGAGCAGCATATCCTCTCCTATATCGTACTCCTCGGAAATACCGTCAAGGCTGTCAAGGCAGGAATATTCAACAAACAGCGTCACTGTGCCATAATCGGTAAGTCCGTCAACGCTCGGAAACGGAAAGCCGTAGTCCTTTTCAAATTGCTCCGTATCAATGACATAAGCAATAGTAACCGCGCTGTAATTCAGAACATTACTCGTTATATCTGCGCTTGCAATATGACCGCCGTTCTCCATATCCCACACGTCATAAATGTAGGCAAACTGAATAGAATTGCCACAATCAAGTAGATTAGCGTAGACAGGTACGCTCTCGTTCAGCCACAAGGTTATTCCTTCCTCCGGCAGGTCGTGCGATACTCTGCCATAATTGTATTTGTGTATCTTGCTGACCTCGCCGCATTGATTGAGTATGCCGTTTGATCCGGACTTTAGGGCGGAACTGTCAACAGGCAGTTCAAAGAAACCTTCAAAGTAAACAAATAACGCTGCCTGCACCATATTGTCAAGGCTCAGCGTCCATTCTTCTTCCGGGACGTCTGCGTCACGCAGGGCAAGCTCGATAGCGTTCTGGGAGTCCTCAACATATTGGTCGAAACTCTCATCTATGCCGAAAATCTCCGCCCACATATCGTTTGCAGGACATTCCAGCGTGATACTTAGCTTGTTGTTAGTGCGCTCGGTGGTTATCGAAATCTGACCGTCATATACGGTATCTTCAAGCAACGAAATAAGGTTTGAGGTTTCAAACACATTCAGCTTAATCGCTCCGCTGCCGTCTGTTAGCCCCTGCCAGGTTGAATGAAGATATTCCTCGGCAGCCTCGGCGGTTTCAGGAATGTTACCTATCGCCTCGGCAAGCTGCGCGTCAAGACTTTCTTCTGCGGCACTTTGCTCGTTCATATTCACCAGAAACTCCCGACATTGGCGGACATTGTACATAGCTAGGAAACGTGGCAGATAGATAGTGCCGCCGCCGATACAGGTGTACTCAACAGTCTGCGTGCTGCCGGTGCTGTCGGTCACATTAAGTGTTTGGACGGTGCAAGCTTTCCCGTCCTCGGTAGTGGTTTCATCGTAGAGGTACTCATACTGCGGCATACTTTCCATAGCACGGAGATAGAGAAATCGCTTTACGCTGTCCTCATAACCGCTGATACGCTCTATTCCCGTATCATCTGTAAATTGCGGCTTTGTTATATCCGAATAGTCCATATCCGAACTGAAATCGGCTATGTATTCGTCAAATTCGCTCTGTGAGCTTATTGCACGGAGAGCAGCGGCATAAGTTTCCATGACCGATTGTGCCTGCGCTATTTCCTCGCTGTCGTAGAGAATGAGGGTACTGCCGTCAAAGCCGCTGTTGATAGCCGCCTTTGATAGATTAACTGAGAAATCGGGCATGAAATCATAGACCTCGCGCTTTATATCTCCGTCAATTTCAGCGTTCATTCCGTCAAAAACCTCGCTGATACAAGTCCTGATATATCTCCAATGGTTTTGCAGGTCGGTTGTCTGAATAATATCCAGCAGACCGCTTATAAAGCCGGCAAATGCCGTGAATATCATCATAATCAGACCGATAACTACCATGATAATTTTCAGAACAGTATTGCGCCCCTGTTCGCTGGATAGGGACTCGGCAATAACGGCAATTAGTTTCGGGTTGACCGCCATAATGCACCTCCGTCATATTTCCGGCAGAATGAGCAGCAAAACTGCAAAGGTAACGGGTATTGCTGTGATGATTACGGGTAAGGACATGGGTATCATCTGCCTTTCTGAATTATAGTAAACGGCAATGGAAATTGTCGTTTACTATTTGCCGATACGCACGGAGTTCGCGCAGCGAACGGATGTGCGAGGCAATTTAAATAAGTTTTTATTGTAAACGGCAAATTTATTTGACGTTTACAATAAAAGCGCACAAAACTGTGCGCTAAAAGAAAATGCCCCGATCTCTCGGAGCATTTATGGTTAAAGGGTTATCAACATTTGCACTAGGTCCTGTTCCTTATCTTCCTTGTGGATCGTGCGGGTTTCAAATTCTTGAAAACGGTTCTCGTCTTTGTAGAATTTCATCAGTTTGTCCTTGCGTTCAGCTTCGATAAATACTACCATACCTCCTGCCTTATGCTGAATATCTCTTATGGTATCCAAAGCAATATCCAACAGCTCCGTACCGGAAATGGTTTCGTTTGCACTATTGGTATAGTTTTTCCCAAGCTGCGCGATGAGGTAGGCGGACAGAGAATAGGTCGTTCCGTCCTCGTCAAGCTCTGCAACACGCGAGATTTTTCGATTTACAGAATTGCTGAAAATATCGCTGCGTACAGATATTGGTTTTATGGCAAGTGAAAAATAACCTACAACATTACCTTCATTGCCAAACACCAGATATGTAACAGATTGGTTTTTCTTTGTAAACTCAATAGAATTGCATTTCAGAAAATGCTCGACGTCGGCGTTTTTAGGACAAGAATAATCGGAGAGAATTTCTTTGAGCTTATCCTCTCCGATTTCTTCATCTTCCAGCATATCCTTAAAATTGACAACAAGAAAATCGTTAGCCATTTTTGCCGTTCCTCTTTGCTAATAAACTTTTGATTTCGGCAGAACTTGTAAGATGTCTTGCCTTGACCTTTGTAGCGACTCTTTTGTTGTTAAAGGATGCCTCAATAGCGTCTGCGAATTTCTGAGTCTGTTCCGGTCCGGATACAACGAAATTCTTCTTAATGCTTGAAGTAGCCATAACTCTCTGCCTCCTTTACAATAATATTATAGCTCTCCATATTCATTATATACGAACTGTGTATTTTTGTCAAGTGGCAAAAGCAGTTATCTTCCGCCGCCCCTTCCGAAAATTGAAAGCCTTTCGTCTGAAAATTCAAACTTGACTTTGACCGCCTGTGAACCAACTTTCATCAGAGCAACACCTCGCTGTTTTGCGGCAAGCAGCTCATACTGCGCCTCATTAAGCGAAAATATCTCTTTTGTTTCGCGCAGGCTGTCACCATCAACACCGAACAGCAGCTTAAAGCTGGGCAGATCAAGAACCGCCTGTCCGTAAAGCCTTATCTGCGGGTCAAGGAAATCGGTGATTGATTGTGTTGCAACAACAATGCTGCCTTCGTACTTTCTTGCTCTTTTTTCAGCATTACGCAGAAATTCAAGGGATTGCGGAACATGAGGGTCTATCATAGTCCAGCACTCGTCCGCAACAAGCATAATGCGCTCTGTGGGGTCGCGTGTAATTTGCTCCCAGCACCATGAAAGCACATTGAAATACTGTGCGGCAAGAACGGAGCCGGACATTTGCACCAGCGACTTTGTATCCAGCACCACGAAGGAGCTGTGCGGAGAAATGGTAGTGTGTCCGTTCCACAATCCATGGTCTGCGCCGTTTGCGGCAGACTCCAGATAGGTTTTCAAGTCCTCATAATAAGGAGAATTGCTGTCCTTGCCGCACTTGCTCTCAATCAGGCGGTAAAGGTCGCCTATGGTTGGGAACTGCTCGTTCTTTAATCCGCGAACATCTGTATTCCATGTAATTCCGTACCGTGCGTATAGCTCTACAATGGTCTTGTTAAGCAAAGCGCGTAATCTATCGTCCATTGACGGTATGTATAGCTGGAAGAATGTTTCAAGCGTTTTAAGGTGAATTGCCAAATCACCTATACCGTCGTTCTCCGAGATGTTCTTATCGTCCTCGTCCTTTGGCGCAGGGCGCACCTGCAACGGATTGATTAGACCGCCGCGCCCTCCGGCAACGTCTATCCAGTCGCCGTCAAAGTATTCACCGCGGCACATATCCTTGTATTCACCTTCGGGGTCGATGATTATGATTTTTGTACCGTGAGCGTATTCGCTGGCGACAATGTGCTTTGTCGCGGTAGATTTACCCGTTCCTGTGCCGCCGATAATGGTTATGTTGCTGTTGGTGCGGCTCTTTTCGCGCTTCCAAAGGTCTAAAAGAATTATACCGCCGCCGCTGTCCTTTCCGAGATAGTAGCCGCTGCCGTCGTTAAAGCCGGACGCAGCAAATGGAAAACCGCCGACAAAGGTGGAAAGCGGAAACGCACGACGGGAAATATCGTTTATTTCCTTGTTCTGCGGATAGGTGGGGCTGATATGCTGATAGCCCTCTTTCTGCAAATTAGCAAGCACACGCAGGCGGCAGCCCACGGTATTCGCAAGGGACACTACTCGCTGACAGCGTTCTTGGAAATCGTCCTCGTCATTTGAGATAACCATAATGGTGGTATTCCACACGCCCATTGTTTCGTTGTTCTGATCCATCTGCCGCATGGCGTTTTCCTGGTCATCAGCGGACTTTTCGGCTCTCTGGCGTTCAAGGGAGTCTTTCGTTGATAACTGAATACCGCGCTGGGTGGTTATGTTCTTTGCCATGTTGGCAAGCAGTAAGCCGTTGTCGATTGGTTCGTAGTTTATAGCAACGATGGTACCGGGAAGATTGGTGAGCTTTGAGTACCAACCATATTCGGGATTGGACGGATAGCTGATAACCGTATAGACACGGCAGAAATACTCGCCGAGCATAAAATCGTTGCGGTTAAATTCCAGACCAACAGGTGTTATCGCCGCCTGCAAAGCGGTGTTAATCTGTAATTCTTCAAATTCGTTCTGTTTCATAGGGTGTCCTTTCATCTTGCTTTCAGTACGGAAATCTTCTCATCAACGTCGGTGTTTTCAAGGTGAGCATAAGCGGGAATGTTCACAAGGTTGCAAAGACGGACTAGACCGCGGCTGTCAACAACGCTTGCTTTAATGCGGTTTTCGTTATATATCTTTGCAAGTTCCTCGGCTCTTGCAACGATACCGCGCTCGTCCTCGCGCTTGGTGCTTTCCCAGATGATGATGTAATACTGACGTTCCAGCGTTTCACCGGACATTACCATTCCCGCAAGCTCGTCCATTTCTGCTTTTATCAGCTTTCGCCTTCCACCGGTAGCATCGTTTTTTAGCTGTTCATAATCGCGGAGGGCGCGGGATATATCAACAGGACGGGATACCGCGATATACTTGTATGGATATTTTACAGAGGACAAGCGAGAGGAGAGGTTTCGCTTTATAACCTCCTGTTCCGCATTTGAAAACAGCTCGATTGACAAACCTTCGATCTGTACGGCTGCGATTATCATATCGTCAATAGTGTAAAGGCATTTTTCGCCTAGTGTTCGGGCATTTATAAACTCCTGCGCGGTTGCTTTTGCGGCTTTCTCCCTTTCTTCTTCATCATTCGACTTTGTTTTTCTGGCAGTTTCGTTTTTGCGAAACCACCAGAGAAAGCCGCCGCAAAGCGCAAGCACAATAAGGGAAATTGCTATCTGCATAGGCTTTGTTCCTTTCTGAATTAAGGTTCAATCTCGTTTTCATCGGTCTGCTCGTTCTGCATGGATAAGTGCGCCCATATTGCTGACGGATATGCTTTAAGCGTATAATCCGGTGAGCTGCATAAATCAAGAACGTCTGCGGGGTTATAATCACCTATAAAGACAGAGCCTTTGTTCTCTCTCCATAGCTCGCCGGCAAGTCTAGTCTTGATACGAACGGGATTGCTTTCTGTGGTTCGCCCTAGAGCTGCGTCAATACTTTCCACATTATCCATAATAAGCTGACCGTTTCCGTCAACAATGGCATATTTCACGTCGGGCGAAAGCCCGTAATTTACGCTCTCCACAAGGTACTGCGGATTATCGGAAAGGAGCTGCCTTCCGTCAACTACTCTCCATTCGCCTTCAAGTCCGTCCGGAAGAATAACGCTCTCGCCGTTTATGCTGATAGGTTCATATCGGGTGTTGATGTAATGGTCATAGGCAGCGGGAATACGGTCAAAGGGGAATGATGTTCGCTGCTCTTTCAGCTCGCCGCCGCTGAAATAATTCATAACAGCCACAGAACGCCTGTCCGAATTAAACTCAATTTCAAGCACATTTTCAGAGCTTATCATATTGTCGATATAATCTGTTTGAGGGATAAACAGCGCCGATTTGGATAATGTTTCAGCAAGGCTGTCGGTATGAAACAGCATAAGCGCATCAGCCGTGTCCAGTTCATCACAGCGGAAATACAACTTTTTTCCGTTCTCGATCAACGAAATGAGAGTAATAGTGTTGGTAGTGCGGTTGTTTTCGTTCAGAAGATCGTTCGCGGTATCATTCCCCATATCGCACCATTGGACAAGAATGTTGTATAAACAATCTTTCTGAAAATATGGGTGATATGTGTTTACAAGCTCTCTGTCAAGCCTGTTATCTCTGGTGCAATGCTTAACAAAATCGTATGTGTTTGTGCCTTCGTAAAACTCCGCAGGAAAAACTTTCGTTCCTTTTTCGGCAATCATGCGATTTATGAGAGAAATCACCTTAGAAACGCTGTATGTCATAGTAATTCGTTGTCCTCCCAATCGTAATCATCTTCATCATCGCAGTAGCTTTCGTCGTCTAAACCGAGAAATAAGGAGCGTTCAACAGAAAAACTGCCGCTTTCAAGCGGAGTAAGCTCGCCCACCTTCTCTATCTCGTCCCAGAAATGAGAAATATGTTCAAGCTGCTCTGCGGTGGCATTTTCGGTTTCGCCCGTGATACCAATCGGAGCAAAATGGTAGTATTCATACTCCACGTCAACCGTGTCGCTCTGATTGTGGCAGTAGATGTATTCATCAGCGCTGTCGCTGTTTTTGAGATATTCCTCACAGTTGCAATAGCTGCCCTCAAAGAATACCTCTGTTTCATTCCCCTGTGACAATTCAAGGCGTGTGAATGTGATGGGATGGGTAATATTTAGAGTGTTTACCAGTGCCGC
>JBJFGA010000339.1:0-1915 GCA_051892275.1 Oscillospiraceae bacterium | reverse complement strand
TTGGGCAATTCCGCCTCGCCGACACTTCATCTTTTTCACAGATGATTTGCTCGGCGGGGCGAAAACTGCTTTATCGGAAGCATACTAACAGTGGCTTCTTTTTTTTACATAACCTGGCTAAGCAATTTGAAAATTATTCACATTATGCTAAATAAGCATGAGGATATATCGGTTAAGCAATACCAATTGTTCGGGTTTTGTGGTATAATGTCAATGATTGTTAAACAAATAACAGCTTTTTAGCCGACGAACCGGCCGAAATCTGGAATATCTGTTTGAAATTTGATGAGTCCTGCCGGAGTAAAACGGATTCTTCAACGCAATCCCGCTCCGGCATAAGCTGCATATCCAATAAGGAGGTACTATTTCTATGCAAAGCAACATTCAGCTGTCCGATGTTGACGCAATTATTGACAGGATCGGCTGCGAAGAAAAGAACATCATCTCGATACTTCAGATGGTGCAGGAGCATTACCGCTATCTGCCCCGGGAGGTGTTTCCTCATATCGCAAAGCGGCTGGGCGTGGGAGAAGCGCGGCTGTTCAGCGTAGCGACTTTCTATGAGAACTTCTCTCTTGAGCCTAAGGGCAAATATGTTATCAAGGTGTGCGACGGCACTGCCTGTCACGTTCGTCAGTCCCAGCCTATCCTGGCAAGACTGCGTCAGGAACTTGGTCTGTCAGAGACCAAAAAAACCACCGACGACCTTATGTTCACCGTTGAGACCGTTTCCTGCCTTGGTGCATGCGGACTTGCTCCGGTAATAACAGTAAACGACGAGGTTCATGCAAGCATGACCCCGGACAAGGCTTCTGAAATTCTCAAAGCGCTGAAGGAGGAAAATAAGTAATGCTAACTAACCGACAGGACTTAAAGAAGCTCCGCGAGGAGTGCGTCAAGGCTTATGGCGCATACAAGCGCAAGATACTGGTCTGCGCCGGTACAGGCTGCGTTTCCTCTGGTTCGCTGAAGATATTCGACAGACTGAAGGAACTTATTGAGGCTAACGGCATTCACTGCGCTGTTGAGCTGGAGAAGGAGCCGGAGTCCGATGGCGTATCACTGAAGAAGAGCGGCTGCCACGGCTTCTGCGAGCGCGGTCCGCTGATCCGTATCGAGCCGATGGGTTGGCTTTACACCAAGGTAAAGCTGGAGGACTGCGAAGAAATAGTTGAAAAGACTATCATCAAGGGCGAGCACATTGAGCGCCTTGCGTACCAGAAGAACGGCGAGGTGTTCAAGACCCAGGAGGAGATCCCCTTCTACAAGAAGCAGACCCGTGTCGTTCTGGAGCACTGCGGTCATATCGATTCGCTGTCCATCAAGGAGTATCTATCCCAGGGCGGTTATCAGGCATTCGAGAAGGCTCTGTTCGACATGACCCCGGACGAGGTAATCGAGGAAGTGAGCGAATCCGGTCTGCGCGGACGCGGCGGCGGCGGATTCCCCGCAGGGCGCAAGTGGGCGCAGGTACGCCGTCAGTCTTCATCACAGAAGTACATAGTCTGCAACGGTGACGAGGGCGACCCCGGCGCGTTCATGGACAGAAGCATCATGGAGGGTGACCCCCACAGAATGATCGAGGGTATGATGATCGCGGGTGCAGCCTGCGGCGCTTCAGAGGGCTACATCTATGTAAGAGCGGAGTACCCGCTGGCGGTTTCCCGTCTGTGGACTGCCATCAATCAGGCAAAGGAAGTTGGTCTGCTGGGCAAGAATATCCTCGGCAGCGGCTTTGATTTCGATATCCACATCAACCGCGGCGCGGGCGCGTTCGTCTGCGGCGAGGGAAGCGCGCTGACTGCTTCCATCGAGGGCAAGCGCGGTATGCCGCGTGTAAAGCCGCCCCGTACCGTTGAGCACGGTCTGTTCGACAGCCCGACAGTACTGAACAACGTTGAGACCTATGCTAATG
>JBJFGA010000338.1:0-7396 GCA_051892275.1 Oscillospiraceae bacterium | reverse complement strand
TGAAAAATCATTTTGCAAAAACCGTAGAGGTTACTTCGGAAGAGCTAAAGAGAGCCGATTGGATTAACCAGAAGGTTAGTCTGATGACCAACATCGAAAACTATAAGGTTTTCCGTTCCTATATCAATGCGCTTCTTCCTCTAGCTGGAAATAACGAAGTTATTACAAAACCTGGTTGGAATGCTAACATCTTTGCTCGATACGATGACTATCTCGGCGAGGGAGAAGCGATAGTACGAACATGTGGCAAAATGAAACCTGTGACTAAAGCGGTTTCGGCTACTGATGAAGAACGTCGGACAGCGATGTCGGCGGTAAAAACTCTGCTAGGCTGTGTAGTACAATCAGTTGCTATGCAGATGATGTTTTTCACTCTCCTCCTATCATTTATGGCATCGGTGTTCAAGCGAATGCAATTTGCGCGTGTGCCACAGTATGTCCTGGCATTGATAGCGGTAACTCAAACCGGCAAGACTGCTCTTTTAAAGGCTTTGATGAGTTTTTGCGAAAAAATGGATTACTTTGATATCAGTGTCGGATGTTCAGAAGCTGGAATTCGGAAAGAGCTTGAGCAATACCGTGACACTACGCTGGTTGTAGATGACCTTGTTGACAACAATAATAAAGAGGCTCTGAACAATCTCAATATGATAACGCGCTTATTTGGCAATGCCGGTTCTTCTCACAAAAACTATAACGCAGAAGTATCTGCGTGTGGTCAAGTGATAACCGCAGGGGAAGTCGAGCCTATACTAAAAAAGTCCAGCTTAAACCGTATGCTGTTTGTTCATATAAGTAAAGAGAATCTGAACTTTGAGAACATTACCAAAATGGGCGAGCCTGAAACCAGGGCATTATACGCAAAAGCAATCGCTGATTTTATTACGGAAATAGCTAAGCGTGGACCCGATATAGTCGCAACCGAACTTAACAATTCATTTCACGAGTTTGAAAACCGTTTGAACCAGACTCACAAAGGTCTTTGCCAGCGACGCGTTGAGGCTTATTCTTGGATACTTGCAATGGAGAAGTTCTATCGGGAATACAGTGGAGACGCAGAGAACGAAGATACCTCCCTGTATGACTATGCTGTAGATAGCCTCAAAGAGGACTACATAAAGGCATTGTATGATATGCCGGAATATGAGTTTTGCAAAACTATTGTGGAGAACACCATGAACTTCCGGAATTTATCAACAGAAGAGGCTTTGGGTAGTGATAAGTGGGGTTACTACACCAATGACAGCTTTTATATTGCCGAGACGCGTGTCGAAAAGATACGTTTCTTGTGTGATTCGCTGGATACCGGCAAAACCGCTCTGATGAAGTCTCTGATACAAAGAGGGATTTTGATTCCTGAGCAAGGTCGTGGGCACAAGTGGCGCCTGACAGTACAGAAAGTCGGAACAATACGAACCTATCGTATTGATAAGAAAAAGGCACAGGACTTTATCAGTGAGATTGAAAACAACTAATTTTATAGGAGGATAATACTATGAAAAAGAAACATGCAAAGGACATTGCCGCTGTGTTTGCTCAGAGGAAGCAAAATAAGAAGCAGGTAAAGTCTGCTTCAAACTTCAAAGAGTATGCCCAGCGGCAGGACATCAGAAGCGCTGACAGCTATTATGAGTGGTCTCAGAAGGAGCATTCCCCCTCTGATACAATCGAAGGTCTTTATGCTCTTGCGATGTATGGGTCATACGAGGCGCTGGAATGGCTGATAGACGAGGCTTATGGCAAGAGCCGTATTCCCCATGAAAAGGGCAAACGCAAAGCGCTGCGCAAAAAGGCTCGCAAGTACCTCAGCGCTGTTGCGGTTCATCCACATTTATCCGCAATGGGAGAACAACTTGGCAAAAGCTGGCTCATTACTCTCGGTGATTATCATTTTGGCTTGTTCGGCGAGGTTAAGAACAGCAATCTGGCTTGGGCTTCCAGATATTATGCTATGGCATTGGCGAAGAAAGATGAACCTCAACTAAAGTTGAAGTTCCAGTGTGTTCAGTTGCTTTTATGCCAGCTTACTGAAAATGATTTCAAGGCATTAGTAAAGCACATAGGCGAGTACGACTTTGTCACATATGCAGTCGCCATATTCTATCTTGGTCTTATGGAATCCAAAAAGAAGAAGCATGGCAAACACTTCAGGTATTACAAGACAAAGGTGATATACTGTCTCAATATCCTGCAATACACTGAGGGCAGATACATCGACAATCTGTTCAAGGCTGTACTGAAGAGTAAGCTCTTCAAGTAACTTCCCCAATATATACCCCTAACATCCTGCACACGTTCGTGTGCAGGATTTTTGCAAGTCATAATATACCCTTCAAGGTATAATATTATAATAAACATATTGACAAAGTACCCGAAAGGGTGTAAAATGTAATCAATATAAAGTGGGGTGAGCATAACAATGAATCCTATTGCCAAGTATATTAAGGAGAACCGAAAAGCCGCAGGACTTACACAGGAGGAGTTTGCAATACGCTCGGGGCTGGGATTGCGGTTTGTGCGCGAACTGGAACAGGGCAAGGAGACGGTGCGTATGGACAAGGTAAACGTTGCGCTTGCTATGTTTGATATGCGGGCTGTTCCGGGGAAAAAGGAGGATAAGTAATGAGCACATTCAGAACAGCGTTTGTTTTTGTGAGGAATGTTTTCGCAGGTACGCTTTCGGAAACCGACGAGGGTTACACTTTTGCATACGACGGCGATTATCTGAAATCCGAGGACGCAAGCGCTGTATCACTAACGCTGCCCTTGTCCAATGAGCCGTATTCATCAAAAACGCTGTTCTCATTCTTTGACGGACTTATCCCGGAGGGCTGGCTGCTTGATGTAATTACACGAAACTGGAAGGTGGACCGAAAAGACCGCTTTGGACTTCTGCTGGTATCATGCAGGGACGCCATAGGAAATGTAAGTATCAGAGGTGAAAAATTATGAACTGCCTTTGCTGCGGAAAACCGCTTAAAACAGAAGAACCCTCGGGCTGGCACAAGAGCTGTATCAGGCGTTTTTTCGGAACTACCGTTATTCCCGAGCTTGAAATAGATAAGGACGCGCTTGAACGCCTCGCGGTTGAAACCACGGGCAAGGGTCTGACTATTCCCGGTGTACAGAAGAAATTGTCGCTGCACCTTATGTCAGAGGGCAGGCAGCCTCGGCTTACGCTGGTTAATTACCCGACAGGGTTTATTCTCAAGCCGCAGGTAGAGCAGTTCAGAGCGCTTCCCGAAGCGGAACAGCTGGTTATGTCAATGGCTGATAAAGCCGGAATAAGTACCGTGCCCCATGCACTGGTAAAGGGCAGCGACAGTCTTGCATACATCACACGCAGAGTAGACCGTGTGTTTGAAAAAGATAAAGTGAAAATGCTTGCTATGGAGGACTTCTGTCAGCTTGACCTACGGCTTACGCAGGACAAGTATAAAGGCTCATACGAGCGGTGCGCAAAGGTTATCGAGCGATATTCCTCGCGCAAAGGGCTGGATTTATCGGAGCTGTTTTACAGGCTTGTCTTTTTCTTTATAACAGGCAATTCTGATATGCACCTGAAGAATTTTTCGCTTATCGAAACCGACGAGCATAGCGGCAGCTACATTCTTTCACCCGCCTACGACTTGCTTCCTGTAAATGTAATAATGCCGGAGGATAAGGAACAGACGGCTCTTGCGTTGAACGGCAAGAAGCAGAATATCCGCCGCAAGGACTTTTTCGTTTTCGCCGAGGGGTGTGGAATCACACCGAACGGCGCCGAGAAAATGATAAAGAAACTGGTTTCAATGAAGCCGAAATTCCTTGCTATGTGTGAGGATTCACTCCTGCCGGAAGATATGAAAGAACAGTTTGCTTTGCTTATAGAAGATAGGTGCAGGGTGTTCGAATGATAATCGGGGGCACAATAAATATAAAAAGAGCAGTGAAGTTTTCCGCTGCTCTTTTTATGTTCGTTTTGATGAACGGCATAATGCTTTAGTGTGAACTTATATATTATTATTCGGTGATAGACAATCACATAAAATCAAAGGAGGTATCACCGAATGACAAGTAACACAACCGCCAAGATAGGCGCAAGCAATTTAAGAAACCCCAGAACCCTGGCATTCGAATTCACGGATGCGAAAGAAGAGTACACCGACATCAATATTATGCTCGACGCAATTTTCTCCAGCATAGACAGCATCAGAAAGGAGGCGGAAGCTAATGTCGGAACTAATAACACAGAAGATACCCGCCGTGGCGTATGCTCGGTTCTCGTCTGACCATCAGCGCGAGGAAAGTATCGACGCGCAGCTTCGCGCAATAAGCGACTACGCCGATCGCAACGGTTACGATGTAATTGAAACCTACACCGACAAGGCAATATCGGCGCGTTCAGACCAGCGTCCGGGATTTCAGCAGATGATAAAGGACTCCAAGCACGGCGAGTTCAAGGTTGTCATTGTCCACAAGCTGGACAGATTTTCCCGTGACCGCTACGACTCGGCTCACTATCGTCATGAGCTGAAAAAGAACGGAGTATCGCTCCGCTCGGTCATAGAAAGCAGCATTGACGGAAGCCCCGAAAGCGTTATTCTTGAATCGGTCATCGAGGGTATGAATGAATACTACTCGAAAAACCTCGCAAGAGAAACCATGAAAGGGCTTAAAGAAAACGCACTCACAGGGCGGCACACCGGAGGCTCGGCTCCGTTCGGGTACAGAATCAACCCCGAAACTAAGCGCCCCGAAGTCAATCCCGACGAGGCGGACGCTATACGCATGATATTTGATATGGCTGCAAAGGGCGTACCTTATACCATGATAGCCGAAACACTCAACGCAAAGGGCTACAAAACAAGGCTCGGCAACTCGTTTTCAAGCACCAGCCTGCACGACCTGCTTTGTAACGAGAAGTACATAGGCAAGTGCATTTACAACAGGCGCGTATCGCAGTCGTGCTGCAACAGCAGCCGCTGCTACAAGGACGAATCTGAGTGGATAGTGCGCTATGATGTATATGAGCCGCTTGTCAGCGAGGAGCTGTTTGAGGTGGTGCAGAGAAAGCTGCGTGCTAGAAAACTTCGCACCGATTCACGCTCAAGGGAGATTTATCTCCTTACAGGGAAAACTCGCTGTGCTGTGTGCGGCGGCGTATTTTGCGGAACGAGAAAACACAACAGCAAGGGCGTCACATCCTATTCATATATTTGCAACGGGCATAAGCAAGGTTGTGATAATCCGTCTGTAAGCCGCTCTTTTGTGGAGGGCTTTGTACTGGAGAAACTGGCGGAGTATGTGTTCTCCGACAGGCTTATCCCTGCTATTACGGCAGAGTACAACGACTATCTGAAGAAACGCAATACATACTCAAATGACCGTATGGAAACGCTAGAGCGTGAGCGCACAAGCCTTGAAAAGAAAATCAGCAAGGCAACGGACATTATTCTTGAAACAGACTCAAAGGTGATGATGAACAAGTTAATGCTGCTGGAAAAGCGCCTTGAGGCGGTGAACCGCGAGCTTAGCTATCTCGAGAAAGAAGAGCAGCAGAGCAGGGTCTCCGAGGCTGACCTTGCCGTGGCATTCCTGGAGATACGTTCTTCCTTGAAGAGCGGCACACTCAAAACAATGAAGCAGCTTGTGGACAAGTATGTTCAGCAGGTTGACATCTACCCCGACAAAATTGTGGTGAAATTCAACCTTTTCCCGCACCTGCGTCCGGACAGACCTAATGACAAAGACGACCAAGAAGGGCATTCCGAAACGGAATGCCCTTCTTTTGTTGACGATGGAGTGCCGGACAGCATGACGGTTGACGCTCAGCGTACCGCTTTCAGCACAGGAGATGACGCGAACTTCATCTGGGGAATGAAGATAATAAACAGGCTTAGGAAATGACTTGCATTTGATTTTATTGAACATTGCAGACAGTATGGGTTGGAATGTTCATTTTGTATAAAAAGAATAAATAAACGAATAAATAATAGGATGGATATTGATATTTATTAAAAGCAGTGCTATAATAGAAATGGTTGAGTGTATTATGAGTGATTAATTCAATAAGGTATTCAAATGGAGGAAAATGGCAAGCAGCCAATTGCATTTTAAGTATAAAACTAGGTGATTATTATGAAACACAATAAAACTCTATTTTTTCTTATAATAGTATGCTTCTCCTTAGCTTTAATCGGCTGTACGAGAGAAAGTACTATCCCTGACACATTAACAGGAGCTGAAATAATTAATGACACTTATTCATCAGAAGCTCTTAATTCTATGCCAATGATTACGGTGGATTGTAAAAAGAACAAGCTCCTCAATAAGTACAATATCCAGATCGATCTTGATGGTGAAACATTAGGACAAGTTGAACACGGAACCAGTATTGATTTTACAGATTCTTTCGAGCCGGGAGAACATACTATTTGTATTTCAACACCAGACTTTACTCCCTATAATTATGTAAAGATTCCCATTACTATTGAGGAAAAAAGTTGCATCACTCTTATGGTCGAATGCAAAACAGATGAATTGATTGTAACAGATAATGGTAATTTTCAATATAGTTCAAAGGATTTTATTGCCGAATGGGATCAGGGTATATTGGAGCAAAACGACTATTACAAGATGGTTGGAGGAACGGAAAGACGTTTTGCAGAATTCATTGACAGGTTTAGTTATTGTATGCTTTCGATTTTTGAGACCGGAAATGCGACCATGTCTGATGAAGCAGATAGTGAGATGATGGAAGCCTTAGGTGTCGCTTTACAGTATTATTACGATAACGACGGTAAGATCGATCCTAAAGTAAATGAAATGTTCTCAATTCTGTATACAGCAGACTTCCAAAATCAATATTCAAACACTTCCGAGCATGTAGAGACAATATTTGATCTGTCATACGATACTTACGGGAAAAAGTATATAACCAGTGTACATGATTTTACACAAGACCCATGGTATGACCATAAGGTTCAAGCCGTTGATGTCGCATGGGAGGTTAATACTTACTTATCGGAAGAGTATGTTGTAATGACAAATATTCACGCTCCGTACTCTTTTGTTAAGTTTGTAGTTTCACCTCGTACTGTTGATGAAAGTGACTTTAAGATTGTGGTTGAAGATCCGGAGATCATAGATGTTGAGTATAATGTATATTCTTTTCCAGAACGAGTGATGACGGTCACAATTGATGGAAAGAAATCCGGAACAACGTCATTTTATGTTCAAGCTACCACTAGTGAAGCACGTAGCGAAATAATCACTGTTATTGTTAAATAAAAATAGCCGCTATCAAGGGTATGGTAATTACTTGATGGCGGCTTAGTTTCTTTGAAATCAGATTTAGAGGTATCCGCCAACTAATCCCACGGCTATACAAATACTCTGAAAAGTGCTACAATAA
>JBJFGA010000337.1:0-7407 GCA_051892275.1 Oscillospiraceae bacterium | reverse complement strand
GGGTTTTGACAGCCGCCGCTTCGGCGGCATCGACTTATAGACTTTGTCTATAAGTTGATTAAATATTAGTATCATATCACGGCTGATAAACCGTCCCGGTGAACAGCGGCTGACCGTCCATTCCGCTGATAACGAACAGGAACGGTCTGTCCAGCACGAAGGAAACATGCTCGTCCGGCGGCATTGTAGCACCGCATGCCAGCATTTCCGTGAATGCCGCCGCTTCGCAGCCCTCCTCATCTATTTTCACCCGGGCGGAGTGGGAAGCCTTGCCGAGGAAAACCTCGGAGTTATCGCCGTTCAGCAGGCTGAAATCGGCGGTCTGCGCATTGAACACGTCTGATATGCCCAGCGCCTGCAAGCCGTCGTTCAGGTCAATGGTGGAGGACACGTCGAATTTCGGCAGGGAATAGTCCACCATCAAAAACTTGCTGTTCTCCCACCGTCCTTTAGACTTCACAAGCTCCATATACTCCCCGGACTCCAGAACAATGTCAACGCTCTTGTCCTCGTCCGGCAGGATAAGCCACATTCCGCAGTCGGACGCGAAATTAAGGTAGATCGCGGCGAAATCCTCACCGCAGTAATACTGCGTATCATCGCTCTTGTTCATGAACTCCGTCTGTATATCGCCGCCGGGAGTGTGGAAGGTCTTTGTGTCGTTCTTCGCCGGGTCGAACTCGCTGAACCACTTGCCCTTGAACAGAAGCGTGGAGTACAGCGCCATGACCGTTTCCGGGGCAGGGGGAAGCTCCACGTTGTCCACAGCGTCCTTAAGCAGACCGCCGGTCTGGTCGTTGAGCCAGCTGCGCAGCGCCGTGTTCATTTCCTCCGAGCCGAAGCTGCCGTAATATCCCGAAGCGTAATAGTTCTCCGCAAGCCTGTTCAGCACGTCCTGACGGTAATCAAGGCTCTCGTCCAGCCAGACGGAATTGCCCATTATGCTGGTTATTGCGCCGTCGTCGCAGTAGTTCGCGTTCCACACCTGCCCTGCCTGTGTGCGGAGCGCTTCTATATTTTCTGCGGCAAGCAGGTCGAGTATCTGCTGCCGGCTGTCATTGTCGGTTATTTCCGCCAGCATGGAAAGCGCCATATACAGGTTCACCGGAGAGTAGACACGGTTTTCCTCCACACCGGACAGGAACTGGCGGGTGCTGTCGCCGTAGAAATCCCACAGGTTGTCTGCGTAACCCTCGACTGTGCAGCGCTGCGCCTTGCGGTCGTTCCACCAGTTGTCATATTCGTTTTGAAAGTTCAGGCTGTTCTCGTTCGGGTACTTTGCCATTTCCGGGTAGACTGCCTGCGCTGCTGCCCGGACTCCAAGGGGCAGGTCATTCCCCATATTATTGTTCATAGCCGCGATACCTCCCACTATTCCAAGACACGCCGCCGCTGCACCTATGGTTATCCACAGGCTGCGGCGTTTGTTCGGCTTTTTCTCTGACTTGGCAGAAGTTCTCGCGTTGTCCGCTTCTTCAACGATCTTCTCGTCCAGTTCGCCTACTGCATTGCTGATTTCCTCCGGTTTCATACCGTATAGCCCTCCTTTTCGAGATACGTTTTCAGTCCACGGCGGGTGCGAAGAAGTCCGCTCTTCACTGCGGCTTCACTCCTGCCGGAGTATTCCGCGATAGCCTTTACCGGGTCGCAGAAGTAGTACCTCTGTACGAACTCCACCCGCGCCTGCGCCGGAAGTCCCCGCAGATACTCCCCGATAGCCGCCGCCAGCCGTTTTACATCATAGCTTTGCTCCGGGGTATCGCCGCCGGAAACGCAGTCGCACAGCTCGTCAAGCGACAGGGCGTATTCGCTTCCGCCGCGCTTTGCCGCATGCTTCCTGCGGTACAGCCCAATCGAGATATCCCGGCACATCTTCCCGAGGTATGCCGCCAGTCGCTCCGGGAAATGAGGCGGGATAGTGTTCCAAGCCCGGAGATAGGTGTCGTTCACGCATTCCCGGGAATCCTCGCGGTCGGTCAGGATATTCATCGATATCGTCATGAGATAGCGGGAATATTTCTGCTCCGTCTGCCGCAGGGCTTCCTCGCTGCGGGCGCGGTAAAGCTCCAGTATCTCGTTGTCCTCCACGCTTATCCCTCCTTTTCTTTTCATTAATAATACCGCAGAAAAACAGAAAAGGTTGCGCACCGGCGGGGCTTTATACAGAAAAACGGCTCCCGGTGATGTGTTGCCGGAAGCCGTTTAGTTTATCTGTTCCGCTCCTTGATGGTACGCTCTATTTCACGTGCCGCGTCGCGCTTTGCCATGTCGTCGCGCTTGTCGTGGAGCTTCTTGCCCTTGCACAGTCCGACCTGAACCTTGACCTTTGAATCCTTGAAGTACAGCGACACCGGTATCAGCGTATAGCCGCCCTGCTTCACCTGCCCGAACAGCTTGAGTATCTCCTTTTTGTGCATCAGGAGCTTACGCGTGCGGTAGGGGTCTTTGTTGAAGATGTTGCCTTTTTCGTAGGGTGAGATGTGCATGTTGCGGATAAACATCTCGCCGTTGTCGATAGATATCCAGGAGTCCTTGAGGTTCACGCCGCCGTTTCTGATGGACTTGACCTCTGTGCCGAACAGCTCAATACCCGCTTCATAGCTTTCAAGGATAAAGTATTCATGCCGTACTATGCGGTTTTCTGCGATGGTTTTTGTGTTCATCTGCCCTCCATGAGGCGCAGCCAGTCATCACATCAGTCCATGCCGATGATGTACTTCAGTATATCCACAGCGTCGTCGGCTCTTACCCAGCCGTCGCCGTTGATGTCAGCGGCTGCCTTCTGCTCGTAGTTGTCAAGGGTGATCTCCCCGATCACAGCCTTGAGGATATACACAGCGTCAAGAGCGGTGCAGTTGCCGTCGCCGTCAACGTCGCCCATAACGATGAGCTTGTAGCTTACGTCGCTGCCGGGGGCTGTCGCCAGCATACCGGTGGAGATGTACTGGGTTTCTGTTACAGCAGAACCGTCGGCATTTGTGATAACTATTGCCTCGCCGTTTTCAATATTGTTGCGGAAATCCTCCACAGTGTACTTCTTCTTGAAGCTTGCGGAGATGGTGCGCTTGTCGTTGTTTATCGCGAAGTTGGAGGAGATCATCTGGAAGTTCTGAAGAACAGAGCTGATGAAGTAGTCGCCGCCCTCGCTGAATGTGGTGGTAACAAAGCCGTCTTCAACAGTAACTTCACGAACGAACTCCGACTTCTTGGTGGAAGTATTCCACTTGTACAGTCTGTAAACTCCGTTGGTGTATACCTTGGAAACATCGAAGGTCAGCTCGCCGACGCCGGGGAACGCCTTGGTTTCTGCGAAGGAGATAACCTGATAGTCGCTTGCGTTGCCAACCTCAAAGCGTATCTCTTCCTCTACCTTACTCTCGAAGTAAACCTCCGGGTTGAAGTCAGCAGGCTTGATGACGTCGGTGCCGTTGAAGCTCCAGCTGTACTTTCTGCTGTCGCGGGTTACGCCCTTTCTGGTTACTGCCTTGTTTTCGCCGTAAACAGCCTCGAACTCGCTCTTGAGGATAGTATCCGGAATTACCTGCTTGGAAGGAACAAGACCGTTCTGAGCGTCCTGGAATGCCTTTATAGCAGCGTTCGCGTCCTCAAGGGATACGGAGTCGTTCTCGTTTGCCTCGGTGAGGAGCGCGATGGACTCGCTGAGCGCCTTCCAGCTTTCAACGGTGTAGCTTTCTTCCTTATATTCCTTTGCGATGGTGAGCAGGTCGGAAATTACCTTCTTAGTACCGGAGTTTACGCCGTTTACCAGCTGGTTCTTTGCAGCGAGCAGGCTGTCGTAAGCGTTGGACAGCATATCGTTGTCGTTCTGGTTGTAGGAGTAGATAGCCTTAGCTGTCTTTAACTGGTTGGAGAACACCGTCCATGACGGACCGGTGTATGTATCCTCGGTGAGCTTTTCGCACTCAGCGATAAGGGCTTCCAGCCTTACCTTGACGGTGGTGGGGTCGCTGCCGTCGAGGAAGTATACGGTAACTTCGCAGCGGATATTCGGGTTAGCGCTGGAACCGGGAACGAACAGTGAAATTTCGCCCTTTACTGTGCCGGACTTTGCAACATAACCGTCCTTAATATAGGAAGCGATGTCGATATCAAACTCGATATTCTCGTTCTTGAGGTAAGCGAGGTTGTTCTTTTCGCTCTCGGGGATATTATAGGTAGGAAGCTCTGCGTCATAGAAATATTCCGGAAGCAGGTTGCCGTCATTCAGTGTAACGGTGGACAGAACCTTGTCCTTGAATGCGTTTATTTCAGCGTCAGAGAATGCGTCGCCTACACCAAAGTAGTACACCTCGGGAGATACGGTCAGCTTGCGCTGGTTGGTGGTGTTGAGCAGGTTGTAGGAGATGTTCTTGGTGGAGATGTTCATTGCGCTGTACCACGCCGGAACAGATGTCAGGTAGTTGTAGCTGAGGTCAACGCTGGTGAGAAGCGGGCATTCCGACAGGTCGATGTTCGACAGGGAAGCATTTCTCAGTTTATTCTTGGACAGATCGAGTGTCTTCAGGCGCGGCATGAATTCGATGATCTCGGGAACAGACTCCAGACCGATACCGCTGAGGTTCAGCGAGGTGATCTTTTCGAGGTCGCCGAAGGTGATCTGGGTGTAGTCGCTCTTACCGGTGGCGTTTCTGAGCGCCTTGATGAAGCTGGAGTTCAGTTCGGTCTCGCCGGAGCCGTAGAACAGCTTCTCGTTGTACAGCCAAACGCTGTCGCTGCTGGTGTAGTTGGCAGCATAGCTGGTGAGCGGCACTACCGCCGGAACAGAGCCGGCAGCAATGCACCCGGTGAGCGCAGCCGCAAGGATTCGCTTTGTGAGTTTCATTTGATCCTCTCCTTAATAATATTTTCCTCATATTTTCACCGCACAGAACCCCGTGCGGAGTGTTTCTCCTGCTCATCCGACAGAAACTGTGGATAGGGCAGTATATATACTATTAGTATAGCACAGTTTTTGGCGTTTGGCAATAGTTTCTTAAAAATATTTTCAAAAAAATCCGTTTTTTGTCTTGACTTGTGAGAAAAATGACTGAAATTTCGTCAAAATCCACAAATCCGGTTATAAAAAATTAACCGCAGATTTTGAGAATAAATGTAGACATTTTGTGAGAATTATGCTATAATAATATAGATGAACCAGTATGTTCACGAAATGTCATGGCGGGTCTATCCGCTGACGAATGGAGGAATTTTTATGGCAAAGAAAAAGCTGTTCGGCAACAATATCAAGCCCTCCTGCAAATACTGCGAGCTGGGTACCGCCGGAGAGGGCGACAAGATCAAATGCTCGAAGATGGGTGATGTTAAGGCCTATGATTTCTGCAAAAAGTTCGTCTACTCCCCGCTGAAGCGTATCCCAAAGAAGGAGCTGCAGCTGGCTAACTCCGCTGTAAACGATATTGATTTCTGATCTATCGCATGTATTATCCCGCCGTCCCGCCGGTCGTTCTGACTGTGGGGCGGCGGTTTTTTGCTTCCTGGTGACAATTACCGCAGTCGGGTTGTTATATATACGAAAGACGTCCTTCAACATCACAAAAAAGGAGGGAGAGCATGACCGACCAGAACGTCGAGAAATACGTCCGGCTGTACCACGCTATGCTGTACCGGGTGGCGTTCAGCTACCTGCGAAGCCGCGCCGATGCAGAGGACGTGTGCCAGGACGCGTTCCTGCGGCTGATGAAATACCCCGGCGAGTTCCCGGCGGACGAGGACTGCAGGCGCTGGCTTATCCGGGTAGCCGTCAATCTCTCAAAGAATCTCCTGAAATACCGCCATATACACGGCGAGCCGCAGGACCCGCTGGACGCCGCCGATATTCCCGCCGAACAAGCCGCCGAGAGCGAGCTGCTGCCGCTGATAAAGACGCTGCCGCCGGAATACGGCACGGTGATACATCTGTTCTACTACGAGGGCTACTCGGCTAAGGAGATAGCACAGATACTTGACATCAGCGTGACCGCGGTGACTTCACGGCTGTCGAGAGGGCGCAGGCGGCTCAAAACACTTCTGACAGAGGAGGATTAACATGAAATCAAGATACACACAGCTTTTTGACCAGATGACCCCGCCGAAAACCGACGAGGAACTGCTTCAAGATATTCTTTCCCGCAGGGAGGAAGCTGTTCCCGGCGATATCAGACTGACCCCGAGGAAGCGCTCATTTCGCAAGCCGGTGATGATATCGGCTGCGGCGGTGACGGCGCTTTCGGTAGGAGTTACTGCCGTGGGGGCTTCTACCGGGTGGGATTTCTCTAAAATGTTCGAGGGGTTCTATAACAAGATAACGGAGGATTATTTCGGCTATGTTGATACCGGCATAGAAAATCAGACGTTGACTGCGGATCTTTCCGAAATGGGGATTAACCTCGGTCAGACCGTTGACTTCGGCTACGGCACAGTGACCTTCACCGGGGCTATCGCCGACAGCCAAGTGGTTATGGTGATGTACGACCTCACGGTCAGGGACGAGGTTCTGGAGGAGTATTACAGCAAGTACAGCAAGGAGGGGGCGAAGCCGTGGATGTTCCTCTGTTCTGATGTACTCATGCCGGGCTGCAATCATGCGGACAGTTTCGGTTACTCTCTTTCCATGCCAGACGAAGCTGCCGGCGAAAACGGGGTGGGCTGTTCCAGAACGGACGCATATTTCTACCAGGACGGCTATCTCAGTAAAGACATGAAACTGGAGCTTGAATTCAACACCTTTAGTATGTCCGCAAGCGACCACTCATTGTGGGAAATAGAGCTTGAAGAACCCGTCACGCTCTCACTGCCGCTTGACTTCATGAACACCGACCGAATTGAAGTTTCCCCCAATGTCGAAATAACCCACGACAACTACCGCTATTTCCTCGAAGACGTAGTGTTAACACCGCTTAGCATTCAGTGGTACACACAGCCTGGTGAGAGGATCGACCATCTGCCGATGAGGTCTGACCCGCTAATCTACCGCTTCAAGGACGGCACGGAGGTGAAGAATTACGGTATCACGGAGGGCGCTGCATATAATCCGTATAGCGGCGACCGTGAATACCACAGCGCTTTGCTTGACAAGCCGATTAATCTGGACGATCTGGCTTCCGTCACGATAGGCAGCTACACAATAAACCTTGAATAACACAAAATCCCCCGCTCCAAGGAACGGGGGAAATTCTTATGCAGTAAAGCAATTAAGCCTTGTTGAGTCTGTCCTCGATCTTGTCGAGCTGATCGTACAGAGCCTGCGGAATGTGAGCGCCGCCCTTGGTGAGTTCTGCATAGTACTCACGCATACCAGCGATCTCCTTCTTCCAGAGGTCAACGTCAACTGCGAGCAGCTTGTCCTCAACCTCGGAGGTAACCTCGTCCTCAATGCCCTTGAGGTTGATGTCGCCCTTCTTAGGCAGG
>JBJFGA010000336.1:0-1921 GCA_051892275.1 Oscillospiraceae bacterium | reverse complement strand
CCATATCAATAGCCTCGTCGAAGTTGTTGGACTTGTACATACCGAGGATAGTGGTGAGCTTCTCGTGACCGAATGCCTCGTCAGGATCAAGGGAGGTTGCCTCGCCGATGATCACCTTAACTGACTCAGGGATCTCGAAGCCTGCCATCTTAGCGATCTGATAAGGACGCTGACCAACGATCTTAGCGTTAAGAGCGCCGTTGATAAGCATGACCTTTCTGATCATATCAGCCTGCTTCTTGTCGAGGAACATACAGCCTCTCTTCTCGAATTCCTTCTTAACATCGTTGTAGATGGTCTTGTCAACGATAAGAGTCTGCTCGGTAGCGCAGATCATACCGTTATCGAAGGTCTTGGAGTGAATTATAGAGTTAACTGCTACTGTGATATCAGCAGAAGCGTCGATGATAGCGGAAGCATTACCTGCGCCAACACCGAGAGCGGGAGTACCGGAGGAGTAAGCGGACTTAACCATTGCAGGACCGCCGGTAGCGAGGATTATGTCAACTTCCTTCATGAGAAGGTTGGTGAGGTCGAGGGAGGGAACGTCTACCCAGCTGATGATACCATCAGGAGCACCTGCCTTTACAGCAGCCTCATAAACGATCTTTGAAGCCTCAATGGTGCACTTCTTTGCACGGGGGTGCGGGCTGATTATGATACCATTTCTGGTCTTGAGAGAGATAAGGCACTTGAAGATAGCGGTAGAAGTGGGGTTTGTGGTAGGGATAACCGCGCCGACAACGCCGATAGGTTCAGCGATCTTTGTCACGCCGTAAGCCTTGTCCTCCTCGATAACGCCAACGGTCTTGGTGTTCTTGTATGCGTTGTAGATATGCTCTGCGGCATAGTTGTTCTTGATAACCTTATCCTCAACAATACCGTATCCAGTTTCTTCAACAGCCATCTTTGCAAGGGGGATCCTCTGCTTGTTTGCAGCAGATGCAGCTGCGAGGAAAATCGCGTCTACCTGCTCCTGGGTATAGGTAGAGAAAATCTTTTGCGCTTCTTTTACCTTTTTGAGGGCAGTCTCAAAGGTTTCTACGCTGTCAACGATTTCGTGAAATGCCATAGTCATCTTCTCCTTAAAATTCATACTACCTGCCTTGCAAACGTCCTGCTTCGCTTTCGTCCGGCGGCGGTAACGGCTTTTATGCCGTGGCGCGGTCGGAAATATCCGCATTAATTTAAGCGCGGCATGGCAGTGGCTTATGCCAGATTTTTTTGTATATTTCGCAGATGCTTCGGACACAATTAGTCCGTTCCTGCGTCTGTTAATATTTTAACACAATGTTTTGCCGGTGTAAAATGTAATATTGATATAATGATATCAGTGAAAAGCATAAAGCTTTATAACAGTATTCATTCAGCTTCCTGGTCAGTGAAATACAGCTTTTTTGATCTTTGGACCGCCGTAATGAACTCATGGTCAAAGTCGGTCAGGCGGTAATCCCGGCGGTAGATAAGCACGTCCTTGTACGGCTTCTCGCTGCCCTTTACCTTTATCTGCGCGAGGTTGTAGTTATCCAGCAGCTGCTGTGGAACAGGGGAGACCCACATGAAGGTATCCGGCACATTCCCCAGCACAACGAACTGCGTACCCCTCTCGTAAACATAGATCTTCCGGTCAACGAAATCCGTAAGTTCTGACTTCCTGACGTCGATCATCGGCACGGTAGGCACATAGGGATCAGCGTGGCAGACCTCAATGCAGTCCGCAAGGTCCTCAAGGCACACATCTTTCTTTGACGCAAGCGGGTTATCCCTGGAAATGATCATCAGATACTGGAACTCCGCAATAGTTTCGCTGGCGAGCTTCTTCTCCTTGAAAAAATCACTGAAATACTTCTCGTAAGAGGATTGGTAGCGCACTATCCCGAGGTTGAATTCCTCCCGTACAACGCTGTTTATGGTGCTCATC
>JBJFGA010000335.1:0-7430 GCA_051892275.1 Oscillospiraceae bacterium | reverse complement strand
ACAGGTTCACCGTGGGTCTCTGCCTTGAGGTCATACTTGCCGGTAGACTCGTTGAGCAGGTAAAAACGATACTCTGCGATATCATCGGACTCATAACCATAGATAGCGATACCGTTGTCTATACCGGTATCATCAGGATAGAAGGACAGGCTGCTGACATATACGCTTCTATAAGAGCCGTTTTCGAACGGAACATACGCGCCGTTTACATAAGGTCTTACAAGAACATTTATATTATAGCTGTCCTGAGTGAATGCAGGCTGATCAACTGTGAACGAGAGAGATGTGCCCTCGGTGGTGCCCTTCAGAGTGTACTTTGCTGTGGAAGTATCATAAGTAAATACTGCATACTTGGTAGCATTCTTGCATTCGTTCCACTCAAGCAGTACTCTGTTACCTGCGTTGTCTTCAGTGGACGCATATAATTCAGCATAAGGAACGTTGAAGTATTTTACATCCTCGTCGGTGTAATCTGTCCATGCGCCGCACATATAACCTCTTACAAGTACGCCGAGCTCCTCGCCGGGAACTACATCGGTGATGTACAAATAAGTGTAGCTGTTATTTGCATCCACATCCACGGTGGTGTAGAGCTTATACTTGCCGTCTCTGTACAGATATACTGCATACTTTGTCGGAGCGATCGCAGCATTATAGTAAGACTTCATGTATATGTACAGATAATTATAATAGGAATCGCTCAGACGAGTAGAGAAAGATGCCTTCTGAGGAGTTGTGTAAACAACATCATCATCTGTGGAGTAGCTGGACCATGTGCCGTTCACATAAGCTCTGACCATGAAGCCGATCTTGGTGTCATTAGTCAGACCCTTTGCAACATACTCTGTTCCGTATATGTTATTGTCAAGGAGAGCATACTTCTTGGTAACAGGATCATAGCTGTATACTGCGCTCTTGGTTGCGCCAACAGGCAGAGACCATGTGATGTATGCACACTTGTCACCGGGTTCAACATTTACACTGAAAGGCTTTGCGGTTGCATCGCTGGGAACAGTGAAGTAAACAAGATCTGCTGAAGAGAATGCACTCCATGTGCCGTTAGTGCAGGAACGAACAAGGAAACCATACTTAACGCCGGGCTTGAGATCTGTGAACTTGTATTCGGTATAGAGAACAGGACCATAAGCTGTATACTTGCCGTCAAGATATGTATAGATCATATACTTTTCAGCATAATATACGCTATCCCAATATGCAATAACAGAACCATCGTCAGCAATGCCTATTTCAGGCGCAGGAGTATCGGAACGAGGAGTACAATATGCGATCTTACTCTCATCGATATCAGACCATACGCCGCTGCCATAAGCTCTTACCAGGAAGCCGTACTGCTTATAGTTGGTAAGACCGGTGACAGTTGCTGAGGTGCTTGTGTAAGCATTGGAGATCAGCGAATACTTTTCAGTGGTTTTGTCATAGGTATAAAGTGCATAGCGGGTAGCGCCCGGAATAATTTCCCACTTAAGCTCAACTGCCTTGTCAAGTGCGATACCTTTTACTATGTTAGGAGAAGCGATATACTTTGCGGGTGTTGCATATACGAGATCGCTTGTGGTGAATGCGGTCCACGCGTTGTTTACATAGGCTCTTACAAGGAAGCCATACTTTACGCCGCCGGTAAGACCGGTTGCTGTGAAGTTGGTGTCAGTTGTAACACCAAGTGCAGTGTACTTGCCGCCATAATAGCTGTAAACGCCATACTTGGTCGCGCCGGCAACCTTGCCCCATGAAATATCAACGCCAAATGCGATAGGCTCAATATGGGAAATAACCGGCTTCGCCTTGGAGGCTACTGTTGCAGAAATAGTGTCATCGATTGATATTATGTAAGGGTAGCTATCAGCTTCGGTAAGGAGCGCGCGATAAGTATAGGTTTCGCCGTTCTCTACGTTTGAATCGGTATAGCCTTCACTTGCATAGTACCCGCCGGAGGGAACTGCATTGTAACCAACATACTTCATCATGCTGTCATTTCCAGTGTATCTGAAAAGACGAACATCATAATTGTATTTGGAAGTGTACTTTAGTGCAACACTCTTGTCAGAAGGAGTAGCAGATATCCAGAACTTTTCTGCTGTGACCTCCTCCCCTGCTGACATCTCGCTCTTGAAATATGTCGAAGCAGGTGCACCATTGACATTAGCAGTAGTGTTGGACGGAACTACATAGAAGAAATAGCCGACAATATCGCTGTTAGTATAGTACTTATAGGTCTTGAAGAAATTCTTTACAGTTTCTGCATAAGTGAAGTATCCCTTGGTGTTGTTGCTGTAAAGAGGAGCAGAATAGATCTTGTAGCTGGTAGCGCCGGAAACGGGCGTCCAGATAAGCTCATAGTCTGTGCTGGTCTTGTCCTCGGAGAGAGTAGCCTTAACGTAGGTGAACGAAGGCTTGGCAGGAGGATTAGATGTGGGAACGGTTATTGCCTTTACCTTTGTACCCAGAATGTAATTCTGGAGGTCATATTCATCATAATAATTATTTGCAGCCACAACCGCATAGAAATACTTCTTACCCGGAATGATCTCCGTGTCGTTATAGACCATAGAATTGCCGGAAGAACTTGTGTTGAATGTCTTAATCGGAGAATAGTAGCTCTGAGTGGATTCCTTCCTCAGAATTGTGTACCTTGAATAGCTGTCAGAACCGGTTATCGAAATCTGTGTGCGATAGCTTGTAGAGTCAGCAGTAAAGCTTACAGCCTGAGGAGCCGCTTCTGTTTTCCTGATAAGGTTGACAACGTTGGACGGATATGTACAGAACCAGTTTCCGGAACCATCAATACCCCAGAGTATTGCGGATACAGACTTGCCGTACCCGGTCACATAATCGTCAAGATCGTAGTCATAAAACTCATACATGCTGCTTACATAAACCGGCAGCACGTCATTTTCTATATCGTCGTAAGAACTTGACGTACCAAGCTTTTTACCATTGCTGTCAACAACGGTTATTTCATAGGTACTGAAGTTCAGACCGTATGTCTTGTTGAACTGAATCTTATTATAGCTACCCTGAAGTCCCTTATTGGTGATAACGGGAGCCGTTAAAGACGGGAAAATGCAGTAAACCGGATCACAATAATCGAGATAGGTTTCCTTACCGCCTACAACAGCGGTAACGATATATCCATAAGCACCGGAGCTTACAGACTTATCGGTATAAGTGGTGGTAGTGCCACCGACAGAAGCGATCTTTGCAACATCAAATCTATCGTTCTTCAGTGCGCCGCGGTAGATATTGTATGCCGTAGCATTCTTTACGGAACGCCATTTCAGAACAGGCGAAGACTTCAGAACGCTGATGTCTTCCCACAAATAATTGCCGTTCACACTCCGAACGTAAGGGCTGGTGTATTCGCAGGAAGAATCGATATACACATAGGGATCGGCTACGCTGGTTTTTGCGTCATATTTGGAAACATGAACGTTCAGCGCTGCACGCATTCCATCGTTAGCGATATCTGTCAGTCCGTAACTGGGAACAGAAGAATAACTGTCCTCAACGGAAATGCTCTTACCTCCATCACCGCTATAGGAGTTACTGCCCTTATATCCGACATAAGATGTGCCGGTACCATAGGAACCCTGTGTTGCGGAAACGAATTTATCGATCTCACGGTTCTCGCCCGAAAATTCTGCTACGATAGCATATTCGGTGTTTGCAGAAACCAATGCTCTACGATCCGTATTTACAGTGATCCACTCGTCCCAGTAACTGCTTACATATGCGTCGCCGATATAGGACCTTCTGGCGGAACCGTAATTCTTTGCCAGGTCACCGTCAAAGCCGGTAACAAGGTAAAAATCGATATACGAGGAATAGCTCTCATACCGTCTGATGTACTCGTTGGTTCCAATATATACCGAGATCTGATCCACCTGGATATCATAGGCAGGAGCCTGATATACATTTGCCATGAGCACACGGTTCACGTTGTAATCAGAAGGTACGTTAGGAACGTAGTAGGTGTTTGCTACACCGTCCAGAGTGTTGTCAAAGCTCTCCTCATAATCCGTGAACTCTCCGTCAGAAGACAGAGCGAACGCATTATCTGCAATTCCTCCCGCCTGAACATCGAGAATTATGGTATCATCGGAGTAGATCGGAACGACATCTGCGTCCTCACCTTCGACAAGAGCATTATCGGAACCGACTTCCGACATGCTCACAACAGGCTCGTCTTCAAACCCTTCGGGGAAAACGAAGCTGCTGTTGGAATCCGCCGCAAACGAAGAAATGCTCAACGATGTCGCAAGTATCGAAGCAGCAAGAATTCCTGAAAAAACTCTTTGCAGTCTTTTCATTTAGTAAGTCCTCCTTTTTAAAATTGACCGACAACTATTGCAAGACGTCAGCTACTGCTATTATATCACTGAATTTGGGATTTGTCAACATAAATTGTATGCAAATATTCATTTATTTACCACATAAAAAACAGCGTTTTCACAAAACTATCACATCACTTACCGGACCGGAAGAGCGTTCACCTGAAGCGAACATCACGTGGCTTTCCTCGGACATAGCAAGCACCTTCATGAGATTTTCGTCCATGTGCTTTTTCAGCCGGCAGCCTGTTCAGCCCGTCGGTTTCAACTTTACGCTATCGCCGAGGCATGGGGGGGGATTTGGAGCACGTCAGGGCGGCAAAAACCGAAAAGCGCGGCGGATTTGCTGTAAGGTTTTCCTTTAGGGCAACACCGCACAATTACCGGCTAACGCCTTTGCCGTCCGCTTGCTTGCATATTTTCCGTCATATTGCCCAAATTTCGCTTGACGGGCGCCAGCCCGCCTGCGCTCAATTTGTACAATCTGACGAAAAATCTGACGGCGCAATCGAACGACAATAATTATGCGGTATTGCCTTAGAAAACTGCGGAAAGCTGTTATGAGGAATGAGCGATTACCTATATGACAAAAAACATGTGGATTATTGACAAATAATGCAGAACTGCACACCAAATATATCCATATATGCTGTATAATGTAGGTATGGCATACTGCCAATTAACAAACAAGGAGGACGATTTATGAAAATCAGAAAGATAATGTCCGGCATGATGGCTGGTGTTATGACTGTTTCTTCCGCAGTGGTTCTGCAAATGCCCGCTGCAGCGGAAAATGTTTCGGTCATTTCCAGCCAGACTGTCGCAAGCTGGGATCCGCTTGACGTTGATCTCACATCTGCGGGTATCTTAGGGGCAAGCTCTGCCGTGAAGATCACCTGCACCGTTGAAAACATCGATCTCTTGACCGAGAAAGGCGAAGTGCCGGTGAATGCATTCGGAGTTGTCATAGGCAACAACTGGAATCAGTCAACTATGCCCCATGTTGCCTACAACAGCTCAAGCACCGAATTCAGCATCACCCTGAACCGTGAGGAGATGAATTATCAGCCGGTGTTCCAAATCCAGAACCAGCTGCCCTGCGAGGCGGTTTTCACCGTTGAAGCGGTGGACTTTGAGGCTGACGCAAGAACGACCACATCAATAGATGCCCAGACCGAAAACTACACCATGGAAGCGTTCGAGGACAGCGGCTGGCTTATCGGTTCCAATGTCGGTGCAGAGTTCAGCCGCCAGCTGACTGACATCGAATACAACACGACCACTATAGCAGGGCTGCTGGAGAAGTATAAGTCCATAAGCTGCACAGGTAACCCCTATTACGGCGATTCAGCAGGCGCAGGCTCGGAAGCGTTCTCCTATCACCTGTATGTTGACGCAAAGGACTCCAACGACAACACGATGAGATTCGTCAGCACAGACGCTGAATATACCGCGCCTTCGGAGTTTTTCGTAGACACACTACATGCTGGTGAAGCCGACTATGTCAGAAACCCGGATTTTGCCGATTATGTCATCACCGGTGCCGGTATCGAGATAGGTACAAAGATAGGCTGGGACGGCACCGTATTCAAGAGCTATGCGCTCAGCGACGTGATCAAGAACCTTGAACCGGGCACACAGCTCACTATCGAGGCGGTAGAGGACACCCGCTCCACTGCTGCCCTCCCGGCGATAGATCAAGTGTCTATGGAGCTCACCGCCTATGACGGCGACGGCTGGCTTGAGGGCTGCTTTGTTACCGGGGATCATGTTGTTGCCGCACCCGAGGGAATAACCTACAACGAAACCACCGTCGGTCAGCTGCGCACTGCTTTCAAGAGCTTCGCTACAACTGCGAATACATATTTCAGCGACTCTGTGGATGCCGGTGCAGACAACTTTGAATACTCTATCGACTTGATCGCTGTTAAAGACGAAAATGAAGTACGCTTCGGCAATGCTTCTTTCGGGCTGACAAGCAGCGGTACAGTGTATGTTGATAATTTCGACGCAGACGGCACAGGTATAACCACCGGCACTTATGATGATTATGCTGTAACAGCTATCATCATCAAGGTTCAGTCAAAGCTTGGCTGGAACGGTGATACGAACTTGTGCTATGCGCTGTGCGACGCCATCAAGAACATGACCCCCGGCGACACCTTGACCCTGAATTTGAAAGAGGACACCCGGGCGTCCCTTGCGCTTACCGCTATAACCGACAAGTCGGTCACACTGAACGTCTACAGCGATGATTACTTTGGCACTATGGTAGGCGGTGACGTGTGGTACAACAACCACGAGCTTATCGGCAAGACCGTTTCCGAGCTGCTCAGCACCTACAAGGAAGTCACCCTGACTGCTCCCGGTTATTTCGCAGACTCTGTGGACGCAGGCGCTGACGCGTTCGTATACGCTCCCACTATCCGCGTTTCCAATGAGGACGATTCAGACTCGAGATGGCTGGATTGGGACAAATTTGCGCTCACCGAAGACGGCAGAATGAACCTCAACCAGTACACCTCATGGCTGGAGGGCTGCGACGACTACACCGTTAAAGATGTATATGTTTACTTCCAGGCAAAAACCGATGAGACCCAGATAGTAAACGAAACTCTCCGCGGTCTTGAACTGGATACAGAAGTAAAACTGGAGCTGAAGGAGGACACCCGCGAAACGTTAAACGCTCCGGCGCTTCCGATAAACATCAGCATGCGCGTTTATCAGGACGAATACAACGTGGGCACTGCTGCAGAAGCAGATGTTGAAATTACCAGTCTGTTTAACGCGGCTACCATTGGCGAGCTGTTCAGCAAGTACAATGGTGTTTCGGTTCCTGCCGGCGCTTATTACAGCGACACCCTCAATCTTGGCGCGGACGGCTTTGAGTTCAACATGTTCTTTAACGGCAAGGACAGCAATGACAACATGAACTTCGGCTCTGTCAACGGCACTTTCGCTTATAACGAGGGCGGTTTCTTCTCCTTTGACGACATCTCTTATGACGGTGCTGATTCCGATACGCTGAATTATATCGCTCTGAACATCAGACCCAAGTCCGAGTGGAATGAACAGGAACAG
>JBJFGA010000334.1:0-7456 GCA_051892275.1 Oscillospiraceae bacterium | reverse complement strand
TATCCCCGATGTTTTCTGAACAGGGTGAGCGGCTTGTAGATGACCTCCGAGATGTCGCTGTAATAAAGGTAATCGCTTCCGTGCGGGGTGATGAACTCCATCTCTTTTTCGCCGGCGTAGTAGGAGCAGTTTCTGCCGTAGATTATCACCGGGATAAGGATAACGCACACCACCGCCGGTATCGCCCAGAACACGCTGCTCATAAAGCCGATAAAGCTCTCCGGAGCGCCGAACAACACAAGTCCGACAACCATCATACCCAGACAGAGTACAGCCCCGAAAATGCACATGATTATCAGCTTTTCCTCGTTGCCGTAGCCCACCCGGAAGCTCCCCCGGCGAGTCATGGTTTTTGCTTCGTTATTTGAATTTTCCATAATTCTCCTTTCGTTTGCGGAAATATCTGCGAAGAACGGCAACACTTCCGCCTGACCCGAAGAATGTCCGGTCATAACATCAACACTTTTCTATATAGTACCACAAAACCATTTTCGTGTCAATAGAAAATCACGCTTCAATTCCGCTTATCGTGCGGAAAAGCTCCCGGGCGTAGCCGTCGGTCATGCTGCACACGCAGTCGGTGGCGAAAAGCAGCCGGTAGTAAGCCTGCTCGCCGTCCTCCCTGCCCTCGCAGCTTTTCTGACACACCATGAGGTATTCCTCCGGCAGCAGCGCCATCAGATTTCCGTCGGTTATACGCTGCTGTTCAGTCCCGAAACGAAGCGCCGTGCCGACTATGCTGTCCAGCAGCGTGTTCATCATAGCGTGGGCGGAAAGCTCTGTCTTCAGTATCCCGGACGACCTGAACGCGTATCTGTACGCAATATCGCTCAGCGCGTCCGCAAGGACACGCGCCGTTGAAGCCGCCAGAAGTTCGCGTTTGAATTCGCCGTTCATTATCTGGTCGTAATTGTCCACAAATGCGTCCGAAGCCGCATAAATCAGTGTGCTTTGAAGATTTACCGTCCAGCGCTGAATCGCCTTTTTCTCCGCCGATGGAAGCCCGCGGTTCTGCGCGGACTCAAGGCAGTGGCGCAGGTTGTTTGCGGCATCTGTCAGCGCGGCGTGTTCCTGTTCTGTTTTGCAGCGGTCGAGGTACTTCTCGCTGCTTATCTCCGAAAGAAGCTCGTTGTAGCTTATCAGCTTCTTTATTGCCGCGTCCTCAATGTCAGCGGTCTTGTAGGCGATGTCGTCCGCGCTTTCAAGCAGGAAGGTCAGCGGATAGCGGCAGCCTGCTGCTCCGGTGCTGCGGGTTATGTCCTCGAAGAGCGGCTGCTCGGCGGAGTAGAAGCCCATCTTCTTGTCCTTGATGTTGCCGCTTTTCTTGTTAATGTCCAGCGAGGACACCGGGTACTTGATGATGGTGTTCAGCAGCGCGTAGGTGAGGTTCATGCCGTTGCCGATGTCGATGAGAACATGCAGCTTCGACAGCACCCGCAGCGCCTGGGCGTTGCCTTCAAAATGCAGGAAATCACCCTTCATCTGGTCAGTGAGAAGTTCCGACACCGGTCTGCCCCTTAATTTCAGCCCGCTTAAATTCTCACCGAACCACTGGCGGATAGTGTCCTCACCGAAGTGCCCGAAGGGCGGGTTGCCGATGTCGTGCACAAGCCCGGCGCAGCGCAGTATCTCCAGACAAGACTGGCGTATCTGCGATGTTATCTCCGGGCGGGTTTCCATCAGCTTCAGGAACGCAGTATCTCCGATGGAACCTGCAAACGAGGATACCTCCAGCGAGTGGGTGAGCCGGGTGCGCACAAAGTCGCCCCTGTCCAGCGGGAAAACCTGCGTCTTGTCCTGCAATCTTCGGAAGGACGGGCTGCTAAGTATCCGGTGGTAGTCCTTCGCGAACTCTGTGCGGACGTCCGCGGCGCGGAAGGTGACAATTTCTCTGCTTCTTTTCGTGGACAGAAGCCTGTCCCATGTCATCTGCGGCATATTTCTCCTCCTTTAAATAAGGAACTATTTGGTTATTAATGGAATAAAATGTATCACCGGAGCTTCCGGTTTTTGTGGAAAATGATTGTATAACTGCACCACGGCAGGCAATAATATGAATACACAGCGCACCGGAAAAGTGCGGTATATTTTTACATGACCCCTGCTCGTCAGGCGGAATGATTATGAAAGGAATGATCGTTAAATGCAGGTTAAACGAGGAGAGATATATTACGCCGACCTTAGCCCGGTGGTAGGCTCGGAGCAGGGCGGGGTACGTCCGGTGCTGATAGTCCAGAACGACATCGGCAACAAGCACAGCCCCACGGTGATAGCCGCCGCAATAACAAGCCAGAAGGACAAATCCAAGCTGCCCACACATATTTCGCTGAACGCCGCTTCCTGCGGGCTTGCGAAGGACTCCATAGTGCTTCTGGAGCAGGTTCGTACATTGGATAAAAGGCGGCTCAAGGAGCGCATGGGAGAGCTGGACAGCGACGCTATGTCGCAGGTGAACAACGCCCTCTCGGTGAGCTTCGGGCTGTAAGAACAGCAACTGGGGCGCTGGTTTTGCAGCGCCTTTTGTTTATGAAAATGGAAATTTATACGTTAATCGCATAATTAAAATGTTGTTCTTGATTACTAATTCGGAATTTGTAACTTAGCACAACATATTAATTCTTTGATACCCCCCTTTGATACCCCCAAAAAATAAATCATGATTTTCCAGCCTGTGTTTTTCTTATCCTTCGCCAGTTGATAAATCCGTAGATATCGTTCGCGAGGAATGCGGCGAAGCAGAACACCATCGGCAGGTCGGAGATGTTCTCCATGGACGCGAGGAGCCACAGTACTATCAGCACAATGTCGTTTGCAGCGTAAGCCAGCGCATACAGCGGGCTTCGCAGCACCATCAGCGCCGAGGCTAAAAAGCTGGTAGTCACCGACACAGTGCTTACAGGCAGCTGCGCAGTGTTGAAGAATTTCAGCACAAAATAGAATCCCGCAGTCACCACTGCGGTGAGAAGTAATGTCACTGTCAGTTTTTTCGGGGTGAGGTGCGACACCACCACCTGCGGCTTGCCCTGCTGAAACGGGTGCTTCAGCCAGACGATGAGCGCAGCCAGAGCGCTTGGCGCTGTCATGCCGAGGTAGGTTATCATCTCGCCGTAATAGCGGCATTTCCACGATATTATCGCGTACAGCAGGCTGAACAGTATCGTCAGCACCTGCCCGGCGGGTTCGCCCCGGGCAATGAATATCAGAGAAGTCACCCCGATAAGCGGAGCAGCCAGCGACAGCGGGTCGTACTCCCCGGCAAGCAGAAACGAACCTATAACTACCGCCATCGAGGTTATCCACAGTCCCAGCTCAAAGCCGGTCAGCCGTGAAAACGGATTTTTCAGCTTCATGTAGCATACGAATTCCTTTCCTTTTTGTTCATCATATTATTTTACACCAAGCAGAGTTTTTTGTCAACCTTATCAGGCGACCTATTTTCTTCCTGTAACAGTCCTTGACATAAAGAGAAAAATGCGGTACAATAATAAAGGGCACCTCTAAAAACCTCGTTTGAGCCAAAATCACCAGAGCACATCGTCTACTTCGTCAAACCTCACTAGCCGCATTATGCCTACGGCAAAACGCTGGCATACAGCCTTGCGTCGTCGGCTTTCCTCGTAGCCAATGCACTCTGGCAATTTTGCCTATTCAAACCGGTTTTTAGAGATGCCCTAAAGTTATTGCAGGAGGGATATTAATGTACGAATTGATTCAGACCGGAGCTGACACATGGTATATGTCCGCTTCGACAAATACGGGATTATTCCGCTGCGCCCCGGACGAGGTCTGCCTTATAGATGCCGCCGACAAGACTTCCGCAGAGCAGGCGCTCCGACATATCCGGGAGCAGGGCTGGCGGCTCACGAAGCTGTTTCTGACCCACTCACACGCCGACCACGCAGGTGGGGCTGCGTACCTCAGAGAACAGACCGGCTGCGAGGTCTATGCGCCGGGTATCTCCGCAGCGGCGGTGGAGAACAGCTTTCTTGTCACCACGACGCTGTACGGCGGCACACCATCTGAGGAAATGTGTACCCGGCTTATCTGCCCCCCGGCATGCCCCTGCTGCAAGCTTAACGCCGACGTACTGCCGGACGGGCTGGAATTTACCCGGCTGGACGGTCACGACATGGCGCAGGCTGCGTTCCGGACAAAGGACGGGGTGTGGTTCACCGGGGACTGCGTGATAAGCGCAGATGCCCTCGCAAAGCACAGAATATCGTTCCTTTACCACCCGGGGCAGCATTTGCAGGCTCTCGAAAAGCTGTCCGGACTGTCAGGAGAACTGTTCATTCCAGCCCACGACCAGCCCTGCCGGGACATCAGACCGCTCGCGGAGGTCAACCGCGCCGCGCTGCTGGAGGTAGCTTCTGACATACGCGAGATGTGCGTCCAGCCTCTCACCATTGACGAAATAATTGAAAAGGCGCTGGAAAAGTACGGCATTCGGCTGTATCTCATACAGTATCTGCTGGTGGGAGCTACGGTGCGCTCCTATCTGTCGTGGCTGCTGGACAGGGGTGAAGTACGAACGTTGTTCAGCGGAACAAAATTGCTCTGGCAGAAATCGGACGCAGAATCGTGATTTTGTGCAAAATGTACAATTGCTTTTGTGTAGATATACAAAATGTAGATATATTAAAAAATCATCTTGAAAAAACATGTCGAATCATGATATAATGATAGTTATGGACGGATAACCTGTTTTGAGGGTACAGCCGTCAATAACTATTTCAGGAGGAAACAGGAGAATGTACAAAATTCTTACCAAGAAGATCCTCAACCCCACAGTTACTCTTATGGAGGTTGAAGCTCCGATGATCGCCAAGAAGGCGGAACCCGGACAGTTCATAATCCTCAGAGTAGACGCAGAGGGCGAGAGAATTCCGCTCACAGTTGCGGACTTTGACCGTGAAAAGGGCACGATTACGATAATCTTCCAGATCGTAGGCGCTACCACCGAGAAGCTCAACCACCTCGAGGAGGGCGACTGCATTCACGACTTCGTTGGACCTCTGGGCGTTCCCAGCCACACCGACGGCCTCAAGAAGGTCGCTGTTGTCGGCGGCGGCGTAGGCTGCGCTATCGCATATCCTATCGCTAAGAAGCTGCACAACCTCGGCGCTGAGGTACATAGCATCGTTGGCTTCAGAAACAAGGATCTGGTTATTCTTGAGGACGAGTTCAAGGCAGCTTCCAGCGTAATGAAGCTGATGACCGACGACGGCAGCTACGGCGAGAAGGGTCTTGTTACCAACGCGCTGGAGCAGCTCATCAAGGAAGGCAACCAGTACGATGAAGTAATCGCTATCGGTCCGCTGATCATGATGAAGTTCGTCTGCAAGCTCACCAAGGAATACAACATCAAGACCGTGGTTTCCATGAACCCGATCATGATCGACGGCACTGGCATGTGCGGCGGCTGCCGTCTTACCGTTGGCGGTGAGACCAAGTTTGCCTGCGTTGACGGCCCTGACTTCGACGGTCATCTGGTCGACTTCGACGAGGCTATGGAGCGCGGCGCTATGTATAAAGAATTTGAGGGCAGAAAGCGCGAAGAAGTCTGCAACCTCTACAAGAAGGAGGTAAAGTAAGATGCCGAACATGAGCCTTAAAAAGAACGAAATGCCGGTTCAGGACCCGAACGTCCGCAACAAGAACTTTAAAGAGGTAGCTCTCGGTTACACCGAGGAGCAGGCAGTTGACGAGGCTAACCGCTGCCTTAACTGCAAGAACAAGCCCTGCCAGGGCGGCTGCCCCGTTTCTATCGATATTCCGGCATTCATCTCTAAGATAAAGGAAAAGGATTTCGAGGGCGCATATCAGATAATCCACGAGAGCAGCACACTTCCCGCTGTCTGCGGTCGTGTATGCCCGCAGGAAACACAGTGCGAGAGCAAGTGCGTTCGCGGCATCAAGGGCGAGCCGGTTGCTATCGGCCGTCTGGAGCGTTTTGTAGCTGACTGGCACAACGCCAACGTTCAGGAAGCTCCTGCTGTTCCCGCTCCCAACGGACACAAGTGCGCTATCATCGGCGCTGGCCCCTCCGGTCTGACCTGCGCAGGCGACCTCGCAAAGCTGGGCTACGATGTAACTATCTTCGAGGCTCTGCACCTTGCAGGCGGCGTTCTGGTTTACGGCATCCCCGAGTTCAGACTTCCCAAGAGCATCGTTCAGCACGAGGTCGACAACCTGAAGGCTATGGGCGTTAAGGTTGAAACCAACGTTGTAGTCGGCAGAACTATCGAGGTCGACGAGCTGTTCGAGCAGGGCTTTGAGGCTATCTTCATCGGCTCCGGCGCTGGTCTGCCGAGATTCATGAATATCCCCGGCGAGAACCTCAAGGGCGTTTATTCCGCTAACGAGTTCCTGACCCGTGTAAACCTGATGAAGGCTTACAAGGAAGGCAGCGATACTCCTATCAAGCAGAACACCAACGTAGCAGTAGTCGGCGGCGGTAACGTTGCAATGGACGCTGCACGCTGCGCAAAGCGTCTTGGCGCGGAGAACGTGTACATAGTATACCGCCGCGGTCTGGACGAAATGCCCGCTCGTAAGGAAGAAGTCGAGCACGCTATGGAGGAGGGCATCATCTTCAAGACCCTCAACAACCCCGTAGAGATCCTCGGCAACGAGCACAAGTTCGTAACCGGCATGAAGTGCGTTGAGATGGAGCTTGGCGAGCCTGACGCTTCCGGCAGACGCAGACCTGTTGAGAAGCCGGACAGCGAGTTCGTTCTCGACGTTGACTGCGTAGTAATGTCCATAGGTACTTCCCCGAACCCGCTCATCAGAAACACCACCAAGGGACTTGACACCAACAAGCACGGCTGCTTCATCGCAGACGAGAACGGTCAGACCTCCCGCGAGGGTGTATTCGCAGGCGGCGACGCAGTTACCGGCGCAGCTACCGTTATCCTCGCAATGGGCGCAGGAAAGACCGCTGCTAAGGCAATGGACGAGTACATCAAGAGCAAGGGCTGATTTCCCTTAAATAGTACAATGGCTGCTTCCGGATTTCCGGGAGCAGCTTTTTGTTGGTGATGATATAATTATAGTAGCGAAAAGTAAAGATAAATCGTAATTTAGGCGGGTACGCCCGCCGGCGATTCCGCCTTGTAATCCCATGCAATTTGCCGTAGGTAGACTAACGGCGGGGTTATTATGTTGCAAGGACAAATCAATTTAAATTACCAGAATACCGTAGGGGAGGGGCTTGCCCCTCCCGCCTATACAAATCACCTTATACGGGAGGGGCAAGCCCCTCCCCTACGGGTGTGATAACAAACAAATAACGTGTCTTCATTTTTGATTTTGTGCCACATAATAATCACGCCGTTGATATACCTGTGGCAAAATGCAACATATTATAAGGCGTAATAGCCGCCGGGCTTACCCGGCAAATTACCAGAATACCGTAGGGGAGGGGCTTGCCCCTCCCGCCTATACAAATCAC
>JBJFGA010000333.1:0-7479 GCA_051892275.1 Oscillospiraceae bacterium | reverse complement strand
ATGTAGCAGCCTTATTCTTCGTAGAACTCTTTGCCTTGCGCTGAACAGACTTTTCCGATTCAGCCGTCTTTGCGTCGGACGAAGCAGGCTTTTTTGCCTCCTCTATCTTGGCGTCGGGATGAACAGGTTCTGCTACCGGTTCAGTCTGAACAGCATTGGTCATGCCGGATGCTGATACAAGTTTGGTAAGCTCTTCAATCTGCTTGCGAAGCGCGTTTATTTCATTGTCGCGGCTCGCAGAAGCGTTTTGAATTTCGATAGCAGACGTGAACTTCTTGTCGCGTATCTCACGATAACGCCGTTCAATGACATCGCTCACCTTTGAACTAAGCCCTGTGGTGTTCTTGATACGCATATAAATTCCACGTATTCTGTTGAACAGCACATCACTGGTTACTTTGACAAGAGTATCCATCTTCTCCGCAGTAGGATTTGTCAGACAGTCCTCAATCTGTTCGTCCGTCATAATCTTGTCGTAATCGCGTATGCGCAGATACTCATAGATATCCTTAGCATAAGCCTCATTAAACCAGAGCAGACCGTACTTAAACACGCCGGAAGTGTTGTTAATATACATTATCTCATCAAGCGTCATAGGGAAGGTCGTAGGTTCGTCCTTGGTGCCTCCCTGAATGATATAGCTGTCATATCTGGTCGCTACAGTAACTGGGCTCGAACTGTAGTTGTATACCAGATAATGCTTGTTGTTTTCAAGTTCCACTCTTTGTTTCCCCCCTATAATTTCTTTCCTTAAAGTAATTATCCCGGTCAAGCTGATACTGATTGTCCTTGTAGTCGTTGAGTTCCTTGGTTCCCTCAAACACCCAGTAAGCAGTATCCGAGCGGGGATTTACCCCATAACCTATCGGCGTGAAGCCGTGGTCGATAAGCGCCTTTCTCAGACGCACAGAATAACAATAAAATTTTCTCATAATTATTAACCCGCCCGAGATATACCACGGGCGGATTCCTCCTCACAATTTTTACTCAACCACTATCTTGCAGACGTTCTCAAGAGTGTCCTTGTTGAACGCCCAGCCGTAAGTGAAGTCCTTAATCTTCAGCTCAACACGCTCGTTGTCGTTGTCCATATCCTCGTAGATGTGAACCTCGCCCTTCATATCGAGAGTACCAATCTTGCCAGCAATGCCGAAGATTCTCTTGTCGGGCATCAGCAGAGTGCCGTCACCGAACTTCTTAGCACCAGAAATACCGTGCAGTGCGCAACCGTCATAAACACCCAGTTTACCGTTCATGTGTACTTCATCACGCATAGAAGTACTGTCAAAGCCCTTCAGCTTAGAAACAGACTGAATATACTTAGACAGAGCAACGATTACGCCGCCGCCCTGATTGCGGTCATTAAGGTAGAGTGCCATAGCGTCCATAGCCGCAGCAGTAGGAACTGCGCCAGCGTTGGAAATATAATTCTCTGCGCCAAGTGCGATCATAGCGTCAATGTCAGAGAAGATATCCTTGAATCTGGCATTATTCAGTGCGTCCATAGAATATGTAGTCAGCAGAGCAACAGACTTCCAACCGTTTCTGCGAAGGTCAACATAGGAAATCTCAGTCTCAATCTGACGGTTCTTCCACTTGGGTTTGATGACGGAAACATCAAGATAGCTCTTGTCTACATTACCGCCCTTTGCCGCCTCATAAGAAATGAGAGTGTTCTTCGGCATAACAGTAGTCTCGGAGTCGTCAAACTCACCTACGCTGCCACGATCGAACATGTAGTCGAGCAGCTCGTCCGGCGCATTGTAGAACTCTTCGTTGATAGTCTTGCGAACAAACTCTGCAATCTCGCAATTGGAGTCGCTGCCGGTGTTGCCGATTTCGCGAGCCCACTCATCAAGCTGCTTGGCAACAATAGCTTCGTTGTCATTAAGTTCAATGTTATGTCTGGTCTTCTGAGCAATCTCATAAGTATCAACAGACTTAACAATGCTTGCAATTTCTGTATCCAGCATTATTTTCTTTCCTTTCCTTATTAGTTAGTCGCCGCAGTATCAAGCACTTCAATCTTGATAAGCTTGTGACCGTTGTCAACATAGTCCTCAGTATAGAGATAACGGGAGGGAACTGTTGCAATCTTCCACAGACCATCTGTGCCTACAGCAACACGCTTGCCCTTAACAGGTGCGTCAGCCTCAGAAACAGCATCGACAGCAAACGCAGTACCCGGAGCGAACAGGTCAATCTTTACAAACTCGCCCTTTGCAATCTTATTGAACATTTCCTCGTAATCAGAAAAGTCAGTTCTTGCACAAGCCTCGCCGACCGGGACTCTTTCCTTGTCAACAACATAAATATCATCAGCGGTTTCCGCAGCAGGGAAGCCAACTGTCTTCTTCTCGTAATTTCTTACGACACCCATACCAGTTACAAGTTCAACATCAGCCTTGTAGTTGGTACGGGAAACGGGATTACCCTTAAAAACGTTTCTTACCATTTCGTTCTCCTTTTGTTTTTATCCAAGAAGCGCAGCCATGAACTTCTTGTTGTCAATATGATCATCTTCAGATACGTCAGCCTTGGGCTGTTCAGGCTTGACCTCTGATACCTCCGGTGTAGGCTCCGGCTTTTCAAGCGACTTCATGAACCGTTCCGCGATAACGCTCATAAGCGCATTCATGTCAGCCTTTTCCATGATAGCCTTGAGTTCTTCAGATTTCTCAATTTCATCATCTGAGAACAGACCGCTCTTTTTAATCTTGTCGCGCATCCCGCAGCGAGCAGCCTCTTCCTCTTCCTTTTGCTTCTCAGTCATTATGTCGTTATAAAGCTTTTCAACCTTTTCAAGCTCTGCAATTCTTGCGTTTGCAGCAGAGAGCTTTTCATTAGCAGTTGCGAGAGCGGCATCTCTTTCCGCAACAGACTGAGTAAGTTCACCAATCTTCACCGAAAGCTCACTGATAGTGTTTGTTACGTCCGGTTCACTCACAGTAACTTCCGGAGTAGTCTCAGTGGTCTGAGTTCCTTCATTTTCAGTTGCCAAATTGTCTTCCTCCTTTATTCCTAAATCTTTTGCCAATGCCTCGGCAATAATATACTCCGGCTGGTCTTCTGCTTCTGCCATTACAAGCGCAGACGCAGCATCTCCGTAAGCCGGAGAACTGTTCGTTCCAAGTAAAGCGTTACTTGTAAACGTGTAGTCCTTTAATACCTTAATACCATCCTTGTACTCGTAATCCGATACAAGTAATTCCCAAGAGCTGTGAAGCCTACCTTCACTGAACAGCCTCTTTACTGCCGCCACAACATTCTCGTTGCGAGTCCAAATCCGCGACTTTGCAAACAAGCAGGGGAGTGTTTTTGTTTCTCCTCTTACCGTTACGCTATCAGTCTTGACTTCAACAGATTCATGCACGCCAACGCTCTCTGTCCCGAATGTTACCTTGCCATCTGACCCGACACGCGCTTCGTGCCCGCCCAAATCGGGTTTGCCAGATATTACCTTGTACTTTGCCACAACAGGTTGAAGTACCAGCGACTGTGCATATTTCTCGGCAGTTTCCGCAGGAAGCTCCACGTCATTGAGGTTTGGCTCGCCATAATAGCAAAGCCTGTTTGTAAGTTCAATGTAGTTGGGGTGTTCAGAAAGCTCCAGAGCCGTAGAAGACATTTCAATTGTTACATTTCCCGCCATCTTCCTCACCACCTTTCACTTCACCAAACTCGTACCCGTCCGGCGGTATATTTCCATCAGAGCAGGCTGTGTTAATATCTTGAACCCGGTAAAGGGGCTCAGGGGAAGATTCGGTTTCAAATATAAACATCATTCCGCAGCACGGACATTCTATCGTCATTCTATCCCCTCCTTGTATGTATCGTAAGCCTGCTTGTCCAGATTGTCACTGTCAGCGGGTCTGCCACTTTCAGGAGTAATATCCTCAGAGCCGGTAGTATACGATGTCTTACGAGGGAAGAATATCTGGTCAATACCTTCCTCGTTTTCCTTCTGCCGCTTCTGTCGTTCGTCCTCGATGGAAACGCCCAGAATATCCAGCGCACTTTCAAGCGAACAGTTCAGTTTTGAATACATCAGCTCAACAAGGTCTTTCTTCATGCTCAGCGAAAGCTGTTCCGCATCAATGATTTGAATTTCAGGAAGATACTCAAGATCAATCCCGTTGTCGTTGAGAACGATTTTGTAGAAATCTTCAATTATCCGCTCTAACTGCTCGGAAACACAGTTGATTGTTTTCATTAACTGTTCCAGCGAGATATTAGCAACGGAGAAACTCTTGACGTTCGAGTCGATAAAACCTATACCCAGAGTAGCCATTATCTTTGAGCGATACAGGTTTATTTTGTCAGAGGCGGTATCTTCAACGCTAGGCTCAACATATTGTATCTTTTCAACAAAAGGGGCGGAGGTATAGACAACAGTTTTATTCTTCCACGCCTTCATAAGTTCGCTATGTGCATAAGCTGCCTGTGCGAGACCCTGCTTCTCATAATGGTCGCCCATTATTTCCTTGCGGAGTATCTGGTGAATTATCTTTTTCGCTTTTGCCTTGTTATTGATATAATCAGAATCCTCAATATTTTCAAGCATCAGCGCGGAGCGGAGCGCTCTAACAATAGGGGACACACCATACTTTCTGCCCATATTGCAAACACGCATTATTCTTGTTCGCCGTGGGTCAAGCTTCGCAACAGCTTCACCAGCCTTGTACGCCTCATAGACCTCCGGGGGATAATTATTTCTGATGTCATCTTCCATATCCTTGAAAAACAGAGGCTTACTTTTCTTGGTTTTGCTGTAAGTCTTTCTGAGACGGGAGGTGAGTTCCTGAATGTTAATACATATCTGCGGATTGCCGCCGACGGTATAATCGCTCACATACGCAATTCCAAGCGGGATATTGTCAACAGAGTAGCTGTCGCCCTCTTTGCGAAGATACAGTATGTAGTTGCCCTCGGCATAAGTCAGAGGGATCGCATTGCGGATGACCTGCTTCAGATTAGTCTCTTTGTTGAATTCATCAATGATCCTGCCTACGTCTGCCAGCTTCTTTTTCTTGTTGCGGTGGTCTTTAAACTTTGTATATGAAAGTTTGTAGTCCGTATTCAGATTACTTTCAAGACTTTCGTAAACCTTACCGATAATGTCGTCAGTAATTATGAATCGCCGGATAATTCCATTGAGTTCCAGAACCTTGCTTAAATCGTTCTGTATATTCTCCGCAAGCTGACCTATGCGCTCAAAAGAAATCTGCGAAGACGAACTGTGCTCTTTTGTATAAGGAGAATAAACCTCATATTTGTTGTTGAAAGCTGCCATTATTCTGCGCATAGATTCGCTCTCACTACGAGAGGACAGCTCAACGCTTGTTAATACTTCTGTTTCGTCGTCAGGAGTACTCTTTATGACGACATCAAAATCTTCTGCCAAAAATTCTCACCTCTATTCATAATATGTAAAATGTGAAAAAGCCCGCGAGCCTTTATTTGACGGGCTTCACGGGCAATTTCTGAATCGAACTATTTAAAATGATACGCTTGAAACGCACGAATAATCTTCCTGAACCGGGAGTTCTTCTGCGACCTGACGTACCTTTGTCTTCCGGCGAAGCTCATACAAACGATGCCCCAGCATGATAAGTGTATAAAACCGGTCATCGTGCATCCTCGCCCTCTTGTCTGTCGAGAGGGCATAAGTAGCGGCAGTGCCATCGGCATTGTTGAAACGATGTATTGAAGTCAACTCATTTTTCATAAGGTCAATATTCATAAGCGCCTCTCTTTCCTCGGAAGTGATTTCATGAGCAATCATTTCCTCCTCGCCATCCTCGTTCTGCTTAATAATCTTGATAAAATCTGAATCCTTATATTCGTATGTAAACTGTATCACACCAAGCTGTATCAGCTCTACAGTTTCTTCAACCATTTGGTTTCTCATTTTCTTCGGGTTATAAAGGCGCAGCTTGTCAATTGCGTTCGGATATCTCGCGTCATACCCTGCATAAGCTTCGTAAGTTTTGTCAATAAGACCGCAATGTTTGTTGCCTTTGCTATCTACAAAATCATTTAGAAGCGCGTCAGCAAAGGTTGATACGCCACCACCGCCTGCGCCTGCGTCAATAAGCAGAGAGTCAATATGAACATAATCTGCGTAGTCTGCACCGTTGTATTTAACAAGCATTTCTCTCAAACGTTGTATTTGCCGGTTAGAGTCCAGTTTTAGCTTATGCTTTGACGCACCGTCGAGGAAGTTTACGCAGTTACCAATTCTGCCGCAAAGTCCCTTTTCAGGGTCTTCAAACAGTTCCATCACAGATGAAATAGAGTTATCGTTAGTTCTTGCCGGGTCAAGCGCAATCACAAACTGCTGGTCATCATGGGTCAACCCCAGAACGGGCAGAGAAAACTTTTCACACTCGCGAACCTGTCCCCACTTGATTATCTGATTCTCTCCACCATCGCGGGTTGGAACATTGTAGTATTCCCGCAAAGCCTTATCACGGTTTATTCTCATTGCCGAGTCAACCTTGTCCTGAGTCAGCAGGGGAACGTAAGGCTTGCCTTCCATGTATGTCTGTATTGCAGTGTCGGCTATCATATCTACAACGAAGTAATCGCGGTTCCCGGCAATCATTTCCTTGGCATACTCGCGATACCGCTTGTAGAATAGTTTACCTGCATCATCCTGAGAGCTTGCATAAATCAACTGAGTTCCACACTTCAGCTTCTGAGTAAGAGGGGAGAACGAATCTTCAGTAGATGTTATAAAGTTGCTTTCCTGTGTTGCAAACGCTTCTGCCGCCGCGATAAGTTCGTCAGAGCAAAACGCCGCCTCGTCGAAGAACACTATTGTCGCACGACGGGAACGAACTCTGTCCGGGTTGCTGTTCAGCGTATAAATTGAAGAACCATTCCAGAAAGAAACCTCGTACTGTTCCGGGCAGTGAGAGAAACCGGTCTTATTGGTGGGGTTCTTTACAGTTTCCTCTTGCGCTATGTCCTTCAGCGATTGAATAGAAGCCGCCGTCTTTCCTATACGGGTAACGATCTCCTCAATCTTGTTGAACAACTCCTTACTCTGCTGACCGGAAGACGATACTATATAAATAGCAGAGTTCGGAAACAGCATAGCTTTTAGCAACAGAAAAATCGCACCGAGAAAGCTTTTGCCAAAGTTACGGGAGCAGCAAAGCACAACGTGCGTCTTGTTCCACATTTCCTGAAGGATCCATTTTTGTGCATCAAACAGCTTTATTCCCAGAAGCATCTCGGCGGCTATGACCGGGTTTCGCCGGAAGAACTGGATTATTTCAGCGTCAGCCTCATACAGTTTCCTCTGTGCCTCCGATATCAGCCTGTTCTTCTGAAGTCGGCTTACTGTTACTGAAATCATTCAGATCACCCCCTAACTCCTGAACTTTAGCCATCAATCTACGGTTCATTTCTTTGAGGTCGTCTGTTTCAGCATATAGCTTGTCTATAAGAGCGTTTCGTTTAGCCCTAACT
>JBJFGA010000332.1:0-32312 GCA_051892275.1 Oscillospiraceae bacterium | reverse complement strand
GTTTATTGCAACAAGACCAGGGCTGCATATCGGACCCGCGGGCAGACCCTCGCAGGTGTAGGTGTCGTAAGCGTTGATGACGTCCTCGTACAGACCGGCGGAGTTTGAAGGAATATTCGGTCTGATGTAGTCGCGGATATAATACTCCGTGGTATCAGACTGAAGATGCGGGAAGGTGTACATGTCCGCAAGGCGGTTGTGGAATACCGAGGAAATGTTCGCCATATTGTCCTCGTTCGTACCCTCCTTCTGTATGATCGAAGCAAGGGTCATCACCTGGTCGAAGGTCATGCCAAGCTCTTCGGCACGGGCGTACATGGACTTCGTTATCTTGCTTTCAAAGTTGGAGTACATCTTCTCCGCAGCCTTTTTCGCGTATTCTGTTGTGTCCATGTCAGGCTTGTCGGGTAGGTCGTCAATAACATAGAACTCATAGGTGTCCGGGAACAGGTAGCCCTCAAGCGCATAGAAGCGGTCGTCGGTGACGGTTATCTTCTCCTCAAAGTCATACTTGTCCTGTTTTGTGCGGTAGTACTTCTCGAAGTCCTCTGCGCGGCAGACAAGGTTCTCTTCAAGCAGCTTTCCTATCTGCTGTGCGTTGTAGCCCTCGGGTATCATGATAGTGACGGTGTTGGAGTAGGTGCGCTCGGTTTTCAGCAGCGAAATGATGTTGCTGTATGACATGCCGGAATTCACCATATACTCGCCGTCAAGGAAGCCTTCCTCCTTGTCCGTCATCTTGATATAGGTCTTGAACAGCCACGGCATCTCAATAACGCCCTTTTCGTGAAGCACCTCGGCGATAGTATCAACATTCATGCTGCTGTCGATAACAACCTCGATCTCACGGTTCTGCTTTGCCATGCCAGTGTAGTCCATCAGCGCAACGATAACCTTCCATGCAAGGAATATTCCCACGCAGAGCGCCGCCGCAGACAGCACTACCCCCAGAAAGATGTGCCCCATGGTGCGGGTGTGATTTGTCTGGTGCTTCTTTTTTCTGCGCTTTTTGCGCTTTCTGACAGGATTAGGAGCGGGAGGCGCCTCTTCCTGGTCTTCGTCTTCAGGGAGCGTCAGCGAATCCATCATGCGGGTGCTGCCGGGGTCGTCGGCGCTGTTGAGTTCCACAAAACGCTCCCGCGGCGCAATCCCACCGGCGTTGTCGTCCTGACCGTCAGCCGCGTGAATGCTGTCCAGTTCCCTTGTCGCGCCGAAATCCTCCGGGCTGTTATCATCAGCCGGAAAGCCCAGCTGGTCGAAATCTTTATTATCCATAAACAAACCTCATGTATCTGTGATAACCATATCAGCGCAGCGGTCGTGCGCTTCGCGGGGTACTTCCGAAACAAAATCGGAGTAGCATAGCACCACTGATTTCCCGGGAAAACCCGACAGAAATCTGTCGTAATATCCCCTGCCATACCCCAGCCGGAAACCGTTCCGGTCACAGCACAGCGCCGGAACAATGCACAGCGACCGGGCGTCGCCGCTAGCAGTGCAGGACCGGTCTGTCGGCTCGTCAATGCCGAATTTGCCGGGATTCAGCCCGTCCCAGCCGCAAAGCTGAAAGAATGTCAGCTCGCTATCGCCGGAAACCGGGGTGTACACCGGCTTGTTATGCTCAAAGCACCAGTCTATCAGCCGTCTGGTGTCAACCTCGATATCCGTGGAAACGTAGGTGAACACCCCGCTGCACTGCTCCAGAACCGGTATCAGCTGCTTGAAAATGCTCTCGTCCCTCGCTTTTTTTACGTCGGCGAGGATATCTCTGCGCCGCGCGATAAGCTCCCTGCGGAGCGCTTTTTTCTGCTCGGTGACTGTCATCTGTCCGCGACTATGGCGCTGCGCATTTCATCTGACTTGGCTTCGCCGCAAAGTACTTTAACAAGCTCCAGCCCGAAATCTATCGCAGCTCCTGCGCCTGCGGCGGTGGTGAATTTACCATCGGTGACGCATGGAACGTTCAGCACGTTCGCACCGGTAAGATACTGCTCAAATCCGGGGAAGCACACCGCATTCCTGCCGGAAAGCAGCCCAAGCTTGCCTAGAATCGAGGGCGCAGCGCATATCGCGCCCACCGGGATACCGTGGTCAACACAGTACTTTATCGCGGACTGAACGGTCTGTGATCTCTCGAGATTAAGCGTGCCGGGCATTCCTCCGGGAAGCACTATAAGGTCTACGTCCGGGGTGAGCTTCACCTCGGCTTCGGTGATGTCCGCAGCGACCTTTATCTTGTGGGAGCTTGTCGGCGTTGCCGTTCCAACCCCGACGGTCTTAACGTCGAACTTCGCGCGGCGCAGCATATCAATGGGCGCGATAGCCTCTGTTTCCTCAAATCCGTCTGCTAAGAATACGTATATCATTTTTTACCTCCGAATGTCACATAGTATTTTTCTTCCAGAAATGCCGGGTGATAGGAAAGCTTCGCCTTGCGCAGCCCCGGAGAGCCGGCGTCCTCTTCCCGGTTTATATAGCGGTACTTTGGCACGAGGGTCTTTGCAAACTCGCAGTTCACCGCCGTGTATGCGCCCTGATAGTTCAGCAGCGCCTTTTCTGCGTGTACAACGAACGTGTCCTCTGTGCACTGTTCGCCAAAGGTGAATGCCTGCGGCACACCCTCCACCCGTAGCAAACCACCGGTGTATCCCAGCGCGTTAAAGTTGTTCAGGCTGTCCAGAACCACTGTCGCTTCTGTTTCCTTTTCGGGGTCAGGCTCTGCTGAATTCGCCGCCACCCACTGTTCCAGAACCGAAATGCAGTCAGGGATATTTTCAGGGGTTATCGGCTCAAACGACCACTCGTTCTCATAAAACCTGTTGAGATGGTTGCGCTTGGAATGGTACTTCTTTCCTTTAAGCTCTGCAAGGTCGGTTGAATTGTAGATGTAATCAAATCCGTCGCGGTCTCCCTCCGCTTTTGCCTCGGGGTAGTATTCCCGCAGCCACTCGACCGATTGTCTGTTCGCGGTCATCAGCAGCGGTACACCAAGTCCGGCGCAGTACTCCCGCAGTATCTCTATCGCTTCGTGGACATCGCCCATTCCAGTCGGGAAGAAAAAGCGCGGCTGACCGTTGGTGTGGTCGGTGTTTTTCAGCAGGTAGAAGTCCTTGAAGCGGCATATCTGCACGTTATAGACCTTGCTCCAAACATAATTATTGCCGAAGGTGAACAAACACCCACGGAAACCGGACGCCGCCAGAAGTTCACTCGCCCACCGGCGGTCTGACAGCTCCGGCGCTCTGAAATCCAAAATCATCAGATGCCCTCGGTTTCTCTTTTTATTTTGAGGGATATTTCTTCAATAGAAAGCGGGTTTTCGCCGTCCGAGCAGGGTATGATCCTCCAGCCGCAGCGCTGTGCGGTGTAGAGTGCGCTCTCACGGCAGGCGCGGAGAAACGCCACGTTGCTTTCGTGGATATCCTTTTTGCTCTCGTCGCCGTTATACCGCTCGGAAAGCAGCTTCTGCGACACCTCTATCGGCATGTCGAGAAACAGCACCATGTCCGGCTCGGGAAGCCCAAGTCTGTTATACTCGTAGTCCCACAGCCATTCGAGGTAGCCGTCCCATTCCTCCCGCGGCAGCTTTGTCATCTGGTAAATGGCATTCGAGGTGGTGTACCGCCCGGAGATTATCACCGATCCCGCTTCGTAATCCCTTTTCCAGTCGGAAACGAAGCTCGCGTATCTGTCGCCGGCGTAAAATCCTGAAGCCGCATAAGCTCCCGCCGCGCCGTCACAGGGTATCTTCCCCGAGAGGTAGTCCGACACTACCCTGCCGGTGCTGCTGTCGTAGTTGGGGAAGCTGATAAGCCGCGTGCTGCGCACAGTGCTCATCGAATCGAAGAGCAATTGAAGCTGGGTGGACTTCCCACAGCCGTCCAGTCCCTCTAGTACTATTATCTTTCCTTTGTTCATAGTTATCAATCCTGCCACATAAATATTCATTATTATTTTATCATATTTTGTGGATTTAGTCAATGCTTTTTGTACAAAATATATCAAAACGGGCTGGAAAAATCCAACCCGTTTGATGATATGTACTTACTTGATGTTATACAGTTTATCGTAATTCACAAGCTCGTTCAGCATCTGGGGCACCTTTTCTTCCATCACATCGTCCTGGAACTGGCAGGTACCAACCGCCATGTGTCCGCCGCCGCCGTACTTCAGCATCAGCGAACCAACGTTGACATGGCTCGTCCTGTTGAGGATAGAATAACCGACAGCGCAGGAGCAGCCCTTTCCGCCCTTACCGTCAACTATCCAGCAGGAGATGTTCTGCTCGGGATAGAGGCTGTATATCAGGAAGCGGTTACCGGTGTAGATCGGCGAAACGCCGCGCAGGTCGGTGATGATAACATCACCCTCTACTCTTGTGTACTTGTGCACCATGTCCTTGAACAGCTCTGTCTGCTCGTTGTAGAGCTTTATGCGCTCCTGAATGTCCGGCATTGCGAGTATCTCCTCTGTGGACATATAAGCGCAGCACTTCAGCAGCTTTTCCATAAGCTGGTAGTTGCTGATGGTAAAGTTTCTGAATCTGCCAAGACCGGTTCTGGGATCCATCAGGAAGCCGATAAGTATCCAGCCCTGCGGATTAAGTATCTCGTCGCGGGTGAGGTTACCGCTGTCCACCTTGTCAACAGCCTCCATGAGGTCGTCGAAATTCGGGAAGCGCTCCTTGCCGCCGTAGTATTCGTAGATTATTCTTGCGCAGCTGGGGGTGATACGGCTCTCGCCCTTGTACTTACCCTTGTACTTTTTGCGCTCCTCCTCGCTGGAATGGTGGTCGAACCACATTCCGCAGCCCTCTACAAAAGGAACGTTTGCAAGCACGTCGTTCTCGGTTACCGGAACAAGTCCATCCTGAAGATCCTTCGGGTGAGCGAAGGTCCATGAATCAGGCTCGACAACTCCGGCGCAGAGTAACAGCGCTCCGCATGCAAGTCCGTCAAAATCCGAACGCGTAATTAATCTCATGTCAATACCTCTCAATGCTTAATTATTATAGCCGGAAATACGGCAGAAATTCAATCAGAAACATCTGTCTTTTTTATTATAGCAAATTTTTTTGCAAAAATCAACACCATTTTGAGAAAAATCATGAAATCTTTGTAATATTGCTGATCATTCTCAAAACATTAAGGTTTCCGGGGAAATCGAACGGCTTTATTTTTGCAATGATCGTTTCAAGCTCGCGGTATACTGAAGCTCTTTCCTCGTCGGTGACCTCGTGTTCTCCGAACTCCATTGCCGCCAGAATATCCGCGCTCTCTGAAAGCGACGTGCCAAGCTGACCGTCAGCCCTGCGCCAGAAATCGGTGGGAAGCTCTCCCCTGCCAGGTGTAAGCCCGCATTGTTCTAGCAGTACCAGAATAAGCCGGTAGATCATGCGGGCGCAGTCGGTGCTGCCGCCGGTTTTGAGGAAATCCAGCGAGCGGCGGGCGTTCCGTTTCAGGCGGTTGAGTCTTGTCAGAAGCACTGCCCCCAGTGCTGTCACAGCAGCAATCACCAGAACAACCGGCGCTATTACCCTGATAATATCCCAAAATCCCGTATTTCCAGGCTGGACAGCGGCTTCAGAGGTTTCATGAGCCGTCTGTACGGAATGTTCCATGGTTTCCCTTTCCGACGGGAGAACCGGCGGACGGTGTTCAACGGTGGGACGTGATTCTGGCTTGTCGTGCTTTGGCGATTCATCGGTAGTCACGGCGGGTGTGTCGGTATTTCTGCCGGGGTACGCCGAGGAGCTGGTCGGGTCAAACGTCACCCACCCGTACTGCCCGGTGTACACCTCGACCCAAGCATGCAGGTTCTTCTCTTTCAGCAGCACGGAATTGCTGCCGTCCGCGCTCTCGACATAGAAGCCGGTGCAGTACCTTGCGGGAATTCCGATCTGACGGAGTATCAGCGTCATTGCGCTGGCATAAAGCGAGCAGTGACCGCGCCTGGTGTCGTTGAGGAACTGCATTACCGGGTTGCGGCTGTTGTTGCTGCCGTCCAGCGAATAGGTGTAGTTGCTGCGAAGGTACTCTGCGACATAGCTTGCGGCAGCGTAGCGATACTGTGCCTCTGAAATATCATCGGAGAGGCGAATATCCTGAAGCGCGCCCAGTTCAGTGCTCATTGTACGCTGAATGTATTCAGAGATATCCCTGTCGCAGTTATACGGGATATTGAGGTATGTCGCATTGACATAATCCTCATAATCCGCAAGTATATCCGCTTCTGTCATTTCGGGGAGCACCGAGCTGTAAATATCGTTCGGCATGCATAGGGAATTTTCAAACACCTGTTCCACAGCCGCAAAGCCCGACGGGTCGCCGGTGTAGGTTTCGTTGCTCATATATGAAGGCAGCAGCGCAGTGCAATGCACGGAGTTGACGTGGCTTCCGGCCTGTTCGCTCACACGGACGGCATAGTCTGCGTAAACGTCGAAGCTGTCGTTGTTGTAGAAGGAATACTCCGCAGTGTACGGCGGCAAGAACACTACGTTCGTGCTGCAAAGGTACTCAATAGTAACATCAGACGCGGTGATTATCTGCTCTCCGTCGCTTCCGTAAACCTCGCCGTCTGATTCCGCAGCCGAGAGCAGTGCCGCAATCACACGGCTTTCGCAGGGGCGGTAGCTGTTTTTCAGCCCGGTGCTTGTCCACAGCAAGGGTTCATCGCCTACCGCGGTCGTCCAGGAGGTGCCGTTGAAGTCGATGCCGATGTCTCCGCGAAGGTATACCGGGCGGTCGCCTGTGTAGCTGACGCGGATTATCTCGCGCTCGCCGCGCCCCGGGGAGATGATGTTGAGCTGGTCGTGCTGCTGGCTGCCGTTCTGGGAAAAGTACTCCGAAGCGGTGCCTTCCTCGAACGGTGACTGGCTCACGCCGCTCTCGCTGCCGAAGCTGGTGATGATGTCGTACAGACTGGTGTAGTCAATACTTCCGCCCTCGGGTATCACCGAAGCACCGATAATAAGGCAGACAGCCACCAGCGCTGCCGCGTATATGCCAACGCTGAAATACTTAGAATAGTAGTTGCAGCGCATTTCCAGCCGCTTTGCAAAAGGCGCGGAGGAGATACGCTTCATGAACGTCTTTTCCTCCTGCCGGATACGCCTGCGGTAGTCCGAGGAGGTACCATGCTTCATCGCAAGCCCGCCGGAGTAGTTCTTTCGTATCGCGCAAAGTCCCGCGAAAGTTGCCAGCGCTGGTATCAGCCACAGCGAGAACTCCAGACGTTCCGATATAAGCACTGGAACGCACAGGACTATCATCAGCAGTATCGCCGGAACAGGCGCAGTCCTGCCGGTAAAGCATATCGCTGTTATCAGGCTGTACAGAATGCACAGAAGTATCGTGCCTAGAGTAAGTCCGGCGATATAATCCGGGTTGGCTGCGTCCAGCACCTCGCCGGGGTGGAACAGGAATCTTCTCGGATAGAGGAAGCGCCCCTCAACCAGCAGCATGAAGCCGTCCGCAAAGTAACTCAGCCGCTCCGTCAGCGGTTCGAAACATACTCCTACCGCCGCGCTGGCGGCAAGGAATAACGCGGGTAACGCAAAGCGCTTCTTCACAAAAATAAAGAGCGCCGAAAACGCCGTGCAGCTTACAGCGCAAACAACCGCCATGAGCGGCAGGTTGACCTGAAAGCCGTATTCGTTCAGGATAAAAAGCATCGAGCTGACGCAGAAAAAAGCGGTCAGCAGTACCCTTTTTATCACCAGAAGAGGAGTGCGGGGCTTAGAGCAGTAATACCTGTCGTAAACCAGCACTCCGTCTGAAAACATATCCTTTGTCATAAACCTCTTTCCAAATGGGTATTTATGTCAGCTCTAAAAACCTCTTGTGAGCAAAACTGTGGTGTTGAACGTCAGACCCCTGCCCATTTTCTTTTCACAATGGTTTCTAGTGGTTCATTTTATTTAAAAATACGTATTCCGTGCTTTTTCAGCGAGTCGTTGACATAAGCATAATGCATGTTCTCCCACTGCTGATAGCCGTTGAATTTCTCAAGCTCCACCCCGCCGCAGATAGCTGCCGCCGAGGTTTCATGCAGACTAACAGAGCCGTTCCATATATAGCCTACGCCCTTGTGCTGCCCGCGAATGGCAGCTATATCCTCCTGCTTTACTGCTTTCGGGCATACTACCCGGGTGATAGAGAATTTATCGGTGGCAGGAGCGGTAACATGCGTGTTTTCAATGCAGCGCTTTATAGAGCTGCTGACGCCGCCCTCAATGCCAAAATAGTCGCACATCTCACTGAAATTCATGGACAGCTGCTGCTCAAAGCACTTGCGCAGTATCCTGATAACAGCCTTGGCAAGCGCCTTTTCATCGTTCTCCGGGAGCGCCAGTATACCGGACTCCTTGAAATACCGTTCAAGCTGCTCCTTCGGAATACTCTCAGAGAGTTCATCCAGCTTCGCCAGCACCTTTTCGTCAGAAACGTTGAACGCGTCGGAAACACAGCTGTTGGCTGTAAGTTCAGACCTAATATCGTCAATTATCCCGCCGCGGTTCATGGATATCTGCTCAAACGGGTCGATAGCCTTTTGCAGCGTCGTGGTGTAGTATTCGTTCAGCCGGTCGGTCAGAGCCTGATAGAAATCGATCATGGGCTTTGCGATGCATACCTGCAGGCTCGCATCCGCATATCCCTTCAGTTCAACGAGGTACTGGTCCACCGCCTTGTTCACGAACAGCGCCGAGGTCTTTACCTTTCGCATTGCCGCACGTTCAAGGCTGCGGGTGCGTTCAACCTGCTCGGCATTTTCTTCCTCCCCGGACTTTATCTTTGCCATTGCAACGCGCAACTCGGCAAAGCACTTTTTCAGTATTTCCTGCGCATAGAACGGACCTTTGGAGAAATCGGTCTTTGCCTCTTCGCAGTCGGCGATTATGCTGTCTGCGATCTCGTTCACGCAGGTGGGAGAGCCGTTTATGACCGCGGATTTCATAGCGCTAAGCCACGTTTCCACCGCCGAGAGAGCAGCTTCACCGCTGCCCCGTACCGACTTCGCAGAAAACGCTTGGTTCATGCGTTCGTCGAACTCAAGCGTGGGTATTTCCCCGGATTTTGAAGCGACAAGCTCCATGCTTGCGGTCACCTTTGAAGCATATCTGCTGAGCTGCTGCTCGCTGACATTGTTTCCGTTAAGCGTGTGATTGAGCCGGGTGAACAGCTTTATTCCCAGATAGGACATCATCTTGCCCAGCGGTATTTCCGCCGCGGTTATGTCGTAGGAGAGGTAGCGGAAGTCGTGGGAAGCGTCCGGTTTCAGCATGTTATAGGACATTATCCGCTCCGCGTCGTCGTCCTTACTGAACAGTATCTCCATACGGTTGAGTATCTTTTCTGCCGCCTTACTCATGGTAAGGTCGTAGTTCTCGTCAGCCGGGATAAGGAAGCACGCGTTGAACGGTGGCTTTTCATAGTCTACCTCGAAGGTTTTGGAGTACTTCTGTGAAAAATGCTTCTTGTGGCACTGGAACTTGTCAAGCTCCTTCTTTGCAACGATGGTGTTTGCTGAATAGCAGCCCACGTCCCGGGCGTCGGTTTCAATGAGCGCAGCGGTGTCCGCCGCGAAAAGATAAGCGTTTACCCTTACCTGATAGGAGCTGCTCTCAAACATCTTTGTGAGCATGTACGCAAGGTCAATGAACATTCCGCCGAAAAATGTGTCCCCTAGGTTTCCGGTCAGCACTATCTCCAGCGGCTTGTCGCTGCCTCCGAAGTCCTTGAGTGCGTCAGCGGTGAGCGACATTATCTGCTTGAGGTAATGGAACAGCGCTATCCTGCCGCACTGCCGTTTGTTAAGACCATAGGTGGGTGTTGCGGGAGAGTAGTTCTTCAGCCCGCTGTCGAACCAGTCCTGTGCGTATTCAGGCAGCTTCGCGGGGTTGTTGAGGTATTTGTATATAGCTTCGTCCGCCGCAATGGGCAGAACTGTGCCGTCCGTGGAAACAGTGCCCTCGAAGGAACTGCCGGAAAGCTGCTTCTGCTCGCCGATGCACAGAAATCTCACCTTTTTCGGGTCCTTGCCAAATCTCTTTTCTGTAAGGTGCATACATCGGAGCACACAGTCAGTACCGTTCCTGCCAATTCCGATAACGAACAGCCGGTTCATGCCAAACGGGCTTTTCTGCCCGTCGTACAGCTTCTGGATACGTCCCGGCTTCAGCCATTCTGTTTTCTGTCCGATCTCCACGAAAAAACACCCCTTATTCTGCGTAAAAATCTTTGTATAACTCACGCCGTCTGTCCTGCTTCAGCGGGAAGCTCCCCTGCACCGAAGTGCAAACATCCCGCCGGACATCGGCAAAAATAAGCTGCTGCTTGTATGGTTCTGCGGCGCAGATAAGCTCCCCCTCAGGGGAATACACCGCGCTGTCGCCGGAATAACTCAGCCCGCCGCCATTGCCGCAGCGGTTGCAGCCGGCAATGTAGCACTGGTTCTCGATAGCCCTGGCTTTCAGAAGAGTCTTCCAATGCTCGCTGCGTTTGTCCGGCCAGTTGGCTATGACAAGTATCACCGAGCAGCTTCTTGACAGCGCCTGATACACCTCCGGGAAACGCAGGTCGTAGCACACTGAAAGTCCGACGATCTCGCCGCAGACCTTTGCTGTGACAAGCCGGTTTCCGTGGGAATAAACGCTGCATTCCCCGCCGTAGGAGAACGGGTGCAGCTTGTCGTATGACGCGGTGATAACGCCTTTATCTGCAATGCAGAAGCGATTGGTGATAACTCCGTCATGTACGCAGGCAAAGCCAAAGCCCGCCGCTGTACCAAACTCACGGGTGATCTGCGTGAAGAATTCCACGGTGTCACCGTTTTCTGGCTCGGCGAGTTCCGGGTTCATCGTAAAGCCGGTGAGCGACAGTTCCGGGAACACCACAAGCTGTGCGCCCTTCCCCGCAGCCTGCTCCATTGCAGTGCGGCAGCTGGTCATGTTTGCTGTCTTGCTTTCCCATTCTATATCGCTTTGAACAAGACACAGCTTCATACAGCGCACCCCCAGACTGGAATAAATAGTACTCCTAGGTTATATTATACAATGTTTCTTTATTATTGTCAACCTAGAATGTGGATTTTACATAAAATTTTAGAAAAATATCCGGGCGGCAGCTCCTCCCGGATATATAACCTTCATTCATCGGCTTCGCTGCGCTTTTTCCGCGAGTAAAGCACCAGCGTTATAATCGCAAATACTACCATCAACAGCAGCGAAATAGTCACGACCGCTTTGGTGGTGAGCTTCCCGTTCTCAATGAATGTGAGTTTCTCCAGATCATTTGGTAATAACAGTATTTCATATATCGGGCTGTATATGAGCATAAGAATAGCAGTATATTTCACGCCTTTTCCTGAAAAGCCGAAAAGGCTTCCCTTGACTGCATTTCGTATCACCCACCACCCGTAGGAAAGCGCTGCGCATAGCACCATCACCGGAAAACACCCCTCGCACCACTGAAAACCGGTTTCGTTTATTGCAACAGCGATCATCGAAAGCGCGCTGAACACTGTCAGTGCTTCTACTGTGAGATGCGTGCGTATCTGTTTCTGCCTTTCGTCGTATATCTCCTTTTCGCTGCCGGGTTCGCCGAGTATCATTTTTTCACAGAATTTGTCAAAGCTCTTTAAACTCATTTCTTTTCCTCCTCTTCCCAGAACAATTCGTCAAGCGTTTTGCCCAGCGCCTTGCATATTGCAATGCACAAGTTTATTGTCGGGTTGTAGTCGCCGTTTTCTACCGCGTTTATCGTCTGACGGGTAACTCCCACCTTCTTCGCGAGCGCGTCCTGCGACAGATCCAGCGCCGCCCGTGCCGCTTTTAATTTTAGATTTTTTGCCATAACATCACCTCACTTAGATTGTAACATATTGTTTTCGATTTGTCAAGTATATATGACAAAAAGAAAAATATATTTTCGGTTTATATTTCCCCGGAATGCTGGGCAGAATATTTTTATTCATTAAAAAGAGCATCTCAAATGCACATAAAACGTCTTTATTCATTTACTCCCGCTTGTAATTTCCTTTTATATTTCACCCGCGAATGCAAATAGTAAAAGCGTGACGGAGAATGATCTCCGAATCTGAACATGGGGTGAACAAATGGAAAAAGCGGGGAAATTCATATCCGGGACGCTCTGCTGGCTTATAGCGGCGGCGGCAGGGTTACTTGGATTCTACTATACAATGCTCCCGGGGGAGATAAGCGTTGCTACTGGCGGGAGTCCGTATGCGGAGGTTCTCGGGGCTGAACTAAAGCAGACTTCGGACGGCGGGTTCGGCTTCAGCCTTGGGGCAATGAAAATAAAGCCAGTAGAGGTTAGCGCCGCCGAGCGGAAAATGCTGATACCCGGCGGTACGCCCTTCGGGATAAAGCTGCGGACGGACGGCGTGATGGTTATCTCGGTGAACGGCGGCTCACCGGCAGAAAAGGCTGGGATAAAGCCCGGGGACGTTATTTCAAGCGTGAACGGAGTGCCGGTGCATAGCAATTCTGAGATATCCGGCGCGGTGCAGCTGGATTCAGAGGAATGCGTGATTATATTCACCCGGGGCAGCGGCGAGATGTGCGTCAGGACGGAGCCGGAACAGGACGGCGGAGGGTTGAGGATAGGCGCGTGGGTAAGAGACAGCGCGGCGGGGATAGGCACGCTGACCTTCACCGACCCGGAAACAGGAATGTTCGCGGGGCTTGGACATCAGGTAAGCGACGTCACCACCGGAGAGCTGATGCCGCTTTCAAGCGGAGAGATAACTGACGCGGAAATATACAGCGTAATAAAAGGCACCAGCGGCGAAGCCGGAGAGCTATGCGGCGACTTGTGCAGCCAGACAGTCGGGAAACTGACCGCTAACACAAAGGTCGGCGTTTTCGGAGAGCTGATGACAGAAACTGATGGTGAAGCGCTGCCGGTAGCATTCCGACAGGAGGTGAAGTGCGGCGAGGCAACGATACTTGCGACAATTGACGGCAGCCAGCCGCAGCAATACGCCATCGAAATAGAGAAGATAAACCTCTGCGCGATGAACGGAACGAAGAGCATGGTGATCCGGGTCACCGACGAGAGGCTTCTTGACACCACCGGGGGTATTGTCCGGGGCATGAGTGGCAGTCCTATCATTCAGGACGGAATGCTTGCAGGAGCTGTGACCCATGTTTTCCTCAACGACCCGACCAGGGGATATGCGGTGTTTGCGGAGAGCATGACTGAGGAAATGCAAACGTTGCTGAATAATAGCTGAAAAATATGAAAATTCGCGAAAAACGGCTTGATTTATCAGAAAAATCTGCTATAATGTTAATATGAAGTAAAAGCGTGGCTGTCTGCCACGCTGCCGGGCATAATTGCCAGCGTTTCCGGCAATGCTTATTCCTGGGGAAATATATTCAGACAAAAAAGTGAGGACATGATCATGGATAAGGTACTTCTTATCGGCGAACCGATGGAGCTTCTTTTCGCGGAGGAAGAGGGCGCTCTTGCTGACGTTACCCGTTTCAGGGCGAGCGTTTCCGGAGCGGAGATGAACGTTGCTGTGGGACTTGCGCGGTTAGGGATTTGCCCGAGGTATATGACCCGGCTGGGAGACGACCCGAGAGGGGCGAGGATCCGCAGCTTCATGAAGCAAAACGGCATCTCGGACGACCTTATCATCACCGACCCGGCGCACCACACCGGTGCTATGATGAAGAGCAAGGCAGAGCCGGGAAAGCACGAGATATTCTACTTCCGGCAGGCCTCGGCGGCTTCTTTCCTGTGCCGGGAGGACGTTGACGCGCTCGACCTTTCGGATATCCGTGCGGTCCATTTCACTGGTATATTCCCGTCTATCTCAAAAAGCGCCGCTGAAGCTGCGCGCCGCCTTGTGGAGCGAGCAAAAGAGAACGATATCACGATAGTTTTCGACCCGAATCTGCGCTGCCACCTATGGAATCCCAGCGAGGAGACCATAGCGCTGCTGAACGAATTTGCGGCACAGGCGGACGTGTTCCTTCCCAGCCTAAAAGAAGCGGAGACACTCTGCGGGCTTACCGATGAGGAGGAGATCGCAGACCACTATCTTGCACTCGGCACGAAAAAGGTCGTTGTAAAGCTCGGAAAGCAGGGCGCATACTACAAGAGCCTCGTTGAATCCGGCGTTGCGCCGACATTCCAGGCGGACGAGGTGGTTGATACCGCCGGCGCAGGCGACGGCTTCGCGGCTGGACTTATCAGCGGTATCTGTGAAGAAATACCCCTCGGCGAGGCGGTTTTCCGCGCTAACGCAGTAGGAAGTATGCAGATACAGCATTCCAGTGACAATGCCGGACTTCCTACCCTTTCTGAACTTCGGGAGTACATGCTGAACCACCGGTTCGTTAATCCCGACCGCGACTGATACCCAACCAAACGGAGAAACAAATGACCCTATATGCCACCGACCTTGACGGTACGCTGCTTCGCTCTGACAAAAGCATTTCTGACGAGACCGCCGGGCTTCTGAACCGGCTGGTCTCCGAGGGAGTTCTGTTTACATACGCCACCGCACGTTCCATTTCCAGCGCTTCGCCGCTCATACAGAATCTGAACCTCTCCTGCCCCGCTGTGACCTTCAACGGGGTTTTTGTCATTGACCCGAAAACCGGGCGGCATATCGTGGAGAACGTGTTCACGGAGGCTTCGCTGAATACTGCGGTGGATTTTTTTAACAGGCTGGGGCTTGCGCCGCTGGTGTATTCCTATATCGACGGCAGGGAGCGGGTCAGCTATCTTGAAGACAAGCTGGACGATGTTTACGGATATGTCAGCACACGGCAGGGAGACAAGCGGCTGCGCCCGGTAAAGTCGCGGGAGGAGCTTTTTCTGGGGACGGTGTTCTATTTCACGCTGCTGGACCCGCCGGTGGACTACGCGTTGCTGGACGAGGTTTTCACCCGGGAGAACGGCTTCGCGGTGAACATCATGCCGGACACCTACAACAAGAACGAGATATGGTACGAGATCTTCAGCCGGAACGCAAGCAAGGCTTCGGCGCTGCTTCAGGTCATGGAGCTTACCCGCGCCGACCGGCTGGTGTGCTTTGGGGACAATACCAACGACCTGTCCATGATAAACGCTGCGGACGTTGGCGTTGCGGTATCAAACGCGTGTGCCGAGCTGAAAAAGGCTGCGGACAGGGTCATCGGCTCAAACGATGAGGGCGCAGTTGCGCGGTATATCGCCGAGGAAAACGGCATTGCTGTGCCGGAAGTGCCCGCAAAGGAAGTTCCCGCAACAGTCACCAGCAAGGACAGATTCTCGCAGGCGCTAAGCGCTGCAATGATACGGATAAGGGGCATGCACGGTTCAGTCGGCACACAGAACGAAAAACTGATACACGCGGTGCTGAAAAATTACTACGCGCCTTTTGCGGACGACCAGGAGGTACGGATAGGTGAATTCTTCGCGGACGCGGTGAACGAGGACGGAATTTTCGAGATACAGACGAAAAAGCTGTACAAGCTGCGGGAGAAGCTGGCTGCATTCACCGATGCCGCACGGGTCACGATAGTTCACCCGGTGGAGGCTATGACAAGAAGCGTTTATATCAATTCCGACACCGGAGAGGTGGTACAGGAAACACCGTTCAGAAGGGTGAACCAGCGGCAGAAGATATACGAAGAGCTTTACTCCATACGCGACTTTCTTGCCAACGAAAGGATAACGATAATTCTTGCCCGGTTGAAGGTGGAACGCCGGATAGCGTTCCGCGGTGATAAGCTTCCGGAAATGCGCAGCCGTTCCGCGCGTAAAAAGGCAGAGGTAACAAAAATACCGCTGGAGCTGCTGGAAGAAACGGTTTACCGGCTTCCAGAGGGACTGGGGGAACTGCTGACGGAGGGACTGCCGGAGCGGTTCACAAAAAAGGAGTTCTGCAAGGCTGCAAAGGAGCCGGAGTCCTCGCTTCGGCTGGAAGTGCTAAGGGCGGCGGGGCTGATAGAAAAAGTCGGCAAGCAGGGTAATTGTTATGTTTATTCGATAACCGAAAGGAGCGGCGGAAATGACTGATTTCATCACCGGAGCGGCGTGCGCGGACGTCACGGGAAAGCTGTACGACCGCATTATGCAGACGATAAAAGACGGGCGCACCGCTACCGTTATCGTACCAGACCAGTTCGTTTTTGAAACGGAAAAGGCGCTGTACCGCCGCTGCGCGGATAACGGCATTATACCGCGTTTTCAGCAGATTCATGTACGCACGATAGCGCGTCTTTCTGACGAGATTGTGAAGAAATACAGCGTTGAAAAGCCCCCCGCAGACGACATCACCAAAAGCGTCGTCATGTACCGCGCGATAAGAAAGCGTGACGTGGAGCTTTCAGCACTTGGGAAGATATCACGAAAGCCAGGGTTCGCTTCGCGTATGGTAAAGACCGTGTCGCTGTTCAAGACCGCCGGGATCGACTGCGCAAAGCTGCAGACCTTTCTTGCAGCGGAGGACTGCGGCATTAATTCCAGCCTGCTGCCGAAGCTTCGTGATATCTGTGCGCTGTATCTGGAATACGACCAGATCCTGTCGCAGAATTACACCGACAAGCTGGACGTCACAATGCGGGCGGCTGACCTTGCGGCGCGGCACTCTTATTTCACCGGAGAGAGCGTGTTCGTGGACGGGTTCAACTCGTTTTCCGGGAGTCAGCTCATGCTGATGAAAGCCGCAGCGGAGCGGGCGGACTATGCCTGCTTCTCCTTTGTGTGCGACAGGAATGACAAGCGCAATCTTTTCCGCACGGTACTTGCAGACATCGACCGGCTTTCTGACGGAGAGGGTATCCCCGAGCCGCTGACGGACAATTCCCGGGGCATGGCTGATGGCATTCGCCGGGCGTCCGGGTCGATTTTCAGCAATGATACTGACGATACCGCCGACATGAGCAGCGTCCGCATTATCCGCGCGGACGATATTTACGGCGAGATGGATTTTATTGCCGCGGAGATACGGCGGCTGGTGAGCGAGGAGGGGCTGAAATACAACGAGATAGCTGTACTCTGTTCCGACACGAACGAGTACCGCTCCCCCGCTGAGAGCGCATTTGCGAAGTACGATATCCCCATGTTCTGCGATATTCCGGCGGTGATACTCAACGCGCCGCTGACTAACCTTATTATGTCGCTGCTGAAAGCGCTGGACGAGCCGTCCGAGGAAAACGTTCTAAGCTACATCAGGAGCAGCTTCCTGCGGGTGAAGTGCGGTGAAGAGGAAACTGAATTCCGCGCTCTGACCTTTGACGAGATAGACTGCTTTGACGGCTATATCTACCGGTGGCAGCTGAAAGGCAACCAGTTTGAACAGCCGTTCGTCACCGACAAAATGAGCGACGAGGACAGCCGCCAGGCGCAGTGCGCGGAGCAGGTAAGAAACGCCGCTTTAACTCCCCTGCTGTCGCTTCGTGAGGAAATAAAGTCCGCTGGAAAAGAGCATAGCTGCACCGGCGACTGGCTGACCGAGCGGGTGTGCAGGTTCCTTTATGAGGAAGCCGGTATCGAACAGGCGGTGCTGTCTGACGAAGCAGACGGAGCTATGCTGTGGGATATTCTTGTTCAGATATTTGAAGCGCTGCATTCTGCGCTGAATGGCGTTGAGATAACCATCGGGGAATACTATTCGCTGTTCCGGGATATCTGCGCCGAAACTTCGCTGGCGAAACCGCCGCAGCTCACCGACTGCGTGCTTCTGGGCGACACCGGGCGTACCCGCGCCGAGGGTATCAAAGCCGCGTTCATCGCCGGGGCTAATTACGGCAGATTTCCGGACGAAAGCAGCAGCTTTGGGTTGTTTTCCGATTACGAAGCGGAGCTTCTTAGCGACAGCGACCTGAAAATCGCCATGAAGCAGGAGGAGATGTACCATTTCAGCAGGTATCAGGCTTACCGGGCTATCACGCTCCCAACGCAGCGGCTGTACCTCACCTACCCCCTGCTGAACACTGCCTGCGAAGCACTTTCGCCCTCGGAAGCCGTCACCGACCTGCTGAGCATTTTCCCCGCGCTCACCGTTGAGTACGCCGGTGACATGAGCCGCTTCGGGGATGAGTTCTACTGCCGCACCAGAACGGCGCTGCGCTCCCGGTATGCGTCGCTGTTCGGGACAAAGGAAGCGGCGCGGCGCAGTACGCTGGAACGTGCACTGGAGCTGTCCGGTGACGGCGGCTACGCGCAGCGCATGAAGCAGCTTGTGGTAAGCCGCCCCTCCGCCTACCGCCACAGGCTTACTCCGGACACCGCCGCGCGGCTGTTCAGGAGCAACAATGTTTCCGCGACACGGCTGGAGAAGCTGAACAAATGCCGGTTCGAGTACTTCTGCCAGAACGGGCTTAAAATACGCGAGCGTCGCACGCTGAACGCCGCAAATTCCGAGGTCGGAAACGCAGTGCATTATGTGCTGGAACGCACCCTGTCCGAGTACTGCACCAAGATGAAGAAGTTCTTTGCACTCACCCGTGAGGAGCTTTATGCCATCTCGGAGAAATACCTCACGGAGTATGCAGAGGAGAACCTCGGAGGAAGCGCTTACAGAAGCCGCTCGTTCAACTATATGTACAACGGGCTTGCACTAAGCTGCACCGACCTGCTGAACCTGCTGCAAAACGAGTTCAAAAGCCGCAAGTACCGTCCGGTGCTGTTTGAACTGCGGCTGAAAAACGGAAATTCCGCGCCATTGCCGGAGATATTTGAGGAAACCACCGGAGTTCAGCAGACATTTGAGGACCTGCTGAACGAAAAGGAAGAAGTGACAGAACAGGACGAGCAGGATATATTGCCGCTTACCACCAAATCGCTGAATATCCCGCCGCTGAAGCTGAAAATCAACGACCACCTGACGATCGCGATAACCGGTATCGTTGACCGTGCGGATATGTTCCACAGCGAGGGCGGGAACGATTATCTCCGCATCGTGGACTACAAGACCGGCGGTCACGCGTTCAAGCTCTCGAATGCGCTGTATGGAGTGAACACGCAGATGCTGATTTACCTCATTGCGCTTTGTGACGCGAATCCCAGTGTATACCCCGGCGGGGTGAGCTACCTCACCGCGAAGATGACTGACGCTTCCTCTGCCCCGGCGGGGCTTATGAGCCTGCTGGCTAGCGGGCATTATCCCAGCGGAATGTGCGTGTTGGACGACAATACCCAGAACGAAATGGAGCAGTTTGCAGCCGGATACGCCCGGGCAATACTGGCAGGGACTGATGACAAGCTGAACATGAAGAAGCTGCTGCCCAAAGAAGACGCGCAGCCAACTCCGGAACAGTTCCGCAGGCTGCGTGAGGAGATTCTCACCCAGACCAAGGATGTGATACGGCGGCTGTATTCCGGTGATGTTCATGCAGTGCCCACCATCTACACCGAGGAAGGCAAGACAGGTCAGCAGAAGTCCTGTACCTACTGCCGATATAAGAATATCTGCGGCAATCAGGACAAGTATGGTGTTCTGGTGGACGATAGCATAACCAGAAAGAAGCTCGGCGAAGTCGGCACTGAAACAGAAACCACCGGGAAATCCAAGAACAAAAAAAGAAAGGCAGGCGGAAAGGAATGAGCGGAAAAATGACATGGACTGACGAGCAGCTCACGGCGATAAACTATCCCTCTGACAGCTCCGCCTGCGTCACTGCGGCGGCTGGCAGCGGCAAAACTGCGCTGCTGATCGAGCGCGTTGTCACCCTCATCAGGGGCAAGCCCGAGGAAGGTGTCCCTGCTGTACCCGGGGATAAGTTCGCGATTCTCACCTTTACCCGTAATGCCGCGGAGGAATTCCGCACCAGAATGACACTTGCCATTGACAGGGCTTCCCGCAGCAGCGGCGCGGACTTTGTACCGAGAGAGCAGCTGATAAAGTTCAGAAGCTCGGTCATAAGCACCATCAATTCATTCTGCCTAGGTGTTTTAAAGGAACATGCGGAACTTTTCGGACTTCCGGTCAGCTTCTCCATCGTGGAGGAAAGCAAGGGGCTTATCATGCGACAGACCGCGCTGGATAACGCTATGGAGTACTTCTACTCACCGGAGTTCGCCGAGGATTTCCCGGCGGTGTACGAGGGTTTCGGCGGCGCTGTATCTGACTACGAGCGTGATACGGTCGGAAGCGAAGCCCGGGAACTGCTGCATAAGGACTTTTCGTTCAGCAAGGACGACCAGCTAAGGCAGGCGGTGACTTCCATCTACCTGAAATCGACTTCTCTCGCGGACAGCGAGGAGTGGCTGGACGGCTGTGCTTCTGTGTTCAGCAGCACTGAACAGATGGAGCGGCGGTTCCTGCCGGTGATAGTGGCTGACCTGCGGCGGCAGTGCGCCCTGCTGAAAAGCGCTCTCATTCGGTATAAGAGTCTGTGCGACAGCGCCGACCCGGATTTCTTTGACCGGTTCTGGTCTGTATACGAGGTGGACGAGACTGCGGTGAATACGCTCATGGACAGTTTCGACAGGGCTTTCCCGGAGGACAGACAGCCGTCGCTTACTGACTTTGACCGCTTCAACGTCGAATGTCCCGGACTTGCGTTCGGCGCGTTCAGCCGCTCCGGAATACCGCGCAACAACCCTGCATACAAAGAACTGAAAGCGGCGGTGGATTCTGTTCGCAAGCGCATTCAGAAGTACTGCGCCGATATCCGCGATGGGTGCGGCTATGGCTCGGAACTGCCGCAGCACGAGTTCGTTCCGCAGCATAAAGCGGTCACGGCGCTGGTGATGCTGGTGCGGCGGCTTCAGGCGGAATACTCTGCGCTGAAACGCAAGGCGGGCGTGGTTGACTTCGCCGACTGCGAGCGTATGCTTCTCGACAAGCTGCGCGATAAGGACTGCGGACTGCGGCAGGAGCTTTCTGACCGGTACCAGTGCATAATTCTGGACGAGTTCCAGGACACAAACGACCTGCAATACGAGATTTTTCGGCTGATTTCCCGGGAGCAGAAAAATCTGTTCTTCGTGGGAGATATAAAGCAGTCGATATATGCATTCCGCGGTGGCAATCCCGAAATAATGGCAAGGTGCTGTGCCGCCGGGAGCGGCTATGAGAAGCTGCCGCTGAACCGCAATTTCCGAAGCCGCGGCGAGGTCATAACCACCGTAAATGCAATGTTTGAGGGGGTCATGACCGAAAAGTACGGCGAGGTGGACTATTCAGACGGAAACGGGCTGGTGCAGGGGGCGGATTTCCCGGAAACCGGCGGCGACTACCGCTCGGAGCTATATCTGATGGACTTCCCCGCCCGGGAGAAGCAGTACCCGGAAGATACCACAGAAGCACCCGCAGAGGAGGAAACCTCCGGAAACAAGCAGACCGACCAGCTGGAACTTGAAGCCAGCAATCCTGTCGCAGAAGCCCGGTTCACCGCCGCGCTGATACAGAAGATGGCGTCGGAGCGTTTCCCGGTGAAGCAGGCTGACGGCAGCGCACGCCCATGTTCGTGGGGAGATTTCGCGATACTTCTCCGCAGCAAGACCCACTTTGCCGACTACAAAGCGGAACTGGAAAAGCTGGGTATACCGGTGGCAACAAACGGCGGAAATTACCTATCAGCGGACGAGATAAACCTCATTCTCGCTTACCTGAAAGTAATTGATAACCCGCAGCTGGACGAAGAACTTCTTACAGTGCTGATGTCGCCGCTTTACGGCATGACCGCAGAGGAGCTTTCCCTCGCACGGCTGGGCATTCTGGGCTTTGACATTGAGGAACTGGACGAGACTGGGGTTGACCTAAAACCGTTGTACGACATCTTTTCCGGGCATTCTCTGTTCAGCTGTATCTGCGCGGCGGCGGGGAGCAGTCTGGCGCAGCAGGACTATTCCAGCGGGGCTGGAGAGGTGCTGAAGCTGCTTGCGGAAAAGGGCATTGAGCGCTCTGCTGACGTTAAGTGCAGGCTTTTTTCCGAGCATTTCAGCGAGTTCCGGCGGTTTGCGGCGAACAACTCTGTTGAGCGGCTTATCCGCAGAATATACGACGACACCGACTTTTTCTCGGTGATTTCCACCTACGAGCGCGGCGACCGGAAACTTGCGAACATACGGCTTCTGCTGAAGTACACCGCTGACTTTGAGTCCGGCGGCGGGGGTACGCTCAGCGACTTCCTGCGATACACCGACGCTGTGCGGCAGAGTTCCGGAGGCATGGAAGAAGCGGTAGTGCCACAGGAAGCGGCAGACGCAGTGCAGATACTGACGTTCCACGCTTCAAAGGGTCTTCAATGGAAGATAGTGGTACTAGGCGGGCTTGGGACTGTGCTTCACGAAGACCGGGCAAGCATAATAATCGACCGGAAAACCGGTATCGGACTGAAAAACACGCTGATTAAGGAGCGCATTCGCACCACCACGCTGAGTTATAACGGCGCGAAGGCTTCGGTGGAGACAGCGCAGCTTGGGGACGAGCTTCGGCTGCTGTACGTTGCAATGACCCGCGCCGAGGAAAAGCTCATCATGATAGGTCAGATAACCGAAAAGTCGGCGGGTGAATGCTGCACCGACAGCTTCACACCGGAATTTGCGCTGTCAGGGAATACGCATCTGAAGTGGGTGCTTAGCTCGCTGCTGCGCTATCGCGACGACACTTCATACAACGAACTTCCGGCGACCCTAGAAGTGCCTGGTGTGAAGCTGAAATGGGTGTTAAACCGCCTGCCGGAGCCGGAGGAGATATCCCCTGAACTCCCGGAGAACAGCGAGCCGGACGAGGAGTCAGCGCAAAGAATAAGCGGGCTTCTGTCCGAGGAATACCCCAACCTGTACGAAACCACGCTTCAAAGCCGTTTCAGCGTTACCGAGCTTGCCCACCGGGACGAAGTTCGCGAGAAGCGGCCCGGGGATATTCAGCTGAAAAAGCCGGAGTTCATGACGCCGAAAAAGCTGAATGAAGTCCGAATGAACGGCATTCTTATCGGAAACACCTATCATCATATAATGGAGCTGTTCCCTCTGGAGGCGCTGCGGTACGACTATTCTCCCGAGGACATGGAAGCGGCTGTTGAGGTGGAGATAGACCAGCTTATCGAAGGTCAGCGGCTGACGCCGGAAGAATGTCTGTGTGCCGCAAGCGAAAAGCACGGCGACTTTGTGCGGAAGATTTCTTCTTTCTTTTGCAGCAGGCTCGGACGGGATATGCTTTCGGCGCAGCGGGTGGAGCGCGAGTATGAGGTATTCGCGGAGATACCTGCGGAGGAGCTGTTTCCAGAGGAAAATTCCGGCAGCAGCACGACTATAATTCAAGGTCGCGTGGATATGCTGTTCGTTAAGGATGGACGGGTCGTTGTTGTGGACTACAAAAGCGACATCAAAGGCGGGCTTGAAGCTGAATTCAGCTCATACAGCACGCAGCTACGTCTTTACCGACGTATACTGCCGCTGCTTATGACTGAATGTGACGGTGAAAATATTGACATGGTCCTGTATTCATTCGGGCAGGAGCGTGCATATTATATTGACAGCAAACAGCAGTAAAATTATGAGGTGATACTACGAATAAGAAGATTATTTCAGCGTCTGCGGCGGGAATTATTGCTTCTGCAACAGCATTGTCCGGGCTTCCCGCATTCGCACAGAGCAGTGGTTTTTCCGGCGAGGACAGGCTTGTAACTGCGGCGGCAGCGCCGTACAACAATAAATACACACAGATTAAATGGGGCGGCGAGGAGAGCCGTTCCGACTGCGGGATTCCGCTGACCTGCAGCGAACGGCTGCTGCTCCCCTGCGGAAGCTCACTGCTCTTTCTAGGCGAGGAGACCGGCGAGGTCAAAGCAGAGGTAGCACTGCCGGACGAATGCTCCGAAAAATATGCCGGGGCAAGGCTTGAAGCTTCGCTGCTGCTCCCTACCGAGCATGGTATAAGCCTTATCAACACCGAAAAGGCGGCTGTGACGTCCTCCCGTTGCTTTGACGGCGCGACTGCGTCGGACTGCGCGATAATAGACGAGATGGGCTATGTCGCGGTAGAAAGCGGAGATGGGTTCGAGTTCCTGTGCATTGACCTTGGTTCTGAAGGTCTTACCACGCTTTGGAGCTGCGAAGTTCCCGAACAGCCAACCGCAGCCACGGTACAGGGGGACAACATCATCTTCGGCGCAGGCAGCTGCCTGTACACAAGCCACTACAAGGACGGCGGGCTTATCGAGATACCACTTGGCAAGGAGATTACCGGAGCGCCGTTTGCAACTGAATACGCAGTTTTCTTCTCCACCAAGGACGGAAACGTTGGAAAGCTCCGCCTTAACCCGGACGGCACGCTGGAAAATGACACGCTTTTCTACTGCAAGGTCGGCGGCAGCCCCTCTTCCCCGCTGTCGTGGAACGGCAGACTGTATGTTGCAGCAGAGGACGGCTTCTATATCCTCGATAACCTGAACATGGACGTGACGCACATTATCACCGAGATCAAGGGCGGCTGCACCCCGCAGGTACATTACGGCAGCGGTCCGTACATCTACACTGTGGCAGAGCGCGAGGACAGATGGGCTGTGTACTGCGTACTTGACATGGAGGAGGAAAGCGACCCTTCCGTTTCTATCCTTGCGCAGATGGAAAACTACACCAACGGCGCGTTCTGCGCTTCCTCTAAGGGAACGCTGTTTTTCCTGGACGGTATCGGGAGGGTGTATGCGCTGACCATTGCCCCGTTTGATGTTTTCGGGCTGATAATCAGGCTTGTGGTGGTACTGGCGCTAATAGTTGTGGTGTTTATCTGGCTGAAGAAAGTCGCGCAGCGCAGGGCTGACCTGAAGCCGAAATACTGACCTGGAATATTTCGCAAGAAAAAAACATATTTTTTCACAAAACATCTTGATTTTTTCAGCAGTAGGTTGTATAATATTAATATAAATATTGAAAAGGAGAGTACGCAATGGATACTAATATACTCCTGGAGAGCGGAACTAACGAGCTTGAGGTCCTTGAATTCATGGTTGGCGAGCAAAGCTTCGGCATAAATATTGCCAAGGTCACCGAGATCATGAACTATCAGCCCATGGTTCCCGTTCCCGACTCACACCCCGCCTTTGAGGGCGTTTTCACCCCCAGAGATAAGGTCATCTCCGTTATTAATCTGCATACCATTCTCCATAAGACCAGCCCCGACCCGGAGCATGATCTGCTGATAATCTGCCACTTCAACACCAAGGACGTTGGCTTCCATGTTTCCTCTGTAAAGGGCATTCAGCGTATTTCATGGGAGGATATCGAAAAGCCCCCGGCAATGTCCGGCGACGGCACTCACAATATCGCTACCGGTATTGCTAAGTTCAAGGACAGGATCGTGCTTATCCTCGACTTTGAGAAGATCGTATCTGACATGGATCCCTCTGCTGCATTCGACACATCCGGTGTTGTTCCCTCCACCACGGACAAGTCCGCAAAGCACATCGTTATCGCCGAGGACTCGCCATTCCTAAACACACTTATCGTCAATACCCTGCATGACGCTGGTTACAAGAACGTTGTTCATTTCGACAATGGCAGGGACGCATGGGATTATGTCAGCGGTCACAAGGAGCTTGACGGAAACATTCTCGACCATGTTGCATGTGTTATCAGCGATATCGAGATGCCAAAAATGGACGGTCATCACCTCACAAAGATGATAAAAGACGACCCGAAGCTCAAGGTTATTCCGGTTTACCTGTTCTCCTCGCTCATTAACGAGCAGATGAGGATAAAAGGCGAGAGCGTCGGCGCGGACGGTCAGTTCTCCAAGCCGCAGATCGGTCAGCTTATCCAGTACATAAACGAGCATATATAAACGAAACCTCCCGGTGTAAAATCCGGGAGGATTTTTGTGATGATTAGGGAGTGAAATACTTGTCACACAGCTTGTTGAAGAAGTACATGATCAGGGTGGTTTATCGACAGCCTGAAGGGAGGGGTTTTCTCCTCCATTTCATTGATCATACCTTTGCCTTGTGTTCGACCGAGGTTATGGTGTAGGTGAACGCCTTTTCTCCGTCCGGGGGAAGTATCTTTATCCCGCGCTTCTCGGCGAATACCCCGGTGCAGTCGTCGAAGTCCGCAGAGCCGCACCACGGTTCAATGCAGAGGAACGGTGCGTCCTTCGCCTGCCATACTCCGAGGCTGGTGAAATCCGGGAAATCCACACGAACGCCTACGTTCTCCCTGTTCAGCAGTTCGACCTGACGGCAGGCAGGCTTGTCGAAGTAGCACACGTCCTGATAGAACATCTCGTGGGACAGCGGCAGGGTTGTTTCACCCTCCAGCAGTGTTCGGCGATTGTTTTCCTCGTGAAGCCCCGTTGTGAGGTTGTAATTCGGAACATTCGCTGTTTCCGGCAGAGGGAATTCAAGGCGGTAGCCGGTCATGTCGCCCGGGGTCGCAAACGCGGGGTGAGCGCCGATACAGAACGGCATGTCGGTGTCGCTGTTGTTATGTACGCGGTAGGTAACAGTCAGACCGTCCGCTTTAAGGGTGTAACGTACCGTGAAACGGAAATCGAACGGGAACATAGCCTTTGTGTGGTCACTCTGGGTCAGGGAGAACATAGCGCTGGTCGTGCTGAACTCTTCGGGTGTAAACTCCAGGTCACGGGCGAAGCCATGCTTGCTGATTTTGTACTCTGCTCCATTTATCACAGTTTTGCCGTCCCTTAAAGTGCCTATCATCGGGAAAAGAAGCGGTGAAGTCTTGCCCCAGAACGCCGGGTCGGCGCTCCACATAAGTTCGCGGCTGCCTACCTTAAGCGACTTCAGCTCTGCGCCCTTTGAAATTATTATAGCGGAGATGTCTCCGTTTTTCAGTGTGATCTCCATGATGTCCTCCTTATTTATGGTACTTTCCGTTATTTATTATCGAATAAGCACGATAGACCTGCTCCATAAGCATTACCCTCGCCAGCGAATGCGGAAAGGTCATCGGCGACATTGACAGTCTTAGGTCTGCCTGCGACTTCAGTTCTGCGTCCAGCCCGAAGGAACTGCCCACGATGAAATTCACCGTGCCGAACCCCTGCCCTGCCGCGGTTTCCAGCTTCTGCGCAAGCTGCTCGCTTGAATAGGTCTTGCCCTCAATGCACATGGCGACCGTGAAGCTGCCAGGCTTTATCTGCTCGCGTATCTTTCCAGCTTCCTGCCGGAGTGCGGCGTCTATCTGCGCCTGTGACGGCTTCTGCGGCAGGTTCACCGGGTCCGGCTCGGCGACCTTAACATTGATGTAGCCGCCAAGCCGTTTGACGTACTCGGCACAGGCTTCCCGGAAATAGGACTCCTTCAGCTTGCCCATGGCAATAAAGTTGATGTTCAATATCTCCGACCGCCTTTCTTTGGCTGTGACATATTCAGCTTGCGGCGGCGGTTCATTTGAGCAACCTTCCTGCGATATGCGACCTTCATATAATGCGTTACGATGAGCAACACTATCTCAACTGCGGATAGCGCCACTATCCATCCAAACATCGGGTTGGACATAACCTGTTTTATCTTCTCTATATAGAACTCGTTGACGTCAATATCCACCCCTGCTTCGGTGATAAGCGGCACAGTCGCCAGCGTTTCATCGTTGAGCTTCAGTACCAGCTCGCCCACCTCATAGCCCTTGTTGAACGGAGCCTGGAGAGGAAGAATGTCCTCGTTCAGGTTTATTTCCTTGGAAACAGTGGTACCGTTCAGGCTCTTTTCAAGCAGGGTGTAGTAATCATCAGCCGCACAAACGCCAACCTTGTCGGCGTTCTTGCCCTGGTATACGTCTGCCTGGGTCACCTGCTCGTTTGCCTTTACGACATTGGTGTATACGAACTCATTGTAAGCCCAGTCGTACAGCTTGACATGGTCGGCAAAGGAATAATATGCTGTATCTCCGTTCTCGTCATGATATGGTGCGCCGAGCGTTACCAGCAGGTAGGAATAACCTCTGCCGTCGCTGCCCTTGCTTGTGCAGGTGCTGACAAGCGCTCTTACGCCCTCATGCGGATTGTCAGTATCCCACCCGCCGTTTTTGTATTCGTAATAATCGTAGAAGCTGCCGGTCTTTATTCCGTGCACTCCCTCGAAATAGTAATCGCTCTCGGTAGACATCAGCTTGTTTGTGTTATAGATGGTGTAACCGCTCGGATTACTGGAATTTGCCGGCATATCGTAGGACTTGGAGTCGCATATCGTCATAAAGCCGGGGTAGTTGTCCATAGCGTACCGGGTGATAAGGTACAGGTCATACGCGGAGGTGTAGTTGTCCGGGTCGTAAAGACCGTGGGTGTTGGAAAAATGGGTGTTTTTGCAGCCTATTTCCGCAGCCTTTGCATTCATCATGTCAACGAACTCGGGTATGCTGCCGGCGATGTTTATGGCAAGTAGATTTGCCGACTCACAAGCGGAGGCTATCATCAGGGAGTAAAGACAGTCCCAGTAGGTCAGAGTCTGTCCTATCTCCAGTCCTGCGCCGGAAGCGCCTACATAATTTGGGTTTACGCCGCTGGCAAACTCGTTGGTTGATGCGTATGTCAATTCCACCTTCTGGTTGAAATCCTTGATGTTTTCAAGTGCGACAAGGGCTGTCATTATCTTCGTGGTGGAAGCAGGTATCATTTTAGCGTCTGCGTTCTTCGACACTATAACTATATCCGTGTCAAGATTTACCATGTAGACTGCTTCGCTGTGTATGTCAAATTTCGGCACAAATGCAGCTGAAGCCGTTAATCCCGAACATAATGTACTGCATAGTAAAATTATAGACAGAAATAACGAAAAAATTTTTGCTTTTCGCATATAGACAAATCTCCTGTAATGAGTTATTATATATATTGTGGGTTTTTATATCTCTCTTTCTATTATATATTAATTACGGGAGATTGTAAAGACTTTTTTTCAAATTGTAACCGAGTTGTAAGATTTTTCTTTAATCCGGCTGCACGGGGGGATAATATGATATATATAACCGGGGATATCCATGGAGATTATTCACGATTTAAATCGCCGACGCTCAGAAAGCTGAGGAAAAATGACGCACTTATCGTATGTGGGGATTTCGGATTTATCTGGGACGGTTCAAAAAAGGAACAGAAGATACTGAAAAAAATAGGAAAGCTGCCCTACAACGTTCTGTTTGTCGAAGGCTCGCACGATAACTACGACCTGCTGGAGGACTACCCCGAGGAGGAATGGTGCGGCGGCAGGACAAGGCACATCAACGGACGGCTTCGGCAGCTTATGCGCGGGCAGGTGTTCGAAATAGCCGAAAAGGTCGTGTTCTCTTTCGGAGGCGGACAGAGCGATGATACGATCGACCTCGTTGAGGGCGAAAACTGGTGGCGCAGGGAGATTCCCTCGGAACACGAACTGGAAGAAGGACTGCGCAACCTTGAAGCTGCGGGAAATACCGTGGACTTCGTTGTGACCTACGAACCGCCGTCCAAGCTGCACGATTTCCTCGACCACAACAGCGGCGACAGGAATCACATAAATACCTATCTAAATGACGTATACGAGAAGCTGAATTTCCAGCGGTGGTTCTTCGGGAAGCTGCACCTTAACAAGCTGATACCGCCGAAATACTATGCCGTTTACGACCAGATAGTGGTCGCTGACGATACAAAAATCAAGAAGAAACGGGAACGCAAGTCCCCGAACAAACAGGACAAGGAGAACTGATATGGCAGAAATAACCTACGAAATTACCAAGGAGCTGGGCGTTATTTCAGAGGACGCAAAGGGCTGGACTAAGGAGCTGAACCTCATCAGCTGGAACGAGCGCGAGCCGAAATTCGATATCCGCAGCTGGAACCCCGACCACACCCGCATGAGCAAAGGTATTTCCCTCACCGAAGAGGAGATGGAGAAGCTGGTAGAGCTGTTCAACGCGAGAAACGAAGAGGATTCCTTCGAGTAATATGTAATGAGGAGAGCTTCGGCTCTCCTGAGACCGTCGAAAAAGTCCCGTTGGGACTTTTCCGCCGAAACATCCGCACTGCCCGCACTCACTGCCGGCAAAGCCGTCAGTTCGCACAGTTGTGCGGATAGAAGTGTTTTTTGCCCCGGGAAACCCGTGGCAAAAAACGGATTTCAAATGCCCGCTTCGCGGGCAAAAACCACTTTTTCGACATGCTGAGGAGAGCTTCGGCTCTCCTTTTCATATATAGGAAACCTTATATTGACTTTTATTTCGTTATATGCTATAATACAGGTAATAAATGATTTGGGAGGTAAGCATGTCAGCAGAAACAGTTTTTTCCATAATTATTCCCGCACACAACGAAGAAAAGTACATCGGAAGCTGTCTTGAAGCCATAAAAGCGGCTTCAGAAAAAGTTTCCCCCTGCCCTGTCCAAACCATCGTTGTCGCCAACCGCTGCACCGACAGAACCGCTGAGATAGCTCAACAATACGGCGCAGAGGTTTGCCTGAACGAGGAAAAATGTATCAGCAGCATAAGAAACTCAGGCGCAAGGCTTGCCACAGGAAAGATACTCGTGACCATCGACGCGGACAGCTGCATGACGCCCGGTTCGCTTCTGGAAATCAAGGAGACGCTGGAAAGCGGCGAGTACATCGGCGGGGGTACACAAGCGAGATTCAACCGTATGTCGCTTGGGATAATGGTTTCGTCGATTTACATCGCTTCAAAGCTCATTCCCATCATGAAGAAGCACAAGGCTGCGCTCACCGGCGGAATGTTCTGGTGTTATCGTGAGGATTTTGAGAAGATCGGCGGGTTTGATGAAACGCTGGTCAGCCTTGAGGATATGGACTTCGCGATAAGGCTGAAGCAGCTTGGCGACAGCCGCGGGAAGAAGTACGGAACGCTGAAGAAGTCCCGCATAATCACGTCCAGCAGAAAATTTGACGAGTTCGGCGACTGGTACCTCATCAAAAACCGGAATTTGACCAACGCGATATTCACCGGAAAGGACCGTGAAGCTGCGGACAAGTTCTACTATGATGTCAGATAACAAAACCCGGGGAGCACGTTTGTACTTCCCGGGCGTTTCTATTTATTTGGGATATCAGTTGCTCCTTGGCAATACGGAAGAGATAGCGCCTGCAACATTGCTGATAGGCATTGTCTGGAGATATACCTTGCCGGGGCCGGTTACAACTGTGTTGAACAGACCCTCGCCGCCGAACAGGACGTTTCCGACGCCCTTTACGGTCTGGATATCCATTGTGCAGGAAGCCGTCATAGCGGCAAGATATCCGGTGTCAACCAGAAGCTGCTGTCCTGCCTGAAGCTCGTACTCAACAACATATCCGTCGATCTCAATAAACGCCATGCCGGTGCCATGAAGACGCTGCATGATGAAGCCCTCGCCGCCGAAGAAACCAGCGCCCAGCTTCTTCTGGAATGCAACAGAAAGCTCAACAGTCGGCTCGGAAGCGAGATAGCCGGACTTCTGCACGATAAAGTCACCCTTGCTTACATCGACCGGGATAATAGAACCGGGAAAGCTGGAAGCAAATGCGATCATGCCATCTCCGCCAACAGATGTGTATGTATTCTGGAAAATGGACTCGCCGGAGAACATTCTGCCGAACGCCTTACCGATTCCGCCTGCGCCGGTCTCCATTTTCATGTTGGGGGTCATCCAGGACATTGCGCCCTTTTCGCACTTTACCTGCTCGCCGACACTAAGATAACAAATTACTACGGGCAGCGGCTCGCCCTTGATCTCATACCTCATGTCAATACTCCTTTTTCATATTTTTTAGGTATCTGGGAATTATGCTGTCTATATTATACTTCATTTGCCTATGATTGTCAAGCAATGTTTGTAAAATAAATCAATTCTTTTGCATGGACATTATCAGAAGATATATCACGGTTGTAAAAAGTGAAAAGCTAACGCCCCTGCCCAGAAAAATGACCGCAGCGGATATCAGAACAGCTGAAAAGATACCGCAGCACCTTAGAATACTGTCCACTTTATCAGGGGTGACGGTCATGATTAGAAGTAGCTTTAGCAGCCGCCTTCCGTCAAATTCGCCCACCGGGAGCAGGTTGAACACACCGGTGAAAAGGCTTATCGCTGCCGCTTCCCGAAGCGGAGGAAACTGCCACAGTATAACCGCAAGCAGCAGATTTACAACGCACCCGGCAGAGTACACCGCCGCCTGCACCGCCGGGGAACGGCTCTCTACCTCGCGGCTGGAAATGCGTATCCCCGCGCCGTAGAATGTCACGCTTTCCGGCAGAATACCGCAGGCATGCATTACCGCCAGATGTCCAAGCTCATGTACAGCGCATACCGCCAGCGCAGTCAGCCCGAACCCGGAGCTGTCCAGCCAGAAAAACAACGCCAGCACCGCAAAAAACGAAAAATCCAGCCGAAGCGCCATGCGACTCATTTTAAATTCGATCATG
>JBJFGA010000331.1:0-1976 GCA_051892275.1 Oscillospiraceae bacterium | reverse complement strand
TGAAGGTGATCGTGGAAACCTGCTATCTCACCGAAGAGGAGAAAATCGAGCTGTGCGGCTGCGTTACCCGCGCTGGTGCAGACTTCATCAAAACCTCGACCGGGTTCGGTACAGCCGGGGCGAAGATAGAGGATATCCGGCTGTTCAGCCAGCATATCGGCGATAACGTCCGCATGAAAGCAGCCGGTGGAGTGAAGTCCCGCGAAGATCTGGAGATGTTCCTTGAAGCGGGAGGCGAACGAATAGGAACGAGCAGTGCCGTTAAGCTGCTGACCGGCGGGGAAGCTGACATTTATTAAAATAGACCGTATTCGCGAAAAATGAGGTGAATTATGGCAAAACGAGTTTTTATTATAGTTCTTGACAGCTTCGGCATTGGCGAAATGCCGGACGCAGCAGACTTCGGCGATGTTGGCGCAAACACACTGCGATCCTGCTTCAATACAGGAAAGCTGTGCGTGCCGAATATGCGCGAACTGGGACTGTTCAATATTGAAGGCGTGTCTGTCGGCGAGAAATGCGCCGCTCCTAAGGGGGCATATCTGCGCATTTCAGAGAAGTCAAAGGGCAAGGATACAACCACCGGTCACTGGGAAATAGCCGGGCTGACCTCTGAAAAACCGTTCCCGACCTTCCCGGACGGCTTCCCGCAGGAGGTCATAGACAAATTCAGCGCAGAGACCGGCAGGGGAGTGCTTTGCAACAAGCCTTACAGCGGCACAAAGGTGATTGCAGATTATGGCGAGGATCATATCCGCACCGGCGACCTTATCGTGTACACGTCGGCGGACAGCGTATTCCAGATAGCGGCACATGAGGCTGTTGTCCCTGTGGAAACGCTGTACGACTACTGCCGCAAGGCGCGGGAGATACTCACCGGGGACTATGCCGTGGGCAGAGTTATCGCCCGCCCGTTTGAGGGAACACACCCGTTCACCAGAACGCCGCGCCGTCACGACTTCTCACTGCTGCCGCCGGAAAACACCATGCTGGATTACATTTCCCGGCAGGGGCTGGACGTTATCGGCATAGGAAAAATTTACGACATCTTTGCCGGAAAAGGGCTTACAAAGTACGTCCGGGACATCGGAAATTTCTGCGACATGAATGAGACCTCACGAATGCAGAGCATACCGTTCAACGGGCTTTGCTTCACTAATCTGGTGGACTTCGACATGTCGTTCGGACACCGCCGCGACCCGGAAGGTTACGCGCAGGCGCTCAACGAGTTTGACGTGTGGCTGGGGGGATTCCTCGACAAAATGCAGCGCGAGGACGTGCTCATTATCACCGCCGACCACGGCTGCGACCCCTGCCATACCGGCACAGACCACACGCGGGAGTATATCCCGGCGCTGTTCTACGGCGCGGAGATCACTCCGGGAGATCTTGGCACAAGAGCCTGCTTCGGTGATATCGGAGCGACCGTTCTTGAACTGCTCGGAATAAAGGGCAGCCTTGACGGCACAGGTTTTGCAAATAAATTATAACACAAGGAGCTTAATATGAACGGAGAAGTATCACAGGTCTGCCGTATCACCGCTGCCGCAAGAGCGGCGCTGCGCGACGGCACAGAGCTTAATTTCACCCCGCTGAAGTACGAGGGGAGCATCGTTTTCAATTTCTGCGACAGGACAAAGTCCGGCGCACCGATGTTCCGGGCAAAAGACCCGGCTGACTGGTTCGCGCACCTCAAAAATGAAGGCGTAAAAAACATCTTCATGATAATGGCGATGAAGCTGGACCGCAGAGTGCTCGGTTTTTCTAACAACGCGGGTACAACAATATTTGTGCGCTATGCAGATAATATGGTCACCCGGTTTGCACCCCACTGGTCTTTCAGCAACGATACAAACCTCTGGACTACCGAGTATGTCGAGGAAGTAGCCGAGGGCGCACCAGAAACCGACCCGTCATTCCGCAACGAGTCTTCGCTGCTGGAAGCGTCTTTAAAGGACATGGGCACGCTTGCCGGT
>JBJFGA010000330.1:0-7630 GCA_051892275.1 Oscillospiraceae bacterium | reverse complement strand
ATACAAATCACCTTATACGGGAGGGGCAAGCCCCTCCCCTACGGGTGTGATAACAGACAAATAACCTGCCTTCATTTTTGATTTTGTGACACATATAATAATCCCGCCGTTGATATACCTGTGGCAAAATGCAATATATTAAAAGGCGTAATAGACGCCGGGCTTACCCGGCAAATTACAATTTACCTGTACCTGCCCAGATAAGGATTATTCTCCCGCTCATACGAAAGCGTTGTGCTGCTGCCATGACCCGGGTAAATCTTGTAGTCGCCCGGCAGCTTTGCAATTTTCTCAAGGCTGTCCAGCATTTCCCGGGTGCTGCCGGAGTAGCCGTCAGTCCGTCCTATTCCGCAGAGGAACACGACATCGCCGCAGAAAATAACTTCCTCTCCGTCGTTCTGCATGAACAGCAGGCAGCTCCCAGCGGTATGCCCCGGCGCGGACATCACCCGGAATTTCAGCCCCTCGGCGGTGAATTCCTGCCCGTCTGAATACAGTATATCCGGCTTTATCGGCTGAAATTCCACCGGCATGAAATCCGCCCAGCTTTTCACCGCGCTGCCGTACATTTCCTCGTCCGGTGCAGAGGCAATTATCTTCGCCCCGGACTTGCGGCTTAGTTCCGCAGCCCCGGCGAAGTGGTCCTAATGTCCGTGGGTTATTATTATCGTGCCGAGGGTGAGAGCGTGGGTGTTCAGGAACATTTCAAGCTCGGTGACGGACGCGGGGTCTATCACTACGGCGCGCTTGTTCTCGCCCTCAATTATATAGCAGTTGGTCTGTAATGCTCCCAGCGGGAGCTGATAAATCTGCGGCATATCGTCCTCCGAATTACTGCTTTCCGGTTCTTTCGACTGAGATAACACCGGGTATCTTCTGAAGTCTGCCCATGACGTTGGAAAGCTGCTCCATTCCGGCTATTTCGACAGTTACAAGCAGGCTCATGTTGCCGTTTTTCAGGTGATGAGCGTTCAGCTCCTGAAGCGGAATGTGGTTGGTGGCTATCGCGGTGGTGATGTCCGCGAAAATGGTTATCCTGTCCTCTGCGACAACATCGATCGTCGCGCGGTAGGTGGAGTCGTCCACTCCCGCCCAGCTTGCCTTTATCCAGCGGTCCTTGTTGTCCGGGTTATCCATGTTGTTGATGACGTTTATGCAGTCCTGCTTGTGGATAGAAACACCGAAGCCGCGGGTCACAAAGCCGATTATAGGGTCGCCGGGGAGCGGGTTGCAGCACTGGGCGAACTTCACCAGACAGTTGTCCACGCCCTCTACGATAATGCCCTTCTGGCGGCTGCGGCGGTTGGTTTCCGCGATATTTTCCTGCGGGTCTGCGGCAGCGGCGGTCTGTATAGCCTGCTGCTCCTTATGATTGCGCAGCTGCTCCTCTTTTATGCGCTGGATTATCTTAGACAGCGATACACCGCCGTAGCCTATCGCCGCGTACAGGTCTTCGACCGAGTTCAGGCGCTGGCGCTGTGCGGTGGATTGCAGCAGCTCCGGCTCAACAGCTATGCCGTTGCGCTTGAATTCGTGCTCCAACTCTTCCTTGCCGCGCACGATGTTTTCATCGCGGCATTCCTTCTTGAACCAGCTGCGTATCTTGCTCTTTGCCTCGGTGGTCTTGGCTATTTCAAGCCAGTTGCGGTTAGGTCCGTAATTCGGCGAGCCGGAGGTCAGAATCTCCACGATATCGCCGGTCTTTACCGCATAATCGAAGCTCACCATTCGCCCACCGACCTTTGCGCCGGTCATCTTGTTTCCCACCTGGGTGTGGATAGAATAGGCGAAATCCAGCACCGTAGCGCCCACCGGCAGCGCGATCACATCGCCCTTAGGGGTGAACGCGAACACTTCGTCCTGGGCGAGGTCGGTCTTTATCGCGTCGGTGATGGCTTCAACGTCGTCAGCTTCCTGCTGGCGCTCCAGCAGCTGACGGATCCAGTCGAAGCGCTTCTCGCCAGACACGTTTCCGGAGATACCCGCCTTGTACTTCCAGTGCGCCGCAACGCCGTACTGCGCGGTGTTGTGCATCTCCACCGTGCGTATCTGTACTTCAAACGGGATACCCTCCCGCCCGATAACGGTGGTGTGCAGTGACTGATAGCGGTTGGGCTTGGGGGTAGCTATATAGTCCTTGAAGCGGTAGGGGATAGGGCGGAACATGTCGTGAATAACGCCGAGAACATTGTAGCACTCAATGACCGACTGTACTATCACCCGCACCGCGTAGATGTCATAAATCTCGTCAAAGCGCTTGTTCTTGACATAAACCTTTTTGTAAATGCTGTATATCGACTTCACCCGACCCTCAATTATCGGCTCGGGCTTGATGTCGGTAATGCGCTCTCTTATGCGCTTTTTTATGCTGTCGATGAATGCGTCGCGTTCCTCTTTATGAAGGGCTATCTGCTCCTCAACCTCCTTGCAGCCGTAGGGGTCGAGGTAGTGGATAGCGATATCCTCCATTTCCTCTTTCACGTCGCTCATACCTAAGCGGTGGGCTATCGGCGCGTAGAAGTTCATGGTTTCGAGGGATGTCTTGCGCTGCTTCTGGGGTGGTCTTGCGCCAAGCGTCCGCATGTTGTGCAGGCGGTCGGCGAGCTTGATGATTATTACCCGGATATCCTTGGACATAGCCATAAGTATCTTGCGGATATTCTCTGCCTGCTGTTCCTCCTTGGAGTTCAGCGGGACAAGTCCTATTTTGGTTACGCCGTCAACCAGCAGCGCAACATCGTCGCCGAACTTCTTGCGCAGCTCGTCCAGCGAGACAGGGGTGTCCTCCACTACGTCGTGCAGCAGCGCCGCGCATATCGTGTCGGTGTCCATGCAGTAGTCCAGCAGGATAGACGCAACTGCAAGCGGGTGAGTGATGTAGGGGTCGCCGGAGGTGCGCACCTGTCCTTCGTGCGCCTTGTCCGCCACCTCGTATGCCTGTGATATCTTGTTGAGGTCGTAAGCCTTCTCGCTCGCCCTTATTTTGTCCGCAAGCTGCTCAAATGTTGTGATAGCAGCTGCGGCTGCATTTGCTGAACCAGTCATGCCAGAAACCACCCTTCACGGCGAAACGCCGTTTTTTTATTATTTCCCCGAATTATGTAAGGAAGCACTGATTGAATCTGGTGCGCAGATAGCGCCGTCAGGCGTGATTTATTCAGTGGTTCCGTAAATATCACTGTACCGAAAGACTGCGGCGAAGCTCCGCCAGAAGTCCCACGGACATGAGGTCTGTTTTCTGCTTCACCGGGATAAGCCTGATATTGCCGGCGTCTGCGGATTGCTCCGCCATTCCCGCCGCCGCAAAAACGTCAAGCGATATCCGCAGCATACAGTAATTCTGTTCCCCGCCGCCGTAGAGGTACAGTTCCTCCGCGGACATTGAGCCGCCGTGTCTGCGCAGCAGGTCGTACACCGATTTGAGCGCTTCACGGTCGGGAATGACCCTGGGCGCTAACCGCTGGTCGCAGCCCTCTCCCCGGCAAATCTCCTCGTAGGTCCGCTGTGCCGCGAAGAACCTGTCCTCACGGAAGCCCGCCGGGCGAAGCTCCTGAACCTTTAATGTCACCGACTTCTCGCCCCGGAACTCATTTATCTCCGCAGTGGCGATAATGTCCACGGCGCTGCCTATCTCCGGGAAGCATTTCGCAAAGGGAACGCCGAAGCATAGCGCTTTCAGCTTCACACCGCCGTTTTGTATTTCAAGGCTGGTGTATTTTCCCTCTTTGAGCGCACGTTTGCCGTTCACCACACAGTTTTTCAGCAGGAAAGCCGGACGGCGGTTGCCTTCGCCGCAGGGTTCAAGCTTGGAAAGCTCGCCGACCTGTTCCAGCGTGAGCTGTGCCCCGGTGACCTCCATATCTGCGCTGACGGCGTATTCCGGCATTTTCGGGTAACATTCGCGGCAGAATGCATACACCATCTGCCGGAAGTCCTCCACCTTGTCCGCCGGGAGGGAGAATCCCCCCGCCTTTAAATGCCCGCCGAATTTTGTCAGCACGCGGCTGCACCGTTCCAGCAGCTTGTATATCGAGAAGCCATCGATACCCCTTGCGGAGCCGCGTGCTTCCCCGTTTTCAATGCCTATCATCAGCACCGGCTTGCCGTATTTCTCCAGCAGCCGTGTACCTACTATCCCGATAACGCCGTGATGCCAGCCATCTCCGGACACCACCAGCACGCGTTCCTTCAAGAGCGCGGGGTTCTGTTCCAGCTGACTGTTGACGTCCTCAAGTATCTTTGTTTCTTCCTCGCGGCGCTTGTTGTTCAGCACCGCAAGCTCCTCGGCGAGCAGGGAAGCCCGCTCCGGGCTGTCGGTCAGAAGCAGCTGCACTGCCTTGTCCGCTGACGCGATACGTCCGGCGGCGTTTATCCTGGGGCAGACTGTGTATGCAACTGTGGTCGCGTCGGTCTGCTCCGGAGCAGTCCCGGCGCTTCTAAGCAGGCGTTCCAGCCCTAGGTTCTGGCAGCTTTGGATATTTTCAAGTCCCCGGCGGACGATATAGCGGTTCTCGCCGGTTAGCGGCATTACGTCGCCGATAGTACCCACCGCCGCAAGGTCGGAGTACTGCTCCATGACGAAATCCTCGTCCTCCTCGAGGGCGCACAGAAGCTTCAGCACTACTCCGGCACCGCACAGGTCCTTGAACGGAGAGTTGTCGTCCGGGCGGTGAGGGTCTACGCAGGCGTCAGCCACTGGAAGCTCCTGCGGGGGCTGGTGATGGTCGGTGATGACCAGCTGTGCGCCCCGGCTGCGGATATAGGCGGCTTCCTCCACTGCGGAAATGCCGTTGTCCACGGTTATGATAAGCTCCGTGCCGGAGTCCAGAATGCGCTTCAGGGCTTCAAGGTTCATGCCGTAGCCCTCGCTGCGGTCGGGTATGTAGTAATCCGCGTCCGCGCCCATTGCGTCCAGATAGCCGTACAGCATGGCGGTTGCGGTGACTCCGTCACAGTCGTAGTCGCCGAACACGGTTATTTTCTTGCCCTCGTCCAGCGCGGTGCGGATAATGTCTGCTGCTGCCTCCATGTCCCGTATCAGCAGCGGGTCGGAAAGGCTGCGGCAGCCGAAGAACTCCTGCGCACGTTCAAGGGAGGCTATACCCCGGCTGAGCATGACCCCGCCGAGAAGCTCCCCGAACTGCTGCGTTATTTCATTGTTTACTGCGGGAATATCCGCGCAAAGCCACTTTTTCAACTGTGTTTACGCTCCTGATTTAAACGCTTAATTCTACCTTTTCGCCAAGAAGCGACTTGTTCTTTTCGAGTACAGGGAATACCACCTCGTCAAGGAACTCCTTTACCTGCTCGGGTGCGCGTCCGGTGTAGTTCTCGGGCTTCAGTACTGCCAGAATTTCCTCCTCGGTTATCATGAACATCGGGTCTGCGGCAATGCGCTTTACGAGGTCGTTCTCGCCGCCCTGCTCCTTTACTACCGCCGCGGCGGCAATGCTGTGCTGGCGGAGCGCCTCGTGAAGCTCCTGACGGTTGCCTCCCTTTTCTACGGCTCTCATCATGATGTTCTCGGTAGCCATGAACGGCAGCTCACGCATTACGCGCTGCTCAATTACCTTGGGGTATACCACCAGACCGTTGGTGACGTTTATCATGATGTTGAGGATAGCGTCCACCGCGAGGAAGCCCTCAGCCACGGAAACACGCTTGTTCGCACTGTCGTCAAGGGTGCGCTCGAACCACTGTGTTCCGGCGGTGAACGCGGGATTCAGGGTGTCTATCATAACGTATCTTGCGAGGGAGGTGATACGCTCCGCACGCATGGGGTTGCGCTTATAGGGCATTGCGGACGAGCCTATCTGGTTCTTCTCGAACGGCTCTTCCATCTCCTTGAAGTTCGCGAGGATACGCAGGTCGTTGCTGAATTTCGAGCAGCTCTGCGCGATACCGCCGAGGGTCGCCAGCACCTGACTGTCCATCTTGCGGGAGTAGGTCTGACCGCTGACCGGAACGCACTCGGTGAAGCCCATTTCTTCAGCGATGGACTTTTCCAGCGCCTTTATCTTCGCGCTGTCGCCATTGAACAGCTCCATGAAGGAAGCCTGCGTGCCGGTAGTGCCTTTCTGTCCCAGCAGCTTCAGGTTAGCTATGCGGTACTCTATCTCCTCATAGTCCATCATCAGTTCGTTTATCCAGAGGGTCGCGCGCTTGCCGACGGTGGTTAGCTGTGCGGGCTGGAGGTGGGTGTATGCAAGGCAGGGCTGGCTGCGGTGCTCGCTGGCGAATCCCGCGAGGTTGTTTATGACGTTAAGCAGCTTTTTCTTCACAAGCTGGAGTGCGTCCCGCATTACGATAACGTCAGTGTTGTCGCCGACATAGCAGGAGGTAGCACCGAGGTGGATTATCCCCGCAGCCTTGGGACACTGCTGACCGTAGGCGTAAACGTGGGACATTACATCATGGCGGACAAGCTTCTCGCGCTCCTCTGCCACTTCGTAGTTGATATCGGTGATGTGTGCTTCAAGCTCGTCCACCTGCTCCTGGGTTACGGGCAGACCGAGTTTCATCTCGCCCCGGGCAAGTGCCACCCACAGGCGGCGCCATGTGGAAAACTTCTTGTCGGCGGAGAAGATGTACTGCATCTCCTTGCTGGCATAGCGGGTGCAGAAGGGGCTTTCGTAGGTTGAATAATCTCTGGACATTTGTGTTTCTCCTTTGTATTTCGTTTTTTTAATAAGGTTCAGTTTGCTGATAAGTAATTCCCGTAGGGGAGGGGGCTTGCCCCTCCCGCCCATTATGCGGCGCGTCCTGCGCCGTTTGGGGCGGGGGGCGCAAACGTCCGTGTTTGCACATCCCGTTTATAATGCGCTGCTTAATTTGCGGGAGGGGCAAGCCCCTCCCCTACAGCTGACATTATAAAATGGAGTGTTCTCGTCAAACTGTTATTCTTATATTATACTTTATCATTTTACCACAAAAAGCGGATTTATACAAGAGTTTTTTACACAAAATGCGGTGGTGGGAACGCGGTTTTTCATATATGGTGAATATGTCCGGGAGAGCGTTTGGCAAATATGCACAGAAATGCTACAAAAAAATATAACGGATTTGTTTATTCAGTACCTTGCAAAACATAATACCTTGTGGTATAATTAAAGCACGGAACAGGAAGGTGAATGTTCCCAAATTTTAAAACAGGCTACCTTGTAACACAAAGTACCTTGAAATAAAAAATACTCCGCTGGAGGTGAAAAATGAACTCTCAGCTGAAACGAGGAACGCTGGAGCTGTGCGTGCTTTCGCTGCTGTGCCGCGGCGACTGCTACGGCTACGAGCTGGTGAACCGGATATCTGAATGCATGCAGATAACCGAGGGAACGATATATCCGCTGATGAAGCGGCTGAAAGACAACGGCGTGATAGACTCCTACATAGTGGAGTCGCAGGAAGGACCGCCGAGGAAGTACTACAAGATAACGGAAAGCGGCAGGGAAGAAAAGGAAAAGCTGCTTTCGGAATGGTTTGGGTTTGTTGACAGTATAAATGCACTGCTGAAAGGGGACAACGGATAATGATCGCAAAAAACAAGGGAGATTTCCTGTATAATCTCCACAACGAGCTGCACAGAATAGGCATAGACAAGGACGAGCAGATATTTGCCGACTTCGAGGAGCAT
>JBJFGA010000329.1:0-7646 GCA_051892275.1 Oscillospiraceae bacterium | reverse complement strand
GCTTGAAACAGCGCCGCTGAAATGGCGGACATTCTTTGCTTTGGACATTTATAGCGGTATGCGCCGTGGTGAAATGCTGGGTTTGGAGCGGAAAGACATCGACTTTGAAACGGGCGTAGTGCATATTCAGCGCACATCTAACTACACGAAGGCAAGGGGCATTTACACTGACACCACAAAAACCGAGAACTCGGTGCGCTTCATTAAGCTGCCGCCCGAAGTGCTTGCAATTCTTGAGCAGTTCAGAGCAGAGCAAGAGAGCGAAAAACAGCGGCTTGGCAGTAAGTGGGTTGAGAATGACCGTCTGTTCACGAAGTGGAACGGTCTGCCGATGAACCCGCAAACACCCTACGGCTGGCTGAAAGAGTTTTGTGAGGAACATAATTTCCCATTTTATGGTATTCACACTTTCCGACATCTGCACGCCAGTTTACTTATAGGCGCAGGAATTGACCCTACAACCGTTTCGGGAATACTCGGACATTCGCAGGTAAGCACCTCGCTGAATATCTACGGGCATATGTTCCGAGAAAACCAAGTCAAGGCTTGCAACGCCGTTGCGGAAGCACTGAACTTTACTAAAAGAGGGGCATAAGAAAAATAAGACCCAAATAAGACCCATCGGCGGTTTCAAGGCAAAAAGAAAAGCCCACAAAAGGCTTTGTCAAGCCAAATGTGAGCTGCGCTTATGGTGACCCGTACGGGAATTGAAAATCCCCCATAGTTATTTGTATCTTTTCGAGAAATCGGGAAAACCGCATAACAGAGCCAATTACAGCACATCTCAAAAAGAGCACCTTCAGTAACTTTTTGAGGTTTTTCGTAACAATAAAGAACAAACAAAGAACAAGTTTACGGCGTGTCTCTAAATTTTTTCACATACAATATTCAAAAAACATATTGACAATTCCTATTTGATAGGGTATAATATAGATGAAAGGTGATACAATGACTAGGAAGTTTGTAATGCTGCCCGAATTCGACAGATGTTGGAAAAGTATGGGCTTGGACGATAATGATTTGCGGCGATTGCAAGAAGAACTGCTGCTCAATCCTGAAAAGGGCGATGTTATGCAAGGCACAGGCGGTTTGCGCAAGCTGCGTTTCGCATTCGAGGGCAGAGGCAAAAGCGGCAGCGTGAGAGTTTGCTATGTGGATTTCGTGGTGTATGAGAGCATTTATCTGATTACCGCATATCCTAAAAGTGAAAAGGATAACCTAAGCAAAGCCGAACGCAACAATATCGCCAAGATGATTAGCACATTGGAAACGGCACTTTCAGAGAAGGAGTGATGATTATGAGCGTTTATGAAAGCATTATGACAGGCTTGAGCGAAGCTGTTGAGTACGAAAAGGGCAAGGGAACAGCCCGTGTTATGAAATGCACTGTTGCTCCTATTCCAGATTTTACTGCGGAGGAAATCAAAGCTTTACGGCATACTCTGAATATGACACAAAGCACATTCGCTGCACTTATGGGCGTTTCCTCTAAAACCGTTGAGGCTTGGGAGGCAGGGACTAATGTACCCCTCGGCACAGCTCGGAGAATGTTGGGGTTGTTGCAGTCCGACAACTCCATTCCCATAAAGTACAACATCGTTGGTTAGACTGCTCCTATGGGATATAAGAGAAGCTGAGCATTCGACAATTAGCTAGAAATAAAACCTCTCGGTGACTTCGCAGGAATGCGAAATAACCGAGAGATTTTGTTAATAATGATATTACCTACCTGATACACTCAGCAATGCTGACTCGGCATATCCGATACGCAATTACCGCACAAACACAAGCTGTGACCACAGCGTATCCCGCCGCCATGACAGCAATCAGCCACCCACCGGATATAGGAATTTGCAAAACCCATACCAGCAGCCACCCAAGCACTGCGCCGCTCAGAAACGATACTGCTATGGATATTCCATTCTCTGCCGTAAGCAGACGGAACAGCTTCCCAGCGGTTAGACCCACCGCGCGTAAATATCCATACACTTTTCTGCGCTGTGCAGCTCTGGAAACAGTAACTACCACAAAGCTTATCAGCGAAACTCCCGCAATTCCGGAAATAAACACGACAGACACCATTTCAATTCGTGAAGTGATTTCAGTGCGCACCTGCTGCTCTTGCATATTATCAGTCGTATGGAACAGGCTGCCGTAATGCGACTTAAAATCATTTATAAGCTGATATACTGCCGTGCTGTCCTCCGGAAGCCATAAATACACGGCGTCGTACCCTTTTTGTATTCCAATGTTCTCAAACGCCTTATCCGACCATATCAAACCGCCTTCTACGCAGTCGGATAAAGCCCGTGTTTTCCTGTCAGGCGAATCAAAGGGAAATTCAGCGACCGCACAGATAGTCACACTTATCTCGTTATATTTCATCTTGTCGTATGACGGTGTGTCAGGGTCACTATTGACCACAAAGCCCAGCCGTATCACATCTCCAACGGAATGCTCATTAGCGCCGCCCGAGCTGACCCATATTGCCTGTGTTCCTGTTTGCAGTCCTATTCTATTTATTTCGCCGTCAATAATATGACCACTAATGTAATTCACCGAATCGTCATCAAGACCGTTTATTCTAAGTGCAAATATGTCTTGGTCGGAAAAACCGAGCCGCTCCATATCCTGCTTTATATCATCGTTGTGGCTGTCGGAATAAATATCACCCGAACCATCGCTGACTCCAAGCTCATAGATATACTGCCGCTTTATTCCGATTACATCAGCACCTCTGTTTTTTAAAGCCAGTAATTCCTGCTCTGAAAGACCTGAATTGTATCTTGACACATTCAGCGAGGTTACTGTCTGGTCGGTGAACAACACCGACATGTCATACGGTCGTTCCATCTGAAGAATCGTGGAGCGCATCTGGGCATTCACAGACACAGAAATAGATAACAGCATTACCGCAAGAAATGTCGAGATCGCGCAGGCAGATATTTCCTGACCGTTCATAATGAAACTTCGAAGGGAGTACAGCCAAATCGGGTCGCTGCTTGTGACTTTTATTTCTGATTTTGGGAGAATTTTCCGCAACTCACAGTTGACAGGTCTTTTGAATCCTTTTTTGACCCGGAATATCTCCGCTGCGCACAGTAATATTACCGAAAAAACAATAAAAGCCGCCAGCTTGGTTATTGAGATACAATGAACCATTCCCGCACGGAACATGGTTATCGCACAGCCGCTGACTGCTCCAAAAATAAACGCCGGAACAATAAGCAGGCTGAGCCTTATCACCGAAATAGCGGAAACGCTTTTTTCGTCAAAGCCAACTGACCTCAGAACGCCAAGCTCTTTTCCGGTCATTCTGCTGAAAACAAAAAGTACAGCAACAAATGATATTAAGACAAACACGATAAGCACAACGCTCAATATCGCTGCGCTATTGTCGGAGCTTATCCCGAACATGGAATTCATCACATCAAAGCTGTTTCGTTGGTTCGGCAGGAATACCGCTCTAGCAGTACCGGTTACATTACCTTTGACGCTCACAAAGTAATACATTGCGTCAACACATTCGCCGCCTACAAGCGCATTGGGCATCTTCGGCTTGTTCCCTGAGGAATCCCATTGATACCCCGAAAAGTCGTTGACAATGCCGCAAAGAGAAAACACAGCCTGAGATTTTTCGGGTGAATTGATGTTTATGGTGATATTGTCGCCAACAGCGGAATTGGGATAGAGAATGTCATGCAGCGAGCGCTCAAGAGCAATCTCGTTTTCATTTTTGGGAAGCCTTCCTTCAACAGCGGTAATGCTGCAAAGGCTCACGGCGGTATCGTCCGCATTGCCGGCAATAATTAACCTGTCGGTGCTTTCGCCGTCCTTTGTTCCAGTGAATTCCACTGCTATAACGCCGGTTTCTTCAAAATCACCATAATGTTCGACATTCGGCGTTTCGGCGCAGAATATCCCGTCATGCGTTCCGAAAATGCTGTCAAGTGCTGTTTCATTCGATATTCTGAAATCGTCGAGCGAAGTCAGCTCCGCCGCGAAGAATATTGTAATGACCAGATATGCCAGAAATACTCCTATGCTCCTTGCCCTGTGAAGCGACATATTTCTCAGCACATAGTGTGTTATCAGTTTCATTTATATAATCCTTCCGTCCATGAGCGTTATTGTCCGCTTTCCTTTTTGGGCAAAATCGGGGTCATGGGTAACTATTATTACTGTCTTTTTCAAATCGCTGTTGAGTCTGAAAAGCATATTCTGAACATTCTCAGCCGCTTCGGAATCAAGATTTCCGGTCGGTTCATCGCACAGAATTACCTGCGGGTCTGAAATAAGCGCTCTCGCGATTGCAACGCGCTGCTGCTGACCACCGGATAGCTGGAACGGCAGATGTTCCAGCCTGTCACCGAGTTCAAGTGTGGAAATCAGATGCTCCCATAATCCGCGGTCAGGCTTTTTTCCGGCGAGCAGTACGGGATACTTGATGTTTTCTGCGGCGGTAAGCTCAGGAACAAGGTTATAATCCTGAAAAACAAAACCGATATTATCGCGCCGAAACAGCGCCAGCTTCCTTTCCGAAAGTGATGTTATTTCAATATCGCCGTACTTTATACTGCCCGAGGTCGGTCTGTCAATGCCGCCTAAGATATGCAGCAGTGTTGATTTTCCTGAACCGCTCTTCCCCATTACAAAGACCAATTCGCCGTCATTCACCTCAAACGAAACTCCGTCCAGAGCCGTGACGGTGTTGTTTTCGCCGAGAGTATAGCATTTTCTTAGCTCATTTATCGTTATCATCTCTGCGCTCCTTTTTCAGACACATTACGCCTTTTCTTATGAACCACCCGCCTGTTATTCCCGCTGCGGTAAGCAGGTATCTTGCCGTATCATACCGGTAGCTGTACACTACGCCGGACAGAGCGGCAAGGTTTATTGCCAGCTCCAAAGGAAGCGCCACAGCAAGAGAAATTACAGCGAATTTCTTTGCAGTACGCAGGTTGAACGCTTCGGCGGCTGTTATCCCCCATACTATCCCGAACCCCAGCGAAACCGACAGCTCAAACAGCTGCGGCGCAATACAGTTTTCCCAAAGCTCCTGCTGCGTCAACGAGCCGCCAAAATCATCGACTGTCAGCAAAACGCTTGAAAACGGAAGAATATCAATGCTCTGTCCCCTTAACGCTCCGCCGAATATCACATATGTACCCAGCGACTGAATAAGCCAGAATATTATCGATGCCGCAAGGACAACAGCGCATATCAGCCGCCTTAGCGTCAGCTGTCGCATTATAAGCGGCACAGCAATAGCGATTATCGCAATGAGAATAAGTGCCGCCGGGAGTATTCCGCTATGAGTATCAATCATGTACATTTTCAGGCTCCTCCAAAAATCTCTGCAAGTTTTTCTAATAATATCATTGATTTAGCCGCTTGTCAACAAATTAGTGAAGTTTGACAATAAAAAGTGAAGTTTGGAATTATTACCTGATTGACAGTCTTTCTTTTTCAGCGTATAATTATTTCAAGAGCAATATCAAGGAGGGCGTAATGAGAGCGGCAATATGCGATGATAATGAAACTATGTTAAAACATCTGTTGGAGCGGATATCAGGTGCAATGGCAAGAAACGCAGTAAAGTGCGAATTTCAGACCTTTACCTCTGGGAACAGCTTTCTTAAAGCACATAGAATCAATATGTTTGACATTGTATTTCTGGATATAAAAATGCCTGAAACAGACGGCTTTGAGGTCGCGCGGCAGATACGCCGGATTTCCGAAAAAACTTACATAATTTTTATCTCAACAGAGAACGCTCTGGTTTACGACAGTCTTGATTTCCGACCGTTTAACTTTATTCCAAAGGACAGCGCCGAAATAATGGAGATAAAACTGAACAGTGTTATTAAAAAGCTTGCCTCACATATTTCGGCTAATATGCCCATCTGTTTTTCGCTGCCGCACGGTGAAAAGAAATATGTTCATGCCGAGGATATTCTCTATGTATCCAGCAAATCAAATTATGTCGATATAAACTGCAAAAACGAGGTCATACATTTGCGCTCCAAGCTTGAAAGCCTTTTGGAGCAGCTGCCGGAAATGTATTTTGCCCGTATTCATAACAGATACATCATCAATTTATCTCACCTTTGCAGGATAGATAACACCCGTTTTTATGTCCTGCTGGACAGCGGCATTGAACTGGATATAAGCAGAGCATATAAGCCTCTGCTGACGGAAAAATATAACCTTTATCTCAGAAACAACAGCTGATTGGAGGAAAAATGTGGAATATATTTGAAGCGTTAGTCACCTTATTCGAGCAGCTTTTGGTTTTTCGGTTCATCTGCGGAGTGCTGAAATATGACATATCCTGTCCGAAAGGAAGGATAGCATACATCTGCGGAAGCGTGGTCAGTACGGCCTTTGCAATAGCATTGAGTTTATTCTCCCGTTCTACATACTGGATTGGGATAGCTTATATCATGTACTGGTTTATATATTCATTGATTGGCGTGTACTGGTTTATTTTTTCATTGATTTGTTTTAAGGGAGCTGTCCTGAAAAAACTGTTTGCCTCGGTGGTCGCCGATGTAGTGTTATTAGGCACAAAAGCTCTTGTGACAAGCATTGCTTGTGCTTTGATTGATATTGATATATCCTATGTTTATACCAAGCCCGGACTTGTTCGCTTTTTGGTGCTGGTTACAATACAGGTCATAAATGTGTATCTGTTCAGCCTTATTCTGAAGTTTGTTGATGGTTCGCTGCTTAGAATGAAAAAGTCCGAATGGGCGCTTGTTATCTCAGTATTTTTAGTTTCGTTCATGGTACTGGCTTTGATACATACAGTTTTTTCCGCCATTAATCTGAATGCAGTCAATACTGTGTTGGTTTTTGCTTCGGAATCGGGAATTGTCCTTCTTAATGTGATATGCCTGTATATGACGCTTTCACTCAGCAAAAGCAACATCGCCACAGAAAAAATCAAACTGCTTGAACAGCAGCAGGAACATAATATCCAATATGCCGAATCAATCAGAAAACAGTACGAGGAAATGCGAAGCATTCGGCACGATATGAAACAACACCTTGCAGTAATATCACGGCTCGCCAACGAAGGAGACATATCGGGCGCGGCAGAATACGCAGCCGAATGCTCAAATCTCATTGAAGCAGTTGACATATTCGTTGATGTAAAGAATAATTTTATAAACGCTATTCTTAATTCAAAGCTCGGCATAGCCAAATCTAAGGGGATAACGGTTCTTTGCAGTTCAAGCAGCGACATATCTGGTATAAGCGAGCACGACGTTTGCATTCTGCTCGGAAATATGCTTGATAACGCCATAGAAGCAGCTGAAAATATTCAAGGCGCAAAATTCATAGAGGTTTCAATATTGGCTGACGAGGACAAATTGAACATTTGCGTTTCAAACTCTATTGCAAACTCTGTTTTGAAAAATAACCCCAAACTCAAAACCAGCAAGAGTAATAAAGCTTCACACGGCTTTGGAATAAGGTCTATATGGCACATTGCCGAAAAATATAACGGCAGCGTTGATTTTTATGAGGAGGAACTGGTGTTTAACTGTCGGGTGCTGCTGTTTAAGAAAGAGCTTTGAACAGTTCATAGCTTTATAACCTGCGAGTTTGTAGAAAAGTCTACGGCATTGCCGTGGAAT
>JBJFGA010000328.1:0-7656 GCA_051892275.1 Oscillospiraceae bacterium | reverse complement strand
ACCAGCGGAAATGCAAGATGTTTTTGCTAAAAAAACCTTTCCGGGAAAAATTCACGGTTTTCACGCAGATTTCATGTCGGGTACTTGTATTTTGCGGCGGATTATGCTATACTGAAAGTGATCCCGCAGACGGGATAATTTCAGAAGAAAGAGGTTACATAACATGGACATCAAGGCTAAAATTGAGGAAGTTGTAAACAAGGTCAAGAGCGATCCCGACATTGCGTCCAAGTTTCAGAAAGACCCGATAAAGACGGTTGAAGGCATAATCGGCGTAGACCTTCCCGACGATATGATAATGCAGGTCGTTGACGGAGTAAAGGCTAAAATCAATATTGACGGGATAAAGGACAAGCTCGGCGGTCTGGGCGGACTGTTCGGCGGAAATAAGTAATTAATATGCACCGTCCGGGCAAAACCGGGCGGCGCTGTATATACAGGAGTATTGATATGAATAGAATTCTCGACTGGAACAAATATAAAGAGATTTCAGCCGCAGCAGTAGCCGAGGGCGTTGTGCTGCTGAAAAATGAGAACGCGCTCCCTCTGAAAAAGGGCGGCGAAGCGGCGGTTTTCGGCAGGATACAGCTGCACTACTACAAGAGCGGCACCGGCAGCGGCGGCATGGTGAACGTGTCCAGCGTCACCGGCATCACTGACGGTCTTATCGAAGCCGGTTACAGCGTCAATCAGAAGCTGCTTGAAGTATACAAGACATGGGACGAGGCTCACCCGTTCGACCCGGGCGAGGGCTGGGGCGGCGAGCCTTGGTCGCAGCTGGAAATGCCCCTCACAGACGAACTGGTCGCAGACGCGGCAAAGACCTCCGATACCGCGATAGTAATTATCGGGCGCACCGCCGGCGAGGAAATGGACAACAAGATAGAAAAGGGCGCGTACTTACTCTCTGACCTTGAAGAGGACATGCTGAAGAAAGTCACCTCCGTGTTCCGGAAAACTGTGGTGCTGCTGAACACTGCCGGGCTTATCGACATGAGTTTCATGGAGAAGTATTCCCCCGCCGCAGTGATGTACGTCTGGCAGGGCGGAATGGTTGGTGGCACCGGTACTGCACAGGTGCTGACCGGCGAGGTGTCCCCCAGCGGAAAGCTGCCGGACACTATCGCGTATAACGTCAGCGACTGCCCCTCGGACAAGTTCTTCGGGGACGGCGATATCGACTGCTACGGCGAGGACATCTATGTCGGATATCGTTACTTTGAGACCTTCGCAAAGGAAAAGGTGCGCTATCCGTTCGGTTTTGGTCTGTCCTACGCCACGTTTGAGCTGACCGCCGCGGATTTCACTGCTGACGGCGGGAAGGTCACTGTGGACATAACCGTAAAGAACACCGGCGCATTCCCCGGCAAGGAGGCCGTGCAGGTCTACTGCTCCGCTCCGCAGGGGAAGCTGGGCAAACCCGCTCGGGTGCTCTGCGGCTTCGCAAAAACCGTGGTACTTCAGCCCGGAAACACGGATACTCTCCGCATTGAGATACCGCTGGAAACCGTCGCAAGCTACGACGATTCCGGCATAACCGGTCACAAGGACTGCTGGCTGCTGGAGGGCGGCGACTATGTTTTCAGCGCGGGTACTGACGTGCGCAGCGCCGCAGACCGCTTTACGCTGAATATTCCCGCAGACTGTGTGGTAAAGCAGTGCAAGTCAGCGTTAGCGCCGGTGACTTCGTTCCAGCGCATGGTGAACAAAGGCGGCGCAATATGCTTTGAGGACGTTCCCCTCACCGATGACCCCAACCCCCGCGATAACGCCCAGCTCCCCGCGGAGATACCACAGACCGGCGACCGTGGCATAAAGCTTGCGGACGTATACCACGGCAGGAACACTCTGGAGGAGTTCACTGCCCAGCTTTCCGACTACGACCTGTCCTGCATTATCCGGGGCGAGGGCATGGGCAGCCCAAAGGTGACCGCCGGTACTGCGGCGGCATTCGGCGGCGTTTCTAATGAACTGGAAGCAATGGGCGTACCCTGCGGCTGCTGCTCCGATGGACCGTCGGGAATGCGGCTGGACTGCGGCACAAAGGCATTCAGCCTGCCGAACGGAACGCTCCTCGCATCTACCTTCAACCGCGAGCTGCTGACGGAACTGTTCAGCTATATGGGGCTTGAAATGCACGCAAACCGCGTGGACTGCCTGCTAGGTCCGGGCATGAATATCCACCGTCACCCGCTCAACGGCCGTAACTTCGAGTACTTTTCCGAGGACCCGTTCCTCACCGGGCAGGCGGCAGCGGCGGAGCTTCGCGGGCTTCATTCTGCGGGAGTCACCGGAACGATAAAGCACTTCTGCGGCAACAACCGCGAGACCCACCGCCACACCCTTGACAGCGTTATCTCTGCCCGGGCGCTGCGGGAAATATACCTCAAAGGCTTTGAGATAGCCGTGAAAGAGGGGGGCGCGACCTCGGTCATGACCACCTACGGTTCGGTGAACGGCGTGTGGACAGGCAGCAACTACGACGTGAACACCACCATTCTCCGGGAGGACTGGGGCTTCACTGGCTTCACCATGACCGATTGGTGGGCAAATCTCAACCGGCGGGGCAACGCTCCGGACAAGTCCGACTTTGCGGCGATGGCAATGGCGCAGAATGATGTCTACATGGTAACAGCGGACGGCGCAGCCTGCCACGACAACACGCTGGACAGCCTGAACTCCGGCGATATCACCCGGGGCGAATTGCAGCGCAGCGCAATGAACGTGCTTCGGTTCCTGCTGCACACCCACGCGCTGAAGCGCATGATGGGCTGCGACGATGTGACAGAAGTAATAAACCGTCCCGCCGACCCCAGCGACATCAACAGCGCGGAAGTGACCTTCTACGACATCGACAGGGAGTTCTCCCTCGACCTGTCGGACATCTCCGCTGAAAAGGGCAGCAGCTTTGCTTTCGGTCTGAATGTATCCCACCCGGGCTACTACAAGATAACCATCACCGCTTCCAGTGAGCTGTCAGAGCTGGCGCAGACCGCAGTGACACTGTTCTCTCTCGGCACAGCCAGCGGCACATACACATTCAACGGCACCGGCGGGAAGCCGGTTTCCCAGGACCGCACAACTCCGTTCTTCTCGCGGTTCTCGACCATACGGCTGTACTTCGGCGGCAGCGGACTGAAAATGCACAGCATTCGCTTTGAATACCTGAGAGAAGCTGAAAGAGCAGGAGGTATCGCACCGAATATATGATAAGACCTATTATAAAGGATAAGTTCCTGCTTAGTCAGAAGTCCGCTCCGGCGGACAAAAGCGACCTTCCCGCCGCGCAGGACATGGTGGAAACCATCGCGGCGCACTCCCACGAATGCGTAGGCATGGCGGCGAACATGATAGGCGTACTGAAGCGCATTATCGTGTTTGAGGAGGGCGCAAAGTACGTTGTCATGCTGAACCCCGCAGTCATGTGGAAAAGCCCGGAAACCTACGTCATCAAGGAGAATTGCCTGTGTCACGAGGGCGCAAAGGAAGTCATCCGGCACGAGGCGTTAGAGGTGGAGTTCCTTGATATCCGCATGAGAAAGTGCCGCAAAAGGTACGACGGGATAACCGCCGAGATAATCCAGCATGAGCTTGACCATCTGGAGGGTATTCTGGTATAAAGAATCAAGCCTGGGAAGTGAAAATACGCTTCCCAGGCTTGCGTTATTCTGCTGATTTCGATTTCTTCCCGTTCAGCAGCCGCAGTATCACCTCCGCTGCCAGCACCGAAATAATCAGCACCACCGCGCCGTAGGCAAGATGAATTCCCGCCACCGCCGCTATACTACCCGGTATGGACGTTATCCCGAACACCGATTCACCGCCCATACAGTGCAGGAAGTTCATGGCGTATTTTGAAGCGGCAAGAAGTGCAGCCCCGGCGCAGACTGCGGTTTTCTGCCCAACAGAACGCTCCGTGCGGCGGGACAGCAGCCAGTACAGCGCAAACGCCAGCACCGCCGGACACAGCACGTCAAATGCGCTCTTTGGGTGAATTATCCATGCGTATTCGTTGAAAATGATATATCCCCCCGCCGCTGTACAAACCGCATACCACAGCGCCGTACAGAGTGCTTCCCTCGCGGCTGGCTTTTTTATTCGTACCTCGACAGACAACGCCGGCTCCTGACCTCTGCCATCATAAGCGTTCTGCTCGACATAAGCCATCATCTGATTGTATCGCAGTATATACCAGCCAAACAGCCCCGCCGCGCCCACGACCATAAGCCACGTTATGTAAAATATCACCCCCGCTGCCAGCGCTGCGGCAAACATCACATACCCTATGACCGTCCCGGTGAGGTGGTCGCCCGTCCATTTATTGCGGTAGTACTCCACCCGCTCCTTTACCGAGAAGCTGCTGCCGGATATCGCCGCCGCGATGTTCTCCTCCGCTTTTTGGCGGTAGTTCTCCTGCGTGAGCCGCTCTCCGCTTAGTATCTCGTTTATCGACACGTCATAGAATCCGCTCATAAGCTGCAGCATTTCCACCGGCGGAAGGTAGTTGCCGTTCTCCCAGCGGGATATCGTCTTGTTGGTAACTCCCAGCTGTTCGCCAAGCTGCTCCTGCGTGAGGTTCTTCTCCCGGCGCAGCTGCGCGAGGAATTTCCCTATCTTCACCATATCCATAAAAGCACTCCCTTTCTGTATATATTCTACCACAGCGGGTGGTTCTTGTCTTTACCATAAATAGCGAATGGCTCTGTTATGCGAAAAATCAGCCCGGCAAAATAACCGGGCTGGTGTCATTCTTCTTTCTGTTCAGCGAGCTTCGCCAGGTCGCCCCGCACAGGAAAGAACACAAATCTCTTTCCCTCCGCTTCAGGCTCCATCGGCGAACGCGTGCCGAGACTGAGCCACACGAGCACGACTTCCCCCTGAAAGCTCTCTGCCGCCGCCTGGGCAGCGAGAATGGTGTCCTCCGTCAGCCTGCAGGTGATGAGCAGCACCGTTGAAGCCCCGGAGCGCACCGCCTGCAACGCCAGTTCCGCAAAGTCCATCACCGCCATACGCGCCGGTATGACCGCCATCAGATTATAGAACCGCTCAAAATCCGGCATATCCCTGACGATACTGCGCATTTCCGGCGAGCCGCTGCCGAGGTCTACCACCGCGCCGCAGCCGGACTTCACCGCCGACAAAGCGAACGCGATAGAAGCTTCTATCACCGCGTCAGCCTGCTTCATGGAAGTGCACGGGTCGGCGGCGTCAAAGGTGTAGTCGCACAGAATGTAGGTCTTTCGCTCGGTTTCTTCGTCGTACTGTTTTATCATCAGCTCGTCCTGCTTCGCGGTGAGCTTCCAGTGTACAAGCTGCATTATGTCGCCAAGACGGTAATCCCGGACGTGGGAGAACTCCTCCCGCTCGCCCTTCAGCAGCGGAACAGTATTCACGCTGTTCTCGCTGTGCGCTTCCGAGGACAGCTCCCCTATGTCTATTCTTCTCGGCAGGAATATCAGCGTTGTTTCGCTGGATATCTTTCGCGTAATGCGTATTATCCTAAGCGGGTCGAACACCGACAGTCTGCTTATCTCCGCAATATACGACCCACGGTAGCGGTGCATTGCCGTCACCGACACCCTGCACCTGCCAAGCGGCGGCACAGCGGCATATATTCTCTTTATCGAAAACAACCCGGTGTCCCTGTCCGGCAGGTTGCACTGCAATTCCACCGGTGCGTAGGGAATGACCGACTTCCCCCGGACATATATCCAAAGCTCGAATTCCTCGCCCTTGGAATGCACCGAACGGTCGTCCACGAATCCGACCTCGGCGAAGCGGCTGGCTGTCACCGCCCCAATCGCCGCCAGCACCGGGTAGCACAGCGAGGCTATCAGCAGCACCGAAGCTATGCGGCTCTGGTACGCCATTGAGAATGCCAGAAACGCCAGCGCCATTATGATATACAGTATCCTGTTTCTGCGCATAGTGTCCTCCGCCCGCTCAGAAGCTTCGCTTTACCGGCGGGGTGACCGAGGAAACCGCGTCCTGGAGCACTGTTGTGACGTCCATGCGGCGCATTTTCATCTCCTGCCGTAATACTATCCTGTGACCGAACACCGGTATCATCAGCCGCACAACGTCCTCCGGCACGACATAATCCCTGCCGTCAAGGTACGCGAATGCGCGGCTCGCCTGCATTATCGCCAGCGAAGCGCGCGGGCTGACACCCAACTCCACGCCGCCGTGCGACCTTGTCGCCGCAGAAAGCTCCGCGATATAGCGGCAAAGGCTCTCCGCCAGCTTCACCTGCTGCACCTCCGCAATGCACTGTTCCAGCTGTTCCGAGGTCATCACCGCCTGAACGTCGTTCACCGGGTTGCTGCCAAGCCTGTCCAGCAGAATTCCGGTCTCCTCCTCAACCGTGGGATAACCAAGGCTTATCTTTATCATGAAACGGTCGAGCTGCGCCTCCGGCAGCGGAAATGTTCCCACATAGCCCTGTGAGTTCTGGGTAGCAATAACAATGAACGGCGACGGCAGCTTGTGTACCACGCCGTCAACGGTGACGCGCTTTTCTTCCATTGCTTCCAGCAGCGCGGACTGGGTTTTCGGCGAGGTACGGTTTATCTCGTCCGCGAGAAGAATATTGGTCATCACAAGTCCTGTGCGGTATTCAAACCGGTTTTCCTCCCGGTTGAACATGGTGAAGCCGGTGATGTCCGACGCCATAACGTCCGGGGTGAACTGCGCCCGGCGAAAATTCAGCCCGGTAGCCTTGCCCAGTGCCATCGCAAGGGTGGTCTTGCCCACGCCGGGTACGTCCTCGATAAGCACATGACCCTGCGCCAGAAGCGCCGTCAGTATCAGCTGCACCGCTTCGCTCTTGCCCTTTATGACCTTTGATATCTCTCCCGCCAGCTTTTTCATCAGCTGTTGATTTTCGTTGATGTAAGCCATTTTCTGCTCCTTACAGTTATTTTGCCTTTCTTCCCCCAATATCTGCGTTGACTCCGACGGCTGCAAAATCACAATGCAAAAACGTCGTCCGGAATATCGTGACCCTCCGGCAGGGCTATCATGCACACTAAGTTACCGCTTCGCTGCACCTGCGCGTTGGTCTGCCATGCGGCGGCGGTTTCGGGGTAGAAATCCTCGGAGGAGCCAAGCTCTATTCTCCCGCGGAATATCTCCTCCGCCTTGTCTGCGTTTTCGCTGTCCTTTGCCTCGACCAGCATTACCTCACAGGCGAACCCTGTGACAGGCGCCATGTAAAGAAGCTGCTGTTTCAGTTCCAAGTCAGAAAGACCCGCGTAATAGCTGTCCATTATCTCCGGTGCTGATTCCGGAAGCATAACAAGCTCGTCGCCGGTCTGCGACGCGATTATCTTATCGTAGATCGCCTGTAAGTCCGCCGAAGTTTCAGCAGTATCTGCTTTTGTTTCGGCAGGGGACTCCGCTGCCGCCGAAGATGTCGGCTGTTCCGAAACAGTGTTACCGCCGCAGCCTGACAGCATTATTGATGAAATCACTGCAACAGCAGCAAAAATGCGCTTTTTCAAGATTATATACTCCCTTTCATAGTTTATCTTACTCAATTATACCACATGGGAATAACTAAATCAATATTTTTTTGTTATTATTTCCAAATTGCTCGAATATTAAGGCAACACCGCACAATTAACGGCTAACGCATGTTGTCCACAGTTGGGCGGC